>JANLSZ010000103.1:0-53242 GCA_031362685.1 Vicinamibacteria bacterium | reverse complement strand
CCGAAGGTCATCGCGCCGAGCTTCTCGCTCATGCCGAGGCGCGTCACCATCTGCCGAGCGGTCTCCGTCGCCCGCGTCAGGTCGTCGTGGGCCCCGGTGGAGATGTCGCCGCAGGCGAGCTCCTCCGCCACGCGGCCTCCGAACATCACGCAGATCCGGTCGAGCAACTCGGTTCGGGTCACGAGGTAGCGGTCTCCCGTCGGCAACTGGAGCGTGACCCCGAGCGCCCCGATCGAGCGCGGAATGATGGTGACGCGATGGACCGGGTTCGCGTGGTCCACGCGCAGCGCCACCAGGGCGTGGCCCGACTCGTGGTAAGCGACGCGCCGTTTCTCGTCTTCGCCCAGGATCTGGCCCTTCTTTGCCAGGCCGAGCTGGATACGGTCGATCGCCTCCTCGAAGTCCCTCTGGCCAACAAGCGCGGAGCCACGCCGGGCGGCGGCGAGGGCGGCTTCGTTGACGGTCTTGGCGAGGTCGGCCCCCACCATCCCCGGCGTGCGTTGGGCGATGACCCGCAGGCTTGCACCGTCCTCCAGCTTCACGCTGCGGACGTGTACCTTGAGGATTTCCTCGCGGCCGCGCAAGTCCGGCCGGTCCACCACCACCTGCCGGTCGAAACGCCCGGAGCGCAAGAGAGCCTGATCCAGGACCTCGGGGCGGTTCGTCGCGGCCATGATCATGACGCCCGCAGTGGTCTGGAAGCCGTCCATCTCGACGAGGAGCTGGTTGAGCGTCTGCTCCCGCTCGTCGTGGGTGGACATGGCGGCGACACCGCCACGCGACTTGCCGATGGCGTCGAGCTCGTCGATGAACACGATGCAGGGGGCCCGCTTCTTGGCTTGCTCGAAGAGATCGCGCATGCGCGCGGCCCCGAGGCCCACGAACATCTCGACGAACTCGGAGCCGGAGAGGGAGAAGAACGGCACCCCCGCCTCGCCCGCCACCGCCCGGGCGAGCAACGTCTTGCCCGTGCCCGGGGGGCCGACGAGCAGCACTCCCTTGGGGATGCGCGCGCCCAGGGCGGTGTACTTCGAGGGGTTCTTCAGGAAGTCCACTACCTCGACCAACTCGGCCTCAGCCTCGTCCACTCCGGCTACGTCCTCGAAGGTGACCTTGCCCTGCTCCGTCTCGTCGTAGACCTTGGCCTTGTTCTTGCCGATGCTCAGCGGTCCGCCCCGCGGCATCCGCTGCATGAGGAAGAACCAGATGCCGGCGAGCAGGGCGATGGGCAGCAGCCAGGCCAGGACGAAGGTCTCGAGCCAGGACGTCCGCTCGACGAAGCCCGAGAGCTTCGCCCCCTTCGCGAGGAGGTCGGCCACGAGGGTGTTCTCGTCGACGCCGGGGAGCCGGGTCGCTACGACCCTCCGGGGTTTTGCTTCACCCTCGGGCTTGAGCTCGGCCAGGATCTCGGTCTCCCGGACCTGGGCTTCGACGACCCGTCCGTCGCGCGCGAGCTGCACGAGCTCGCTCATCGGCACCGGCTTCGGCGCGAGGCGACGGGCGAAGACCCCCTGCACGAAGAGGAGCGTCGCGAAGGCCAGGACGAGGTACGCCCCGGAAAACTGCGCCTGTTTCTTTTGCTTGGTGTCCACGATTAGCCTCGTCGGAAATGCGCGCCACGAGGGGCGCGCGACCTCAGACTACCCCCGAACGTCGGGCCGCGCCCGCGTCGAGCCCTGACTTGTCGCTTCAGGCCTTCCCCCGCTCGATGCGCGAGTGCAGAACAGATGCCGCCACCCCGGCGAAGAGAATCATGAGGACCACGGCCAGGAGATAGAGGTTGAAGTGTTCGCCCAGGATGGACTTCAGCCAGGTGTGGGTCATCATCTTTACGCCTACGACCATCAGAACAACGGCAAGCGCCACCTTCAGGTAGCGGAACTCGTCGATCATCCCGGCGAGCGCGAAGTAGAGGCTGCGCAGGCCCAGGATGGCGAAGACATTGCTGGTGAAAACCAGGAATGGGTCGGTGGTGATGGCGAAGATGGCGGGAATGGAGTCGACGGCGAAGATGAGGTCGGTGACTTCCACCATGATCAGAGCGAGGAAGAGGGGAGTCGCGAGCAGGGTTCCGGGTCGCGCCGAATCAACCACCCCGTCCACCTCGGGCGGGGCGCCGGGGCTGGCCGGCCTGTTCGCCTCGCTGGTAGGCGCCCCCCTGCTGCTTCCGGGACGCCAGAACGCCATGCGACGAGCCCTGGACCACGCCTTTGAGAAGGCAGGCTTCACGCCGCGGATCGTCGGCGAGTTTGACGACTCGGCCTTCATGAGAGTCTTCGGGCAGCACGGCGCCGGCATGTTTCCAGCTCCGGCGGCCCTGGCGAAGCAAATCTGGAGACAGCATGGGGTCAGGCCGGTCCTGGGTCTCGACGTCATCGAGCGCTTCGTCGCCAGCAAAGACTATGAATGGATACGTCTTAATGTATTTGTTTGTGTTTGATCGGGTCCCTATGTTTACTCGTGCCGTGCGATCCGCACGAGCGAAACCGCGAGGATGGTTTGTTATGCCCGTAGGAATTGATGTCTTGAAACTGGGATGGCGCGCAAGCGCGGTGGGCTGGCGCCCGGCCTCCGCGCAGGGATTGCCACGCCCCTCCGAAGAAGTTCGCGGCCGCAGGTTCGGTTTCACCAATGCGCCTCGAGCGCAGGCGGCCAAGTGGGTCTTGTCCATATGAGCCAATATGGACGAGAGGACCCCCTTGATCCGCTTTGGCAAGGCGTCGAAGAGCTGGCAAAGCGTATCCGCGGAGCGACATCCAGCGGAGGCGACGGCATCAAGGCGCCGGCCGGTTTCAGGAACTATGTGATCGGCGGAGTGGTAGCACTGGTCCTTTTCACCGGCTTCTATCAGGTGGCGGCCGACGAAGTGGCGGTCATTCAGCGCTTCGGGAAGTATGCCCGCACCGCTGGGCCGGGCCCTCACTTCCGGCTGCCTTTTGGCATCGAAGGGATCACCCGGGTTCCGGACAAGCGACAACTCAAGATGGAGTTCGGCTTTGAAACGGTCAGAGCCGGGACCCAGTCGGAGTTCCGGACGACCGAGGAATCGAAGAAGGAATCGCTGATGTTGACCGGCGATCTGAACGTTGCGGTGGTGGAGTGGATTGTTCAGTATCGAATCAAGGATCCCTACAAGTACCTGTTCCATCTACGGAACGTGTCGAGCACCTTCCGCGACATGACCGAGTCCACCATGCGTGAAGTCGTGGGTGATCACAGCGTTGACGAGGTTCTCACCATCGGACGCGAGGCTATTGCCCTTCAGGCCAAGGAAGAGCTGCAAAAACTCTGCGACCAGTACGGCAACGGCGTCGAGATCCAGCAGTTGGTGCTACAGGATGTCAATCCTCCCGACGAGGTAAAGCCGGCCTTCAACGAGGTTAACCAGGCGATCCAGGAAAAAGAGCGCGCCATCAACGAGGCGCTCGCCGACTACAACTCAGCGGTTCCCCAGGCCAAGGGCCAGGCCGAGCAACAGGTGCGCGGAGCCGAAGGCTACGCGCTCGAACGCGTGAATGTGGCCGAAGGCGATGCCAAGCGCTTCGAGGCGGTGTATGAGGAGTATCGGAAAGCTCCGCAAGTCACCCGTCGTCGTCTGTATCTGGAGACCCTGGGCCGGGTTCTTGAGCGCTCGGGCAACAAAGTCATCGTGGATTCTCAGGCCAAGGGACTGCTGCCGCTGCTGCAGATTGACGGTCTGACCAAGGAGAAGAAATGAGCATCAACAATCTCGTTCGGGCCGCCATTCTGGTGGTGGTCGCCTCATCGAGCGTTTACACCCTGGGCGAAACCGAGCAGGCCGTCCTGACCATCTTCGGGAAACCCGCAGGAGAGGCCGTGACCACTCCGGGGCTGCACCTGAAGATCCCCTTCATCCAGGCCGTCAACCGGTTCGACAAACGCTGGCTGGAGTTCGAGGGCGATCCCAACCAGATCCCCACCCGCGACAAGAAGTATTTGTGGATCGAAACCTACGCGCGCTGGCGCATCTCCGACCCTCTCCGCTTTTACCAGGCCGTCCAGGATGAACGCGGGGCCCAGAGCCGGATCGACGACATCGTCGATGGCGAGACCCGGAATGCGGTGGCGTCCTTCGACGTGATCGAACTGGTGCGCTCCTCCAATCGGCCCTTCGAGCTGACCGAAGAGCTGGAAGGCGCGGAAGAGAGCACGGAAGCCGCGACCAAGGTGGTCACGGGGCGCGCGAAGATCGCCAAGGTCATCCTGGAGAAGGCGGCCGCCGTCACCCCTCAGTTTGGGGTGGAACTGGTGGACGTGCGCTTCAAGAGAATCAGCTACGTCGAGAGCGTTCAAACCAAGGTGTTCGAGCGGATGATCTCGGAACGAAAACGGATCGCGGAGAAGAGCCGGTCCGAAGGCGCCGGCCGGGCCGCGGAAATCCGTGGCCAGAAGGAGCGTGACCTCCTCGCCGCTTCCTCTGAGGGCTACAAGAAGGCGCAATTGCTCAAGGGCGCCGCCGACGCCAAGGCCACGGGCATCTTCGCCCGAGCCTACGAGAGAGACGCGGACTTCTACGCCTTCTTGAAGTCGCTCGAAACCCTGGAGAAGACCGTCGACGCGAAGTCGGTACTGGTGCTTTCTACCGAGTCCGAGTTGCTCAAGTACCTGAAGGGCGCCGGCGGACGATGATGTCGCACTTGCCCTCCCCAGGATCTTCGCCGGAACGGCAGGAGTCACCGGCTTTCTCCGCCGGGAGCGTTCGCGGATGAAACTCTCAGCGGTCGCTTTTGACTACGACGGCACGGTGGCCAGCGATGGCGTCCTGGACCCCGGGGTTCGCGAGGCTCTCGGTGAACTGCGCAGGAAGGGAATTGCGACGATTGTGGTCACCGAGCGGAGTCTCGACGACCTGCGGCGGGTCGCGGGCGATCTTGGTTTCGTGGACGCCGTCGTGGCTGAGAACGGAGCGGTGCTCCACTTTCCAGGCCCCGGCGTTTCGAGCGTGGTCGGGCGCCCCCCGGACGGGGAGTTTCTGGAAGCGCTTCAGAGCCGGGTATCGCGTTTGCGGTCGGAGACCGGGTGGTGGAAGCCGCGGCCTCGGAGGCGCCGAAGGTGGTGGCCCTCGTTCAGGAGATGGAGGCTCCGCTCTCCCTCGCCTTCAACCGCGCTCGTCTGATGATTCTGCCGGAAGGCGTCACCAAGGCTACCGGGCTGCGCGAGGCGCTCGCCGTGCTCAGACTCTCCGCCCACAACACGGTGGGGATAGGCGATGCGGAAGACGACCGCTCGCTCCTCCACCACTGTGAAGTCGGGCTTGCCGTGGCCTGGGGCAGCGCGCGCCTCAAGAGCGTGGCCGATGGCGTCATCGAGGGGAGCGGGCCGGCGGCGGTCGCCGCCCACCTGCTTCAGCTTGCGCGACAGGTTCGACTCTCGCCGAACCTCACCGGGCGTCGCCGGGTCCTCCTCGGGCGCCGCCGCGACGGCCAGTCCGTGATGTTTCCGGTGCTCGGGCGCAATCTGCTCATCGCCGGTCGGGCCGGTTCCGGGAAGTCGTGGGTCGCCGGCCTGTTCCTGGAGGGACTCATCTTGCAGCGTTACTGCGTCTGCATCATCGACCCGGAGGGAGACTATCGGACGCTTGAAGCACTGCCGGGTGTTCTTTTGCTGGGCGGTGACGGCCGGCCGCCGCGTGTTGGTGACGTCCTCAATGCGCTCCGGCATCCCGACGCCAGTGTGATCCTTGAACTTGCGGGGGTTGCCCACGCGGAGAAGATTGACTATCTCAAGAACCTTCTCCCGGCTCTGGCGGAAGTTCGTCGCCGCACCGGACTGCCCCATCGGATTGTTCTCGACGAGGCCCACTACTTTCTTGGTCATCCCGATGTGGATACGGCCATTGACCTCGAGATGGCTGGCTACGTCCTCGTGACCTACCGGGCCTCTCAATTGCGACCGGAGGTTCTGGCCGCGATGGAGACGGTCGTGTTCACTCGCGGGAGTCCGGCGGAGATCCGCGCGGTGAGCGAGGGTTTCGGCCAACCCGCCGAAGCCGAGGCCTGGGGAGCAATCCTCGGCGATCTCGACCTTGGAGACGCCGCCGCGGTCTCCCGACAAGCCGGCCGTTGGGGCCAGATGACTCAGGTGCGTCTGGCCCCCCGGCTCACCGCGCACGTCTGCAACCGTAACAAGTACTTCCATGTCGAGATGGACGAGGGGCGGCCGTTCGTGTTCAAGGGCGACGAGGGTCGCGTGATCGCCCGTTCGCACTCGCTGAGAGACCTCTGTTTCACTCTTGCCTGGGTGAACTCCGGGAGCGTCCATGGTCATTTGGTTCGCAGGGATTTCTCGAGCTGGGTCAGGGAAGTCTTCCGCGATGATGTCCTGACCGCGAGCATTGACGAGGCGGAAGCGAAGTACCTCCCGGGGCAAGCGGCGGCGGTCATCAACGAGATCGTCCGCGCCATCAATGCCCGCTATAACGAGAGAGGCGCTGGGGTTACTGAAACTAGCAATGATGGGGGAATGCGCCCCATCCCGGAACCAGGAAGGCATGATCCAAACTTCGAAGTCGGCGTCGCTCTGACCTGAAAGGTCGCGTGCTTCGCACCGTGAGGAGCGGGACCGGGCTCGGCCGGGCGACGAGGAGGACGGCACCGGGAGACTCACCGGAACAGGTTGACGAAGCCCGTGATGAGCAGCGCGTTGATGAAGTCGATGAAGAACGCACCCACCATGGGCACCACCAGGTAGGCTCGGGGCGCCGGCCCGTAACGCTCCACGAGCGCGCCCATGTTCGCCATGGCGTTGGCAGTGGTGCCGAGCATGAATCCGGAAAACCCGCTGGACATGACGGCGGCGTCGTAGTCACGGCCCATCACCCGCGGCACCACGGTCAGGCTGAGGACCACCACCAGGGCCACCTGGGCCGGGAGGATCACGGTGAGGGGCAGGGCCAGCCCGGCCAGTTCCCAGAGCTTCAAGGTCATGAGGGCGAGGACCAGGAAGAGCGAGAGGGCGACCGTCCCGATGTCGTCGATCGTCTTCTGGGAGAGGCGCAGCCAGCCCGTGAGGTCGTCCAGGTTCCTGAGCGCCGCGGCCACCAGCATGGCCCCGATGTAGGCAGGCAGGGTGGCCCCCCAGGAGGCGAAAAGGCCGCTGACCCAGCCGCCCGCCCACATCGCCACCAGGATGGCGACCCGGGCCTTGAGCAGCACGTAGCTCTCGACGTCTTCTCCGGCGGGGGCGCGGGGCGAAGGATCGCCGAGCTGCTCCTCGGCCACTTTCGCCATCACCGTGGGGTGGCTCGTCCCCTTAGGACCCGGCGCCAGCCCCAGGCCGTGGATGAGGTGGGTCCCGATGGGACCGCCGATGAGACCACCCGCGACGATGCCCGCCATGGCGGTGGCCACGGCCAGAGCGGCCGCCCCGTGGACCCCCGCCTGCTCGAAGAGAGGAGCGAAGGCGAGGCCGGTGGCCGGCCCGCCAGTCAGGGTCACCGACCCCGCCAGCACGCCCATCAGGGGATTCTGCCCCATGGCCAAGGCCACCGCCGCTCCCAGGACGTTTTGCAGCACGGCGGCGAGCGTGGAGACCACGAGAAACACGAGCACCGCCGGCCCCCCTACCCGCAGCAGGGAGACGCTGGCCCCGAAGCCCACGGTGGTGAAGAACGCGATCATGAGCGGCGCCTGCAAGGTGGTGTCGAGTTGCAGGACGGTCAGGCCACGCTGGCGCATGCCGGTGATCAAGGCGGCCACGAGCAGCCCGCCGATTACCGGGGCGGGGAGGTTCAGGCGCGCGAAAAGCGGCACCCGAGCGCGGATCCCGTAGCCCACAAACAACACGATGCCGGCCAGGGCGAGGGTGTTGACGAGGTCGAGGGTGATCACGGAAAGGCGGCGATTCTAGCTCCAGCCCGGCGCGGCCTGGGTGGAAGGCCCGGCGGATGCTCATCGAGAACGCCCTCTCAGACGCGGTCCGCTTCTTCCACATGGATGCCCTCTCTTCTTCCGTCGGGCTGAAGGTCGATTTCGACATGACCCTGCTTGTTATCGCCAGTGGTCTGTATCGCCTCATGGCAAGACGCATGCGCGGCTACGGCGATGCTCAAGCACGTCAGATCTTCCGAGATCTAATCGATACCCCCGCCGACGTCACCGCCAGGGACAAGGAGAGCGGTCACACATCAGCGCCGCCAAGCCGGGCCTCAACCGACGCAGAGCCGGCCCTCAACATCGAAGTCCGGGCCCGCGGATTGAATCTGACCGAAGCGCACCGAGCGGAGGTTTCCCGGCGGCTTCTCTTCTCCCTTGGCCGCTTTGGGCGTCAAGTGGAGGGCGTGATGCTGCGCATGGACGATGTGAATGGCCCCCGAAGCGGCCCGGACAAGCGATTCCAGATCAGCGCTCGACTCCTGCGCGGTGAGACGGTTCCGGATCGAAGGACGCCACGATGACGTCTATGGGGCCATCAACGACGCGGCCGACCGATTGGGCCGCGCGGTGGCTAGAGCCCTGGCCCGCCGACGGGGAATGATCAGCGGCCCCCGATCCTGGCAGCCCGCCTGACCTCGTAGCCCTGGGAGTCTCACCGGCAGAACCCCAGACTCCTCTCCCCTGGCTACATCCACTTCGCTTTCTTGAACCGGTACACCAGATACAAGTCGATGCCCACCATCAGGGCCAGGGAGAACGGATACCCGTAGATCCATTTCAATTCCGGGATGTGATCGAAGTTCATCCCGTACACCCCGGCGATCATGGTGGGCACCGCGGCGAGCGCCGCGTAGGCGGCCAGGCGCTTGGTGATCTCGTTCTCCTGCATGGTGATGAGCGAGAGGTTGACCGATATCGCGGTGATGACCATGTCGCGCGAGGAGTCGATGGTCTGCTTGAGCCGCAAGAGATGGTCGTAGACGTCGCGGAAATAGTCGTCGAGCCCGGAGCAGATGGGCGGCACCCGGCCCCCGTGAAGCTTGCTCGTGACTTCGAGCAGGGGGCTGGTCGCCCGATCGAGAACCATCAATTTCCTCTTCATGCCGTAAAGCGCTTCAATGTTCTCGCGCGTGGTCTGTCCGGAGAAGATGCGCTCCTCAATCAGGTCGATCTCCTCGCTCAACGCGTCGAGCACCGGGAAATAGCGGTCGACCACCGCGTCCATGAGGACGTAGAGCACATACGCCGGCCCGCGCTGAAGAAGTTCCGGTTCCTGCTCGCACCGCTTTCGGACGTCGGCGAACCCCTGCTGCGAGTCGCGACGCACGGTCACGACATAGTGGGGCCCGACGAACAGCGCCACCTCGCCCGCGTGCAGATCGCTCTCCACCGGCTCCACGATCTGAAGCACCACGAACAGAGACGTGCCGTACTCGTCCATCTTCGGCCGCTGGTGCCCGTGCTGGGCGTCCTCGACCGCGAGTTCATGCAGGTCGAATTCCTCCTGCAGAATCGTCAGCTCCTCGTTATCCGGATCCTTGAGTGCCACCCAGACGAAGCAATCCGGCTGGACGGTGTACTGCCGGATCTCGGCGAGGGAGATATCGGCCAGCTTCTTTCCCCGCTGGTAGGCCACGCAGTTGACGATCATTTGAGTTTGCGGCCTCCTCTCCTGGAATCTGAATTAGCGAGCGGGAAAACGACGAACGCGGGCGGAGAATACGCCCGAACGCTTCGTCCGCGCTGCCCGGCCCGCCTACAACCAGGCGAGCGCGAAGCTCACGACGGCGCCCGCGGCGATCGCGGGGGTGAGACGGCGGACCAAGGCGATGGGTGAAACCGCCACGAGGCCGGAGCAATAGACCACCACCGCCGCGACCGGGGACATGGTCCGACCGAAGGCTCCGCCGAAACAGGCGAGGGCGGCGAGGCGCACGCTGTCGTCGCCGGGGCCGAGACTCGGTAGGAAGGTCTGGGCAAAGGTCAGAATCGGACCCGAGCCCGAGCCGGAGAGCAGGGACAGGGCCCAGGGAAATCCCGCGGCCAGCACCGCGAGAAAACCGAAAGCGCGCGCGATTTCGAGAAGCTTCGCCGACAAACCCACCGCGGCCACCCCGGCGCCGAAGCACTGCGCGGTGATGGTGAGGGAGATGATGGTGCCGTAGGCCTCGCCGATCCCGGTGAACATCGTCCGGGTGAGCCTCTGAATGTCGCGGCGGGCCACGACCAGGGCCACCACGACGCCAATCAGCATGGCGCGCACGATGGGCAGGGATCCCGCGAACGGCTTCCACTCATCGCCTTGGGGTATGGCGATCAGAAAGGCGAGGGGCGGAAAACCGCCGTAGGCCAGAAGCAGCATGGCGATGGGGACCACGGGAACCGCGGCCTGCAGCACACTGACCCGGAATTCTTCGGAGGCGATCTCCGCCTCCACGGCCTCATCGCGCTTTCGATTCAGAAACGCAAACACCACGGCCGCGGTGATCGCTCCCCCGAGGCTTGCGGGAATGACCCGGGCGGAGAGCTGCGCCGCGGCCACACTGGCGACCGAAGCGATGGCCACTACGTCCTGAGCGCCGGGGTTCAGGAGGTCGCCGCCGAACGACGCGCCCAGTAGGAGGGCGGCGCCCGCGATCTCTTTCGAGACGCCCGCGGCCAGAAGCAGGGGAACCAGGATGGGACCAATCGCCGCCGCGGTGCTGGTCTGCGAGGACACCGCCATGTTGACGAGGTAGGCCACCAGGATGCCCCCCGGCAGCATCAACATCCGCACCCTGCGGATGGGCAGGAGCAGCAGATGAACCAGGTGCTTGTCGCAACCGGTCGCCGTGACCACCGCGGCAAATCCCATGGCCGCGCAGATCGGTCCCACCATTCCCGCGACCATGGCTCGGGTGAACGTATCGAAGAGCAGAAGCGGCCGGCCTGCGATGACGCCGAGGACGAGTCCCGCGCCGAGCAGGACGAGGCGCACCTCGAACCGCCGCACCATGAAGTAGATGGTGGCGGCTACGACGATCAGCGAAAGCGCGAGGCTCATGGTCTCACCAAGCGATGGCATACACCGACGCGGTCGAGCCCCACTTCCCGTTCTCCGTCCCGAGCCGACGCGGGTCCGCACCCCCGATGAGAATGCCGGTCTTCACATCGCGCCAGACGCCGTTGAGACTTCCCTCGTCCGAAGGAATGACGCTCAGCTTGTAGCCGCGCGCGATCAGAGCCGCGCGAGTGGCCTCGGGAATCCGGTCCTCGATCTCGAACTCCGGAGGGATCTCGGTTCCGGTTTCCTGGAAGCCGCCGTAGATCATGCGGGGCGCGGTGACCGCTTCCTGAATGTCCATGCCGAAGTCGATGATGTTGGTCAGAGCCTGCACCAGCCGTTGCCAGATGCCGTCGTTCCCGGGCGTCCCGAGCGCCAGCACCGGCTCCCCATCCTTGAGAACGATGAGCGGCGATTGATTCGACCGGGGCTTGCGGCCAGGGGCAAGCTTCGAAGGCGAGTCCGCCTCGGTGTGCAGATGGCGCAACTGGTTACTAAAGAGGACACCCGTATCCGCGGCCACCACGCCCGAGCCGTACCACGATCCCAGGGTCTGGGTCATCGAAACCATGTTGCCCTCCCCGTCCACCACCGTGAGGTGAGTGGTGTTGGCCTTGTCCGGCTGGGGCATTGGCCCGGGAGGAGCCACCGACTTCATGGTTCGGCCCGGGACCATCAGCGCTCGTCGTTGCGCGGCGAAGTCCTTGCTGAGCAGCTGAGCGAATGGAATGGTCATCGAGTTCACGTCGGCCACGTAGCGATTGCGGTCGGCGATGGCGATTCGCTGGACCTCTCCGATGAGGTGCAGGTACTCGGGGGAGTTGTGACCGAGCGCTTTGAGGTCGTAGCCCTCCAGTAGATTGAGCTGCATGAGGACGGCGATGCCTGAACTGTTGGGGGGCTGGGTGTAGACGTCGTAGCCGCGGTAGTTGGTCTTGATCGGTTCAAGCCACGCAGCCTGGTAGTTGGCGAGGTCCTCGTAGGCGAGGATCCCCCCGTTCCGGCCATAGAAATCAGCAATCTTGTGGGCGATGTCGCCTTGGTAGAAGACGTCAGCGCCTTCGGCCGCGATCCGTCGCAGGGTGCGGGCGAGATCGGGCTGCTTGAAGAGTTCGCCCGGCAAGGGAGCCCTACCGCCCGGGAAGAAGACCGCTCGGGTCGATGAAAAATCGAGCCGGTCTTTGAGAACCTCGAGAAGCCACACGAACTCCCGGTCGGCCAGAAAGCCGGATTCCGCAAGCTCGATGGCCGGGCGAAGTACGTCAGCCCAGGGTAGCTTGCCGTAGGCCTTGTGCAGCGCCTCGTAGCCCTTGAGGTTCGAGGGGACCGGCGTGGACAGATAACCCGTCTTGTACGGCCGATCCTTCAGCGCCTCGATGGTCGCGGCCCCGGGCGCCGTGCCATAGAAGTTGAGCGCGCGCACACGCTTCTCCTTCGCCACGTAGATGGTGGCGAAGCCCTGACCGCCGATGGCCGAATCCTTGGGATCCACCACCGTGGTCGCGATGGCGGTGGCGACGGCCGCGTCGAACGCATTGCCCCCCTGCATCAGCACGCGCATCCCGGCCGAAGAGGACGCTGGGTGCAACGACGCCACCACGCCATGGCGGCCCGCCACCCGGGGCCGCAGCTGATCGTCGTGGGGGGTCTGGCTCCGGGCTCCGACCGGAAGCCCGAGAGCTAGAGCCGCGGCCAGGGCTACCGCTCTCACGGGAGTCCTCACTTCACATACTTCGCGAGAAAGGCGACAATCCGGTTCAGGGAGTCGCGCGCCTCCTCGGTATCCCCATCGCTGTACGCGTGGCCGCCCGGGGCATGGTCGTAGAGCTTGTACTCGTAGGTCTTCCCGTAGCTCTTCAGGAGTTCGGCCATCCGCCCCGAATGGAGCTGGTAGGGGACGGTCCGGTCGAAGGTGGTGGCGTGGATCAGAACCGGGGTTTCAATCAGAGCCACATTGTTGACGGGCGAGGCGGCGATGTATTTGTCGAGGCTCTGGTTGGGCAGACCGCCGAATTGGGATTCGCGCGCCACTTCGTTACGTCGATACTCGGGTTTGTAGGCCATGTACATCAGAAAGTCGGCGAGGCCCACCACATCGACCGCGGCCTTGAACTGCTTGGGCGCCCGTTCAATGGCAAGCAGGGTTTCGAGTCCGCCCCGGCTGCGGCCAACGATGGCCATGCGCGCCGGATCAACGTAGCTCTTGGTGGCCATGAGCTGGGCCGCGGAAAGCACATCGTCGGTATCCCGGCCGCCGTATTCCTGAGCGTGGTACTGCACATCTCCGTAGCCCCGACTGCCGCGGTACTCGGGGAAGATGACGATGTAGCCCTCGGTCACGAAGCGCTCGATAAAACCGAACATTTCTTCGTCGAGCGAGTAGTGAAAACCGCCATGCACCAGGGTGATACACGGGTACTTCTTGCCGACCTCCAGCTTCAGGGGTTTGAAGATCCACCCCGGGGTCAGATCCTTGTCGACGTTCGGGATCATCGTGCGTTCCATGCGAATCCGGTCGCCGTAGCGCTGATTGAACACCAGCCCTACCAGGCGGATGTCCATCTCGTCCAGACGGTGCTGGAGAACCTCGACTTTCTCGATGGTCTCCTTCGAGTCCGGGTTGATGAACTTCTGGAGGTCGCCCTCTTTGGGCGGGGCCTGAGCCTGTGCGCCGGAAGGCAAGGCGAAGGTGGATACGGCGGCGAGGGCCAGAGCGGCAACAATAAGATTCATCTCGGTTCCTTTGCTTGATGCGATGAGGGCTGGCCCTGATTCGGGCACGGGGGTGGCCTAGAAGCGAACGCGCATCGACAGCGTCACTTCCCGGGCGGCGCCGACATAGATATTCGTCACCGCGTTCGCTGCTTCGTAGTAAAGCTCATCGGTAAGGTTCGCCACTTTCAGGGTGAACTCGACGCGATTCGTCACGTAGTGCGCGGTGGCGTCGACCTTGGTGAAAGACGGAAGGATCAACAAGGGCAGGAAGCCCGCGGGAACGACGGCGAGCGGCGTCGAGCCCACGCGATCAGACTGGTGGGAGATGCCAAGCCCCAAGCCAAGACCGTTCAGCGCCCCGCTCCGGAAATCGTAGCGTGTCCAGAAATTGAGGTTGTGCTTGGGAGCATTGAGCCCGCGTGAGCCCACGTTGATCGCGAGCTTGTCCTTGGAGACAATGGAGTCGGAGTACGCGTAGCCGCCGATGACTTGAAGGTTCGCGGTGGGCTTGAGGCGCACGTCGAACTCGACCCCTTTGCTGCGGAGCTGCCCGAAGGCCTCGGTGACGCCGGCCACGGTGTTGAGGACATTGTCCTTCTCGATGTAGAAGTAGGCGGCGGTGATGTCGGCCTTGCCGCTGGCCAGATCGGCCTTGACGCCCCCTTCGAACTGACGCCCCCTCTCGGGATCGAAACTCGGCTGACCGGCGGCGTCCAAAGAGGTGGGCAGAGCCGGCGAGAACGACGTCGAGAAGCTGCCATAAAGCGACCACTTCGTATCGGGCTGAAACACCAGACCGACCATGGGCAGCACCGCGCTGGTGTCCTTGTCGGGGATTATCTGACCGGTGCGGCGGTCTTTGAACCTGGTGTTCTGCGAGTCGAAGCGGAGACCCGCGAGGGCCTTCACCCGGGACGAAAAAGCGATCTGGTCCTGAAGGTAGGCGCCCTTGTTGTACAGATCCGACCGCTGCCAGGTGGTAGGGGTGGACCGCAGGGGCGCCGCACCGTAGACCGGGTTGTAGAGGTTCACGGGCAGACCGGTGGCGAACTGGGCCCGGTTGAAGTCGGTGAGCTCGTACCCACCGTTGAGGCCGAAGAGGAGGGTGTGCTGCGCCGGCCCGGTCTTAGCCGCCTTCTTCAGATTCATGTCCACGAAGTCGTACTTGCGTTCGTTGAACTGGTTGCGATCGCGCCGGGTCAGGGTGATCAGGCTGACGTCGGCGTTGTTCACAATGGCGGCGCTCTCATAGGCCTTGCGCTGGTCCTTGTGAAACACCGACCGAAAGGTCAGATTGTAGGCAAGGCCGCTCTGCCATTGCTTGGAGAAGAACAAGGCCAGAGCCTTGCCGGTCTCGTTCTGGAAGTCGTTCGGCTCTTGATACCTGACATTGGGGCCGGCGACCAGCTTTATGTCGTTGCGAGGCGCGGCCAGTCCGACGTCGTACTTCGTGTCGTCCTTTCGGTACTCGAACTCGGCGGTCAGGATCGCGCCCGCGGCCATGTTCCAGCTCAGCGAGGGCACGATGTAGGTCTCGGTGTTCTTCACGAAGTCGCGAGCGGAGCCAATCTGGTCATGCGAGGCCACCAGGCGATAGAGGAAGGCGCCCTTCTTGTCGATGGCTCCGGTGAAGTCGCCGGACAAACGGTACGAGGAGTCGTCGCCGAAACTGGATCGTCCGCTCGAGAAGGAGCCGCCACGGAAGTCGAAGGTGTTGGAGCGTTCAGCCTGCGGCCTCTTGGTGATGATGTTGATGATCCCGCCCGGAGCCGCCTGTCCGTAGAGCACGGAGGCCGGGCCTTTGAGGACCTCGATCCTCTCGACGTTGGTGGTGGAGGGCGATCCCATGCGCGCGACCATGCCGGGCAGACCGTTGTATTGGATGTTGCCCACTCCGGCGCGCAGCCCGCGGATGGCGAAGTCGAAGGCGGTGTCGCCCGTGCGATTGACGCCGGTCATGTAGGAATACATGTCGGCCACCGCGCGAGTTTCGATGGCCTTCATGAACGCCGACGTATAGCTCTTGACCGAGAGCGGTATGTCCTGGACCGGGGCATCGAAACGGAGCGCGGTGGAAGCATGGGGCGCGGTGAAGGCGACGTCGACCTGCTCGGAGAAGCCGGCCGGGTTCAGACTGAAGTCCAGATTGGCCACCTGGGCCGCGATCTTGACCTCCTGGGTGGAGGGCGCAAAGCCGTCACGAAGCGCCGTGACCACGTAATCACCGTCAGGAACATTCTCAAACTTGTACCGGCCACGCCCATCCGTGGTGGTATCCCGGATCGCTGAGCCAACCGAGGGCTTCATACTGACAAAGGCGTTGACGATGACCGCCCCCGAAGAGTCCGCCACTTTGCCGGAGACGACCCCGGGGCTCTCGGCCCGGGCCAGGGAGGGGAGAAGAAAGGCGGCGAAGGCCGCGAAAGAGCGAATCCGTCGGGTAGAGGACATCGGGTGTTTCCTTCGTCTTTATGAATGGGGAACGCAGGCAGCAGCATCGACCTTGGGGGAACGCGACTTGGTCATAAGATAAACCTGTCTTGTCACCATACAATCCGACAAAAGTCGCATGAACGTCTTCTCCAAGCATTCTCGACAGTTAGAGAAACGCTCGCTCGCTTTTCTTCTGCTCGCCCTCCCGCTTTTCGCCGCCGATCCGCCTCAGAACCTGACCCTTCTGGTGCCCGGAGGAGCGGGAGGGGGCTGGGATCTGACCGCGAGGGCGATGAAGGATGCGCTCGAAAGCGAAGGTTTGGCCCAGGTACGGATCGAGTCGAGTCCGGGACCCGGCGGCTCGGTGGGACTGGCCCAACTCCTGAGCGGCCATCGGGACGATGAGCACACCTTGCTGGTCGGCGGTCTCGTGATGCTGAGCGCCGCTGCGTCAAATCACCTCGCGATATCACCGCTCGACGCCACGCCCATTGCCAGGCTGACGGGCGACTATCCGCTGGTGGTTGTCCCGTCGTCGTCGCCGTTTAGAAACATGGCGGATCTCATGAATGAGATCCGGCGCGACTCGGCGGCCTTCCCCTGGGCTGGCGGTTCTTCGGGCAGCCTCTATGAGCGACTGCTGGGCGACCTGTACGAGTCGGCCTCTTTGTCCAGAGCCACCGTGAACTACGTCCCTCACGGCAGCGGTCGCGAAGTGGCCGAAGCCCTTCTGCGCGGACGGGCTCGGCTGGGCGTGAGCGAGGCCGCGGAAGTGGAGCCTTTTGTGGCCCGAGGCGAACTCCGTCCACTGGCGGTGGCCGCCCCCGCCCGCCTTCCCGGCCTTGATATTCCTACCCTGAGGGAATCCGGGTTCGACGTGGTTTCGGTGAACTGGCGCGGCGTCTTCGCGGGCCCCGCGCTGTCCCCTTTCGCTCGAGACCGGCTTTCGGCTCTCATGGCCACGATGGTGCAGACAACGTCCTGGAAAGCGGCTCTCACCCAGCGGCGATGGACCGATCTTCACCTGGAGGCGTCTGATTTCAAGAAGTTTGTCGAGATCGAACAGGCGCAGTGGTCCAGGCCCGAACCCGAAACCCGTCTCCCCTCACCGCACCCCGTCGGGGACACATGGTGGCCCTGGGCGATAGCCACGGGCCTGTTGATGTTGTCGGCCGTCCCGTCCTATCGGCAACGTCGGCGCACGCGCGCCGCCTCGTTGCCTACCGAAGCGGCGAGCCCTGACCCTGGGGCAGCGACGGAGTCCGACCCTTTGAGTGAACCGCGACTCGATCCCACCGCCACCGAGAAAGACGAGGTGACGAGCGCCTTCGAGGCCTGGAGACTCACGACCGCGGAACGCGACATCGCGAAGCTCATGCTTCAGGGACTCCGTTACAAGCAGATCGCATTTGAGCGCGGAACCAGCGAACGCACGGTCCGGCAGCAGGCCCAGGTGATCCTCCGGAAAGCCGGCCTCGACGGACGGGCTGATCTGGCCGCCCGATTCCTCGGGCCGCTCGGGCAGCGGAGCGGTCTCCCCCGGCCTTCGACCGCAGCCTGACCACGAGAAAGTCTACCCGTCCTCCTTTTGTCGGATGGCGGAGGCACGCGGCTTGGGTCTAAGGTCGGGGATCTGGCGGAGATTGAAAGGAGCATTCCTTGGACTGGCACGCGCGTCTGAAATCTGTTCGCTTCGGTCTGTTGTTCGGCCTCGTGACCATCCTCTATGGCTGGGGACTGGGCGCCGTCTTCGGAGTCAACGAAGACGGTTTGAGGGATCGCCTCTTCGTCCAGCCCGCCCGGGCGGCGCGGGCCGTCTACCTCGAGAAAGCGAAGGGAGACGAAGCGGCCGCGGATGCCGCGATGAAGCGCATGGATGAGAACTGCTGGCGCTACGTACAGCGCGCCCACTTCCACGCCGGAGGCATCGGAGCCACCGCCATCGGCGGGAGCCTTCTCCTTGCCCTGCTCAGCGTTTCGGCCCGAGCGAAGGCAGCGAGCAGTCTGATGTTGGGACTAGGAGGGCTCGGATACGCGCTCTCCTGGATGCTCGCGGCCCTGCGGGCCCCGGGTCTTGGCTCTACCGGGGCGGCCAAAGAAACCTTGAGATGGCTGGCCATTCCTTCGGCGGGCGGCCTCCTGATCGGCGCCGTGCTGGTGCTGGCCTTCACCGTCTCGGAGTTATTCGTCAAAAGCGGCCGGACGGCCGCGGCAGGAGAGAAATGATGCGTGTAAAAGCCGTCCTCGCCATATTCACGATGACCGCGCTGTCGCTGCGGGCCGGACCGGCCCGCGCTCAAGACCAGGGCGCCGGTCCCGCGACCCTGGTCCTTTCGTACAAGGCGACCCCGGCCACGCGCACTTCCCTGCACGACCATATGGACACGAAGGGGGTTGCCCAGTTCGAGAAATGGAAGAAGGAAGGCATCTTCGCCGACTACCAGATTCTCTTCAGTTCCTACGTGAACTCAACCACCTGGGACATGCTGATCGTCTTGAGCTTCGACAAGTACGCGGACCAGGCCCGCTGGAAGGATATCGAACGCAAGATGCCGGGGGGGCTGGGAGCGGAAGCCCTGATGCTCGGCTCGCCGGTGACGTCCTATCTTGCCGATCTCACCTTTCTAGGCGCCGCCCCCAAACCAGAACCGGGCAAACCGGTCTACTTCGTGATTCCATACACGTATCTGGTGGGACGCGCCGACTACAAGACCTACGTCGAGGCCTACGTCCTTCCCCAGACCCGGGGCTGGGTGAAGGCGGGCGTGGTCACGTCGTACAAGATCTTCCTCAACCAGAACGAAACCGGCGATCCCTGGGACGCCCTGTTCATTCTGGAGTACCGCGACCTCGGAGCCTTGGCCCTGCGGCGGGAAACCATTGCCAAAGTGCGGGCCGTCCTGTCTCAGGATCCGGGGTGGAAGAAGATCGCGGACAACAAGCAGGAGGTTCGCAAGGAAGGCGAGATCATCATCGCCGACCCGGTGGTGATGAGGTAGGTGGCCTGGGGCGCCGGCCGGTTCCCCCCCAGTCTGGGGCCGGCGAAGCGGTAGTCTTGCCCTTCGGAATCCGAAACCACGCTCCCGAAGGAGGAGAGCGAGCGAGCAATGAGCATGAGCACGACCACGCCCAAAGACGACGTCCTCGAACGAACGAAGACGGTCAAGAAGGAGAAGAAGACCCCGCCCTACCGCGTCCTGCTCATGAACGACGACTACACGCCCATGGAGTT
Source organism: Vicinamibacteria bacterium (assembly GCA_031362685.1). Classification (GTDB taxonomy): domain Bacteria; phylum Acidobacteriota; class Vicinamibacteria; order Fen-336; family JAGNNV01; genus JAGNNV01. Next base: position 33,924 of record JANLSZ010000103.1, on the reverse strand, counting down.
CGTGGTGGAGGTTCTGATGGACGTCTTCGGCAAAGGCGAGGCGGAGGCCGTTCACATCATGCTGAAGGTCCATGTCGAAGGATCCGGTCTCGCCGGGGTCTATCCGTTCGAGATCGCGGAAACCAAAGTGGAAGAAGTGCACGAGCGCGCCAAGGCCGAGGGTCATCCCCTGAAGGCGATCCTCGAGGAGGGCGAGGCCTGAGGCCGGCGGCTCCTGGTATAGGCTCGACGTTCAAGAGACCCCAGCGCCGAACCGGAGGCCGCAATGTCCACACCTAGAAAACCGAGCCGTCGTGATTTCGTGCGGGTCGGCGCCGCGACCGGCCTCGCCGCTCCGGGGTTAGCCGCCTCGGCCCGGGCGGGGGCGCTCTTGACCTCGACCCAGTCTCCCGCGGTGATGGCCTCGAAAGCCGCCCGCCCCGTGGTTATCGCCTCGGCCAACGGCAACGTGTTCCGGAACGGCGGCCCGCGCACCTGCGTGGTCGAAGCGTTCGATCAGATGATGCGTGGAACCGATGTCCTGGACTCCGTGATCGCCGGGGTCAACATCGTCGAGCTCGATCCCACGGAGGACAGCGTGGGCTACGGGGGCCTGCCCAATGCGGAGGGAGTGGTTCAGCTCGATGCGTCGTGCATGCACGGACCCACGAAGCGGGCGGGAGGCGTCGCCTGCCTCGAAGGCGTGCGCACTCCCTCGAAGGTGGCGCGCGCGGTGTTGCAGAGCACCGATCATCACCTGCTGGTCGGCAAGGGCGCTCAGGACTTCGCCCGCCAGATGGGCTTCACCATCGAGGATGACCTCAACACCGAGCACTCGCGGAAGATCTGGCTCGACTGGAAACGCCGCCTCGATCCCACCCGCTGGCTCGACCCGGCCAAACGCTCCGAGGAAGCGTCGCGGGCGCGGAATGAACAACTGGCCGAGGGCCTGATCAACCCCCAGCACTACCACGGCACGATCAACTGCAACGGGGTCAACGCGAAGGGCGAGATCAGCGGGGTCACGACCACGTCGGGCATGGCCTGGAAGATACCGGGACGGGTGGGGGACTCCCCCATTCTGGGGGCCGGGCTGTATGTGGACGGTGAGATTGGCGCCGCCGGATCGACGGGCCGCGGCGAGGCGAACCTCTTTGGCTTGTGCTCGTACCTGATCGTCGAGCAAATGCGACAGGGGAAGAGTCCGAAGGACGCCGGAATGGAAGCCCTGCGCCGGATTCAGAAAAACACTATTGAAAAGCGGCTGCTGAACAAGAATGGGCTTCCGAACTTCGGCATCACCTTCTATGTCGTGAATGCGAAGGGCGACTACGCCGGGGTGTGCCTGTTCGCAGGAAAGAACGAGACCTTCACGGTGTGCACCGAGAAAGGGCCGGAGACACTTTCGTGCGAGTCTCTTCTGCCCGAGCAGCCCACCGAGTTCTAACCAGGACGCCAAGAGGCCGCCCGTGGACACCGCTCGGGTCGAAGTTCCCACCCTCGACGCCATTCGCGCCAACCGCGCGCGCCTGGGCGATCTCGTTATCACCACGCCGATTCGCCTTCTGGTCGACGATGCGCTCGCGGACGCGGTCGGCGAGTCAACGAGAGTCTGGCTGAAAGAGGAGCTGTTCCAGCGCACCGGCAGTTTCAAACCCCGCGGCGCGCTCTCGGTGATGCTCGACCTCGATGCGGCCGCGCTCGCCCGGGGGGTCACCGGAGTTTCGGCCGGCAATCACGCCATCTCCCTTGGCTACTCGGCCAAGCGGCTCGGCACCACCGCGAAAGTGGTGATGCCGAAAAACGCCAACGCTTTTCGCGTCCAGGTGTGCCGCGAACTCGGCGCCACCATCGAGCTGGTCGACAACGTCCACGAGGCGTTCGCGCGGGTCAAGCAAATAGAAGCTACCGAGGGCCGGACCTTTGTTCATCCTTATGAGGGTCCCAAGACCGCGCTGGGGACGGCGTCGGTGGGTATGGAGTTCATCGATCAAGTGCGCGCGGCCGGAGCCTCGCTCGACGCGGTGATCGTGGCCGCGGGCGGGGGCGGTTTGACCGCGGGGGTGGCCTGCGCAGTGAAACAGATGAGCCCCCAGACCGCGGTCTATGTGGTTGAACCCGAAGGCGCCGACAGCCTCAGTCGCAGTTTCAAGGCCGGTTCGCCGCAGTCGATCGAGGCGGTGCGCACCATCGCCGATTCGCTCGGCGCTCCCCGGTGCGAGCCCTATTCGTTCGAACTCAATCGCCGGTTCGTCGACGAAGTCGTCCTGGTGAACGACGATCAGATCCGCGAAGCGATGCGGCTTCTCTTCCGCGCGGCGAAGCTGGCGGTCGAGCCCGCCGGAGCCGCAGCCCTGGCCGCGTTGATGCATCCGCTGCGCGCCCGGCTGGAAGGAAAGAGCGTGGGCATCGTGGTCTGCGGAGCGAACATCGACCCCGAAACGTTCGCCAGACAGATCACCCAGATGTAGCGGTTAGAAGCTGACCATCCGCGTGAACTTCATTACCAGGCTTCGACCCGCCGCCGGCGCTTCCGGGGTGTCGAACGACTGTTCGTTGTAGACGACATACAGGTCGGACAGCGGCCGGTGAATGAAATTGAATCGGATGTTGGTGTTCCGCACCTTCTGGTCGGAGTCGTACTGGATCAGCGCGTCCAGGAACATGTTCTTGCTGAACGAGTAGTTGGTGCGGATGGTCAGCAGGTCCTGAACATAGTGGGCGTTTTGAGGATCGAGGTCGATCCTGGTGCGCGATAGCCCGGCCTGCACGAAGAAGCGATAACTCGGCCGGAATCGCACCTGGGGAAACACGCTGGCCTGACGGCCGTTCCACAAACCACCCTTGCCGAGGTCCAGGTTCAAAGACACTTTCCGGCTCGGATCCGAACTTAGCTTGAACTGATGAACGTGCCAGTCGTAGAAACCCGCAGGAATCGGAGCGTAGTTGCGGTTGATCCGGAAGGGCCTGGTCAGGGTGTCCGCCTGGGGATTCGCCGAGTACTCGAAGAAGCCGCCGTTGTTGAGAAACACGGAGAAACCAGTGTGCATCTTCTTGGCCAGGAACGTCCCGTCGAGGCCGTTGAAGTAGTTCCAGGTGATGTGCGGATGCAGTTCGCGCACCCCGAGCTTTTTGAGAGACACCGGGCGAGGCCTCACCCCCATGTCTACGAAGGTTTTTCGGATCCCCACCCGTTTGTAGTAACCAAGCTCATCGTTGAACTGTGGATCGATCTTCATGATCCCACCCTTGGCGTGCAGGAAGTTCCCCTCGCGATTGAGCGAGGTTCGGAAGGCCGACTGACCCCCGTGACGTCCGGGGCTCTGAGAGGTCAGCGCATAGCTGCTCCAGTCGATGTTGCCGCGAAACCGGATGGTCGCATCGAGGCCATAGACGCGGTTGTAGCTGTTTTCAAGACTGGTCGCATCGCGAGTCATGAAAATCGCCCCGATATCCGAGTTCTTCAGAATGTTGCGGCGGATACGGAGAACTCCCCACAGGTTCGCCGGTTGCCTCGCCGCGGCCTTGGTGTGCGCGAACAGACCGCCCACCGTGAAACCACCGAGTCGCCCGGTTAGGCGCGCGCCCGCCGTGATGGGAATGGGGGTGCCATCGGGAGCCAGCCCGATGGCGCGGGAGAAGAACGGCAGCAGGTCCTCGTCGGGGGTGGGCGTGGGATTGACGCGGTTGTTTCGGCCGGCATCGCCCACGTAGAAGACGCCCGAGTTCTCGAGGAAGAAATCGCGCTTCTCGGGAAAAAATTGGGAGAACTGGGTCAGGTTCACTTGCTGTTCGTCGGCCTCGGCCTGTGCGAAGTCGGGGTTGACAGTGGCATCGAGGGTGAGTGACGTGGTGAGGGCAGCCTTGAAATCGAGACCGACCTCACCGCTGCGGTCGTACGTACCGCCCGTCGGACGGACGGTGCTGCCCGAGATGTAGGGCTTGATCCGCAAGTCGCGCCCGGGAGTGCCGGCATCGAGGCCGGCGAGGTCGCCGCCCAGCGACATCCGAGCGAAGGTGTAGGCCCGCGGTATGAGCGACCAGTAGGTGAGTTCGTTCTTGCGGCGGATCCTTCGCGAAAAGTTGATGCCCCAGGTGGCGTGTTCGGAAGGCTCGAATCGAAGGGCCTTGAAGGGAATCCGAATCTCGGCGACCCATCCGTCCTCCACCCGGTGGGTGGCCACCCACCACACCGCGTCCCAGCTCTGGTTCACTTCTCGACCCTCGTTGGCAAACTGCTGGTCGGCCTTGGCCCCTTCGGGGTTGGTATAGAAGATGTAGCCGTTGCGGCGGTCCTTGAAGGTGTCGAGGGCCACCCCGAAGGAGTCCTGCTCGTCTTCCTTGAAGTCCTTGCGCAACGCGGCCACGATCAGCTTCCCGGGTTCGCGGTCGTGGCAATAGGCGGCGATGTAGAGACTGTCGGCGTCGAAGGCGATGCGGACTTCGGTGTCTTCGGTAGCGGCTTCACTCTCCTTCGGCTCGGTTTGGACGAAACCGGAGATGGGCTGCGCGATCTTCCAGACCGCGTCGTCGAGGACGCCGTCCAGCTTCACCTCGGTCTCGGTCCGGGTGGCGATCATGGTCAGCCGGCCTTCCACCGACTTCACGGACTGGGGCGCGTCGGCGAGCGAGGGCAGGGCGGACATAGAGAGGACGACGACGACGGCGAGCGATCTCGAAAAAAGCATGACCTCTTAGTTTACGAAACCGAGGTCGCCGCGGGCGCAACCGCGCTTTCGATACGCGCATCGGCCCCGAACCGTCTTTTGACCGAAGCGACGGCGTGAACCTAGGATGCGGGCGCCCGTTAAAGGAGGCTTGCCCGATGAAACTGTCTTCACCCCGCGCCTGGATAGTGGTCCTGGTTGGACTCTGCGGCTCCGTGTCGGCCGTGGCTCAACCCCCCGGCGGCGAATGGCGGGTGTTCCACTATCACGGCTCGATCACCCCGCCGCGATCGCCCGCGCCCCCGCGCCCGCCGGTGGCTCCCGTTCCACCGGCGCCGCCCGTCCCGCCGGCCACGGCCACACCGGTGGGCGAATAAGTGCCCCCGATCAGATCAAAGCCTGAACGCTCAGCGCCGCGGGCCTTCCCCTTGACCTTGGCGGCGCTGGTGGCCTTCAGCCTCGGCGCGGCCGCCCCACCCCCGGCAAGAGAGTCGCCCTACGACCTCGCCATCACCGGCGCCCAGATCGTCGATGGCTCGGGCAATCCGTGGTATCGCGGCGACGTCTACCTGACCGGCGGGACGATCGCACTCATCGATGTCGGGCATCATTCCTACGCCGCGAAGAAGGCCATCGACGGCAAGGGCCTCGTCCTCGCCCCGGGGTTCATCGACATTCACACCCACGCGCGGCGCGCCATCCTCGACATTCCCACCGCCGAGAACTATGCGCGTCAGGGCGTCACCACTCTGATCGAAGGTCCGGACGGCAGTTCTCCCATTCCCTTGCGTCCGTATCTCGAACAGGTTGCGAAGGTGACGACGTCGGTCAACTTCGGCTCATTCATCGGCCAGGGGTCCATCCGCGAAAGCGTCATCGGCCCCAACGACCGCAGGGCGACGCCGGAGGAGATCGCGCGGATGCTGGAGATCACGCGGCAGGGAATGCGGGATGGCGCCTTCGGCCTCTCGACCGGGCTCTTCTACGTCCCCGGCACGTTCACACCCACCGAGGAGGTGACGGCCCTCGCGAAGGCGGCCGGAGAGATGGGCGGCATCCACATTTCGCACATGCGCCAGGAGGCGAAGGACGTGCTCAAGAGCGTCAACGAGACCATCGCCATCGGCGAGAACGGCGGCTTGCCCACTCAGGTCACGCATCACAAGATCATCGGCAAGGGCAACTGGGGCGCTTCCACTGAGACGCTGGCTGCGGTGGCCGCGGCCCGCGCGCGTGGTGTCGATGCGACCATCGATCAGTATCCGTACACGGCGTCATCGACGGGTATCAACGCCCTGCTGCCGGCCTGGGCGCAGGACGGAGGCCGCGAGGCCACGCTCAAGCGGCTGAAGAATCCGGAGACGCGCGCGAAGATCAAGGCGGTGGTGGTCGAGAACATCAAGTTCGATCGCGGCGGGGGCGATCCGAAGAACGTCCAGATCGCTTCGGCCGGTTTCGACCCCTCGCTCGCCGGCAAGAACCTGGCTGAGATCACGGCCGCGCGAGGCGCCCTTGTGACCATCGAGAATGCGGCCGACGTAGCACTCGACATCATCGAGAAGGGCGGCGCCTCCGCTATCTTTCACGCCATCAACGAGGACGATCTTGTCCGCATCCTGCGCGATCCGAACGGGATGATCGGTTCGGACGGCGAGGTCATCAAGTTCGGGGTGGCCGCCCCGCATCCCCGGGGCTACGGAACGTTCGTGCGTGTGCTCGGGCGCTATGTCCGAGAGCTCAAGGTCATCACGCTCCAGGATGCCGTGCGCAAGATGACCTCCTTCCCCGCCCAGAGGCTCGGCCTTTTCGATCGCGGCCTGGTTCGGCCGGGCATGGTTGCGGATCTCGTTCTCTTCAACGAGAGGGAGATCGTCGACAAGGCGACGTTCGAGAGCCCGCACCAGTACGCAGTCGGAGTGAAGTTCGTGCTGGTGAGCGGCGAAGTGATCTTCGATGGCCAGGCCATGACCGCGGCCCGGCCGGGGAAAATCCTCAAGGGCCCGGCCAGCGTCTGGTAGCGCTCAGGCGGCCTGAGATTTCCGCTCAGCCTGCCGGAAGGCAAGGTCGCCGTCTTTGGTGGGCTCGATGGTCAGCTTGTCGCCCTCCCGGAAGTGACCGGCGAGGATCTGAAGAGCCAGCGGGTTCTCAACCATTCTCTGAATCGCCCGCTTGAGGGGGCGGGCGCCAAAGACCGGGTCGTAGCCGACGTGGGCGAGCAGAGTCGCGGCCTCGGGTGAGAGGGTGATCTCGATCTTCTTCTCCGCCACTCGCTTCTTGAGATCCTTGAACTGGATCTCGACGATCCGGCGGATCTGGTCTTCGCCGAGCGCGCCGAAGGTGACGATTTCGTCGATGCGATTGAGGAACTCGGGACGGAAGGTCTTGCGCAGAGCGTCCATGAGCCGGCCCTTGATGTTGGGAATGTCCCGCTCCGCCGATTCCTGAATCAGGTCGGAGGCGACGTTGCTGGTCATGATGAGCACGGTGTTCTTGAAGTCCACCGTCCGGCCCTTGCCGTCGGTCAGACGGCCTTCATCGAGAACCTGCAGCAGGATGTTGAAAACATCGGGGTGAGCCTTTTCGATCTCGTCGAAAAGGATGACCGCGTAGGGCCGGCGACGAATCGTCTCCGTCAACTGACCGCCCTCGTCGTAACCGATGTACCCGGGGGGCGCTCCGACCAGACGCGACACCGAATGCTTCTCCATGTACTCTGACATGTCGATGCGGACCATGGCCTTCTCGTCATCGAAGAGGAAGTCGGCCAGGGAACGGGCCAGTTCGGTCTTGCCGACACCGGTAGGGCCCATGAAGAGGAAAGAGCCGATTGGCTTCTTGGGATCCGAGAGCCCGGCCCGTGAACGACGGACCGCGTTGGCCACCAGGAGCAAAGCTTCCTCCTGACCAACCACTCGGTCGCGGAGGCGCTCTTCCATCTTTACCAGGCGCTCGACGTCGCCTTCGAGCATCCTGGTGACGGGAATCCCCGTCCACTTGGCCACCACCTCGGCCACGTCTTCCGCTTCCACTTCTTCCTTCAGCATGCGCTGCTTCGACTGAAGGCGGGAGAGCACCGAGCGAGCCTCGCGGATCTCTTTCTCGAGAGCGGGAATGGTCCCGTACTGGAGCTCGGCGGCCCGGGCGAGGTTGCCGTCCTTGGTGGCGCGCTCCGCCTCGAAACGGGTCTTCTCCATCCGCTCCTTCATTTCGCGGATCTTCGAGATGTTCTCTTTCTCCTGCTGCCAGTGCACCTTCATGCCCGCGGTCTTTTCGCGGAGGTCGGCGATGTCGCGCTCCACCTTCTGGAGACGCTCCTTCGACGCCTTGTCGTGCTCCTTGGTCAGAGCCTGGCGCTCGATCTCGAGCTGGACGATGGCCCGCTCGATCTCGTCGATCTCGGTGGGCATCGAATCGATCTCGATGCGCAGACGCGAGGCCGCCTCATCCATCAGGTCGATGGCCTTGTCGGGAAGGAAGCGGTCGGCGATGTAGCGATTGGACAACGTGGCCGCGGCCACGATGGCTCCATCCTGGATGCGCACGCCGTGATGGACTTCGTAACGCTCCTTGAGGCCACGCAGGATGGCGATGGTCTCTTCCACTGAAGGCTCCCCGGCGAACACCGGCTGAAAGCGCCGCGCCAGCGCAGCGTCCTTCTCGATGTACTTCTGATATTCGCCCAGGGTGGTGGCGCCGATGCAGCGGAGTTCGCCCCGGGCCAGCGCCGGCTTGAGCATGTTGGACGCGTCCATCGAACCCTCGGCTGCCCCCGCTCCGACGACGGTGTGAAGCTCGTCGATGAAGAGGATGACGTTGCCATCAGACTCGGTGACCGCCTTGAGCACCGCCTTCAAGCGATCCTCGAACTCACCCCGGTACTTGGCCCCCGCGACCAAAGCGCCCATGTCGAGGGCGTGAACGCGGCGACCGCGCAGAGACTCGGGGACATCGCCCGCGATGATGCGCTGGGCGAGACCTTCGACGATGGCGGTCTTGCCCACGCCCGGTTCGCCGATCAGGACCGGGTTGTTCTTGGTTCTTCGCGAGAGAACCTGGACCACGCGGCGGACCTCATCCGAGCGGCCGATGACCGGATCCAGCTTGCCCTTGAGGGCCGCGTCGGTCAGGTCGCGCGAATACTTTTGGAGGGCTTCATAGCGGTCTTCGGCGTGAGGATCGTCCGCTTTCTCGGCGCCGCGGATCTGCAGCAGAACGGCGGCCAGCTTTTCGCGGGTCACGCCACGGCGCTTGAGAAGGTCGGAGCCGCGAGTGTCGAGCGCGCTCAGGGCGAGGAGGAGATGTTCGGTGGAAACGTACTGATCTTTGAGCTTGCCCGCTTCCTTGACTGCGGCTTTGAGCAGCGCGTCAACGCGCGACGACATCACGGTCTTGCCGCCGGTTTGCTTGGGCAAGCCCTCGAGAATGCGATCGACGTCGACCGTCAACTGCTGAGTATCAACGCTCAAACGTTCGAGGGCGGACGAGACGACGCCCCCCTGTTGATCGAGGGCCGCTTTCAGGATGTGTTCGGGCGTGACTTCAGCGTGATCCCCGGCTTCGGCGAGCGACTGCGCGGAAGCAATGACTTCCTGGGCACGTACCGTGAATTGATCTTGTCTCATAGGAATCCTCTTCAGTCTGACAAAGTGGATTCTACTGATATCTGTCTATTGATGTCAATAAATCTTATCGTATTGAGATCATATAAAGTTCAAGGCGTTAAGAAATAGTCGTTTAGCGCTTCCTCGCTCTCCCGGGAGTTGAGCCGAAGAACGCCTTGTAGGCAACGACGAAGCTGGCAGCGTTCGCATAACCAACCTCGTGGGCCACCGACTCCAGCGACAACTCCGTGGAGCGCAGGCGGCGCTCGGCCAGACGCATGCGCGAACCGGTCTGATAATCCGAGAGGGTCACGCCATAGACAAGCTTGAAGGCGGCGCGAAGCTTCGTGCGATTCATGGCCGCCATCCGGCCGAGTTCTTCGATGTCGTGGCGCCGCGCGGGATCCTCTTCGATGAGACTCCGGACGTTCTCGAGTCGCGCCGCCTCCGCCGCGGTGGGGCCGGTAGTGCGCGGGGTTGCCGCCGAAAGGCTGTCCAGGGCGGCGGCAAGGAAAGCGGTGGCGGTGGCTTCGGCGTGGATGTCCAGAAACGTGGGCGAGAGTCTGAGCAGATCGTCGAGGCCGGACATCAAGGACATCAGCCGGCCCGACACCCGGCTCTCCCGATGGAAGGGCCGCTTCCCCATAATGACGTCGCGGGCCGGTGCGGGCAGCAGCGAGAGCCGGGGTCCCAGCCGCGCCCTGAGCAACGAGGGCTTGATCACCACGGAAATCGACCGTTCGGGCGCGGTGCCGCTTCCGCGAACGATCTTTCCCTTCTCCTGAAAAACGACGGCGACATCGAGACCCTTCATGTCAAACCGATCTCGACCGATCTGATACGTCCGGTCGCCCCTGGTCATGAGGCCGGCCCTAATCGTGATGCGGTCGGCGCGAACTCGGCTGTCGATCTGCGCCGCCTCGGTGTGCGGCGTCGAACACATCGCGAACATGATCAGATCCCTGGCCGAATAGACGAGGAAATCTGGTTGAACAGAGCCCGAAACAAGCTCTCCGGAAATCGGGGCTTCCCACCGAACGATCTCCATCCCGTGTTCCCGAAGCTGCGCGCGGAAGGTCCCGTGCTTGGGCGCGTCGCGGATGGAGTAGAGATGGCAGGGCATTCATCGCTGGCCGTCCCAGCGGGGTTCAGTCTAGCGAAGGCGACCCATTGCCGTCGGAGAGAGAAATGAACCTCACCGGGTGCCCGACGTGCTGCAGGAACCGCTCGAAATCCGCGAAGGTGAGGACGAGGGTTGCGGTGTTGTCGTTGGGATGGAAGGTGATCCGGGTCGTCTGTTTCAAGTCACGATCGATGAAAACGCGGACGTGGCGATCGGGATCGTTCAGCAGGCCGAAAGGCGAAACCGACCCCGGATTCAGGCCCAGGTATTTCATGAGCCGCTCCGCCGAGGCAAAGCTCAGTTTGCCATCACCGATCTGATCGGCCACCTGACGCAGGTCGGCGCGTTTCAAATGGGCCAGGATGAGCAGATAGTGTCGATCGCCTTTCTGATTGCGCAGGAACAGGTTCTTGCAATGGGCCGCGTCGATGCCCTGCCAGTGGAGCTCGGCCTCGGCCACGGTGGCAACCGGCGGGTGCTCGTGCCGGGTGAAGGCTATCCCCAGGTCCTGCAGGCAATCGGTGACCTGCCGTTGGCGCTCATTCATCCCCCTACTCCTTCGTGAAAATCAGAGCCAGCGCCGCTTCCGACGTGAAGATACAGCGCGCATTGTGTCCGCAGAGCGGGACGACAATGACCGTGTGCTTCGCGCCGAATTTCTCCCTGACGTACTTCGCGAAGGCTTGCCCCCGAGCGAGGCGTGTCGGGCCCTGGGCCATCGCCGGGCACGACCCGTCGAATCCTCCAAGCGGAAGGATGTCCAGCTCGCCGAGCAGATACGTGGTCGGACGCGCCACCAGCTGCTTCCGGATCTGGTCGTCGGTCTGCTTCGCCGAGTAGCCGCTGCGGTTGTTGAGGCCAAAGGGCCATTGGTCGTAGGTGGTGCAGTTGCGCGCGTCGCCGGGCGGACGGAACGCCACCGCGTCCAAGGGCGTCTCCGGGATATACCCCGGGGCATTGGCGGTCAGGGAATACGCGGCGAGGGTCGGCCGCGCCTCGTCCGCATAGGCGTAGCTCGATGGATTCGAGACTACGTAGGTCACGGGCACGCCGAGGGCGTCGTGGACCTGATTGGTCATTTCGTAGCGATTCACGACCTGGCCGCCGGCGGAGTGACCGGCGACCACGATCGCCTTGAGATTGGGAAACACGCTCTTGCGCGCCACCTTGCGCAGGATCTCGTCCACGAAGTCGAATGACGTAACGCCGGGGTGGGTGATCGAAGGTCCGCCGGAGCGCCAGGTGTTGCAGGGCCAGCTGATCTCGTTCTCACCGAGCGCATCCTTGCAGCCGGCCCCGTCGTTGCTGGCCATGCGCGGAGAGATGACGAGGGTGTTGTCGAGCGCGCCCCCGAGGAATGCCGCCGCCATGGCCGAACGGAAGTAGTTGTCGGCGTCACGCCCGGCCCCATGGATGAGAACGAACACGCGGGTGATCGCTTCGTTCTTCACCTCGAGAGGGTAGGAGCGATAGATCAACGAGCGCTGCGGGCCGCCGCTGAGGGTGACCCACTCGGCACATGGAGGTGTGGCTGCCGTGCAGGGAGCGGCGGAGGCCGCAGGGACGGCGAGAGCGCTCAAAACAAGCAAAGCGAGAGAGAGGCGGGTCATGGATCGAGTCCTTCCGTAAGGTTCACGGGAGCTTACCGGCAGGCGGGGCCTCGCGCCGCAAACTAGACTCCCACTCAGAGTGGCCGAGGTAAGACGCGTTCGCCTGTGGATCCTGGGCGGTCTGATTCTGATCGCGGGCGCGGGCGCCTTTCGCCTCGCCGCAAGCTACGCGGAAAAGAAGATCGCGGCGCGGATCGAACGGGCAGGGGCGGCCATGGGCGTCCGGATTCAATATGACCGGCTTCACGTCGGGCTCGTGCCGCCTCTTCAACTCACCGGCCTCACCGTCGAGAAACCAGGACAGCTGACCGCCCGCATCGACGTGGCCTCCGCGAGTCCGCGGTTCCGAGGCCCGCACGGCTTTGGCTTGTTCGGCCGGCTCACGATAGGCCGCGTTCGCGTTTCGCTCCCGGCGGACACCGAAGTCTCCTTCTTCCCCACGATCTGGGAGGTCGACCCCGGCCACTCGATCACGCTGCAGGCCCCGCTCAAAGGCCTCAGCTTCACCACTCTCGAAAACGCACGCGGCCGCGCGTTCGATGTCACGGCGACACAACTGAGGATGGATGCGCTGGGCGTATTCGCGGTCGAAGGAGATGCGTCGAAGGAACTCGGCCTGCTCGATGGCAGGGCGCACATCGAGGGCGATCCTCGCCGGGATTTCCAGGGCATGTGGCGCTTCTCTGCGTTCGGCGGAGAGAGCGGCGGCAGCTTCATCGTGATTCCGGGCCTGCCCGATGCGAAAGTCCAGTTTCAGTCCTCGATGAAGGGTCTCGACTTCGCACTCATCCTTCGCTCCCTCGGAGTCGACGCGGCCACGGCGCCGAACGCGCTTGGGTCTCTTTCCGGAACAATCAGCGTGGGCGGCCTGCTCCACGATCCGGCGACCCTCGAGGTCATTCAGCGCATCGACTTCAAGCGTCCGGACAAGACGCCCCAAGAAGTTCTGCGGTTGCGCGGCGAGTTCGTGCACGAGGTCACCACGAACACGGGAGCGAAGATGGTCATTGACGTCACCCCGGAATCCGCGGACTTCATCGCGATCGCGGACGTGCCGCCTCTTTTCATCCGGGCCCTTCTGATCGCCGAGGACGCCGCGTTCTTCGGGCATCCCGGCATCGACCTGACCGAACTGCCGAAGGCGATCGCCTCCAATATCGCGCGCGGCGGCCCCGTCCGTGGCGCCTCGACCATCACCCAGCAGCTCGCCAAGAACCTGTTTCTGAGCCGGGAGAAGAGCCTGCAACGCAAACTCAAGGAGCTCTCGTATTCGTTTCTCCTCGAGTCGACGCTGGGAAAGCAGCGAATTCTCGAGATCTATCTCAACATCATCGAGTGGGGTCCCGGCCTTTATGGCCTGCGCCCCGCGGCCCATCACTACTTCGACAAAGAGCCGGCAGCACTTTCACCCCGCGAGACGGCGTTTCTCGTCTCCATGATTCCCGGGCCGGTCAAATATCAGCGATCGATCCGCAGCGGCGAAGTGACGAGCGGCTTCGATACGCTGGTGAACAACCTGCTGGTGAAGCTCCGGTCGGTCGACGCTGTTTCCGAGGAGGAATATCAGGCGGCCCTGACGGAGACTCTCGCCTTCCGTGGCCAGCCGCCCGCGATCGATGGCACCTGGGAGGACCCGGGCGCTCAGTGAGGCGGTGCCCGTGCGGACATGCCGCGCGGTGTCGCCCAACCGTCGCGTTCCAGAATCGGACGCCGATGGCCGTCCAGGGTAGAAGTCCATGGCTGGTTGGCCCTCTCCCTTCGTGTCCGCCCAGGAAAGGCTGTGAGAATATCGAGTGCGATGATCTCGTCGATTCTCCTCCTGCTGCTCCTGGCCGGCGACACCGCACCGCGAGCGATCGATCGCGTGGAAGTCCTCAACGCAATGAAGGCGTGCCAGGGCTATGACGTGACCGCGACCACCAACGGAGCGCGCTTCCAGGCCGAAGTTCTCCTGCGGATCGCCCGGCAGGCTCGCGCCGAGAGACCCAATGGCCCCGCCCTTCTTATCGGGCACGCTGACTGGTTCGCCGCTTTCCTCGAACGAACCGGGCTCCGCGCCGAGAAAGCGCCCACTTTCGCCGTCCTCGCCCACCAGCATGCGCAGGACACGAAGATCGACTACCAGGCCGATCGCGTGGTCGAGAACACGGAGGCGACTGGCTCCGGCTTCGCGGCCAACGTGACCATCTGGTGGCCCGAGAAGCCGGGCGCTCCCAACTCGTACACCTACGAGGACCTGCTCTCGAACCCTCACCTCAAGGTCACCAACCAGCGCACCATCGCCTACCGGCTTCTGGACCTCGACGGGATGGTGGTCTACGGGCAGATCGAAGGCCTTTTGGGCCGACCGACCTCGGGCTTGCTGGGCGCCCTCTTTTCACTCGTCGGTGAAGGCCACCTCAAGGAAAGCCGGATGCTGCTCTCGCAGGACGGGTTGCAGATATCGAGGACGCGGGCCGAGAAATGGTCGTTCGGCGTGACCCAGACCGTAACCGTCTACCCCGATGGGCACATGGAGCAGGACATCCCCAAGGGCCGTCCCGACCTGCAGGCTCTGGCCACCCGACTCGCCGAACCCCTGCGAATCCGCTACCGCCCTTAGTTGTCAGCGATCCCGGGTGCTCGAACTCGATCAGCGCGGGTACTCGATCGTGCCGACCAGCTCGCGGATGTCCCGCAGGTCGTGCCGAGCCAGGTAGTCACGCAAGCCCGCCTCGATCTCCGCATAGATGTTCGGCCGAGAGAAGTTCAGCGTGCCCACTTGCACCGCTCTGGCCCCGGCGATGAAGAACTCGAGCGCATCGCTGGCCGACGCGATGCCGCCAATCCCGATGACCGGAATCTTCACCGCGCGGGCGGCCTGCCAGGTCATGCGCACCGCCAGAGGCCGGATCGCCGGGCCCGAAAGACCGCCCGTCCCGAACGCGAGCTTGGGCTTGCGAGTCTCCACATCAATAGCCAGGCCGAGGAACGTGTTCACGCACGAGATGGCGTCGGCCCCCGCCTCTTCACAGGCGCGCGCGAACACCGTGATGTCCGTGACGTTGGGAGAGAGCTTCGGAATCACGGGCAGACGACTCGCCCGACGAACCGCCGCGACAACTTCGTGGGTCATAGCGGGATCAATGCCGAAGGCGATGCCTCCGGTCTTCACATTCGGGCAGGAGATGTTGATCTCCAGCGCGTGCACGCCCTCCGCGTCGCTCGCGATTCGAGAGACCTCGGCGTATTCCTCGACCGTCTCGCCGCACACATTCACGATGACCGCGGTGTCATGCGCGCGCAACTCGGGCAGGACCTTCTCCACGAAGGCCCGGATTCCCACCCCTTGAAGGCCGATGGCATTGAGGAGCCCGCTCGGTGTTTCCGCGATGCGCGGAACTTCGCAGCCATCGCGCGCGGACATGTAGAGGCCCTTGGTCACGATGCCGCCGAGGGTCGACAGATCCACCACGCTTGCGATCTCGACCCCATAGCCGCAGGTTCCGGAGGCGGCCAGCAGCGGGTTCTTGAGCTTCAGTGAGCCAATCTGAACGCCGAGCGCAGGAGTCGTGCTCATGCGTTCGCCCCGTGGGGCCAGACCACTCGTCTCGAATCGAAGACCGGGCCTTCGGTACAGACCGGCCGATTCTTCGGACGGGTCTCGCCCGGCTCCTGAATCTTCACCACGCAGCCCAGGCAGGTTCCCAAACCGCAGCCCATCCAGGGATCAAGGCTGACTTCACACGGGATGTCCCGCTCCTCCGCGATGCGCGCCACCGCGTGCATCATGGCCTCGGGCCCGCACGCGTAGAGCCGGACCTTCCCCTTTTCCCGGGCCAGAGTCTCGAGCAAGGGTCGAGTGACTCTCCCCCGCTCGCCCCGCGTCCCATCGTCGGTCGACAGCGTCAAGGGAATGCCGCGTCGCTCCAGCTCGGCGACGAGGGGCAGTTCCGAAGCGCTCCTACCTCCATAGAAGAGGTGAAGGCCCGCGCGCCGAGGCCGGAGGGTTCTCGAGAACAAAGCAAAGGGCGCAACGCCATACCCACCACCCACCAGAAAGACGCGCTCCTCGGGCGCGGGCGAGGTAAACCCACGGCCCAAGGGTCCGAGGACGCGGGCGCTCTCGCCCTCGCGAATATCGAAAACCGACTTCGAGCCTGTCCCCACCGCCTTCAGGAAGATGGTGAAACGGCCCGAGTCGGGATCCGTATCCATGATCGAGAACGGGCGACGCAGGATCAGGTCCGTGCCCAGCTCCGGCTGGATCATGGCGAACTGGCCGGCCCGCGCCTCGGCCATCTCCGCATGCTCGAACGTCAGCAGGCCATAGGCCCCGCCGAGCGACTCGCGTCTCACCAGCCGGCAAACCCGATCGGCCACCGCCGGGATCGTTGGACCGGTCACTTCTCGCCGGAGGCCGGGGCCTTTGGAGCGGCTTCAAGCTGCGCTTCCAGGTCCCGGACGCGCTTGATGAGGTCAGGAAGCTGCTTGAGTCCACCGCTGACCTTCAGCCAAACCCGGGCGTCGAAGGCCGGACTGCCGGCCAGCCGGGACCGTGAAGGCACCTCTCCATGCAGGCCGGACTGGGCGCTCACGATGACGTCATCGCCGATGGCCGCGTGGTCGGCCACCCCGACCTGACCGGCCAGGATGACGCGGTCCCCCACCTTCGCGCTCCCACCCACACCGACATGGGCGCACAGCACGCCGTCTTCGCCGATCTGTACGCTGTGGCCGATCTGGACGAAATTGTCGAGCTTGGTTCCGCGCTTGATCCGGGTGACCCCCATCGAGGCCCGGTCCACCGCGGAGAGCGCACCGATCTCAACATCATCTTCGATCTCGACGATGCCGATCTGGGGAATCTTCACGTACTTCCCGTCGGCGTCTCTGGCAAAGCCAAAACCGTCAGCGCCGATCACCGAGTTGTTGTGAACGATCACCCGACGGCCGATGCGGCAGCCTTCACGCACCGAGACCCCGGCGTGAAGTGTGGTGTCTTCACCCACCGAGGCGTCGCGGTAGACGACCACGTGAGGGTGAAGGGTGGCACGAGCGCCGATGGAAGCGCCCTCGGCCACCGACACGAAGGCCCCCACATGAGCGGACGGATCGACCCGTGCCTTCGGATGCACGAAAGCGGAGGGATGGATCCCCGGCGCCTCGCTCACTCCGGGGTGCAGGATGGCGGCGGCGCCGGCATAGGCAACGTAGGCGTCCTTGACCACCAGCACCGCGGGGAAGGCGGGGACGCTGCTCTCCGGTACAAGGAGCGAGGGGTCGCTTACGATCAGAACCGAGGCGCGGCACGAGTGAAGATGCGATTTGTACTTCCCTTGAGAAAGGAAGCAGATCGAGCCGGGGACGCCTGCTTCGAGCGGGGCCACCCGATCCACCTCTACCTGCGCGTCGCCTCGAATCTCCCCGCCGAGGCGCAGGGCCAGTTCGCTGAGCTTCAAGGCTTCGCGGCCGGCGCGGGCGAAGCCGGGGCAAGGGCCGGCGCCACGGTCCCGTTTCCAGAAGCGGACTTGCCAGCAGCCACCGGCCCGTTCAGGATGGCGCCTTCGCGCACCACCAACTGGCCGGCGTCGATGGTTCCGGTCACCTTGCCGGTCTCCAGGACCACCACCTTGCGCGACGTGATCTTGCCTGAGAAGGCGCCCCCAACCTCGGCCAATTCGGCCTGAACCGTCGCGTCGACATTGGCCGAAGGGGCCAGAACCAGCGTTCCTGACAGGTGAATCTCACCCTTGAACCTGCCGGCTATGGTTGCGTCCTTGCCGTGGATCTTTCCGTCGATCGAAGTTTCCGGATCGATGAACGTCCGGCCGGGTTCTTGAGCCATGTCGGGAATCTTAGCGCTGTTGCCTTGCGCCAAAACCTGGCCGGCCACGGACGACCCTCGGAGGTGCAACGCCGCCTACGGCGCCGCAAACAATCTCCTTGCTTTCGTCGTGCCCGAGGGAGATGCCCGGACGACGCACTTCAATGCCTTGAATACCAACTCCAGTTAACTGAATCGCACAGGAGACTTAAGTCTCGTCACCTCGTGTCGAGGTCAAAGTGGCGCCAGGCCCACAACCCCGCATTTGATGGCCACAGTCACTGTGGAAGAGACGAGACATGATGCCCATCACAAAGCCATGAAACCTGGCACGTTCCGTGCTCGTCGATACTGTAGAACGACGACCAAGGCCGTATGAAAGGGGGCCGAACACAAATCATGACGCTCGATAAGACACTCAAGTACGCAGGGCTCGCGATCGCAGGAGGTGCGGTTGGGGCGGCCATCGGCATCCTGATCGCTCCGGCCTCCGGGGCCGAAACCCGAAAGCGAATCTCCGACCGAATCGAAACCGAACGGGACGAGTTCCTGAAGCGGCTGCACCGGGATCCTCGCCGTGAAGAGGGGTATCCGTACTCCGTGATCTCCGCTTAGCCTGGGTCCGCCGGACCTTCGGCATCTGTGCCCGGGACGGGAGTCCGAGCCGGCAAACGACGGCTTCCTCCCCGTGCTAAACTCGCTGCCGAAGCCCGTTCCGCGTCCTTTGCTCTCATCGCAGACGAATCCCCGCGTGACGCGGGGATTTTATTTTTTGATCGGCAGTTACGCTCCTCTCATGAGGCTCTTAAAGCATGGCTAAGTCCGGCGAGGCTGTCTCGCCCGTCATCTCCAAGATCATCGGCACCGCCCGCGAGGTCGAGACCCGGATCAACGGGCTCAAGAAGCCCGAGATGAAGTTCCCGCTGCGCACGCTCGCCAACGTGCGCTACTCGGCAAAAAAAGGCCACTTCGAGATGCTGGGCAAGAAGAAGGAACGGACGCTCACGGTTTCCACGGTCAAGACCTTCGCCCAGACCATGCGGATGATCTCGCTCTCGAAGACCCTCATCGAGACCAACGACTTCGCCACCAAGAGAGACGCGTATTACCAGACGAAGAACTGGGACGACGCCCGCTGCGACGAGCAGCCCGAGTCGGACACCATTCTCGACGACGTCGAAGCTCTCTACTCCGTCAACAAAGAGCAGCTCGGCTTCGAGCCCGACGATCACGGCGGCCTCGTGGCCGGGGAGTTGATCGTCCTCGACCAGGAGAAGGGTTCGGGCCTGCCTCTTGAAATCGACTGCACGAAGTTCGGGTCCGGCTCCTACGGCATCCCCATCAACGTCGACCGTCTCCGCGGTTTCAAGACCAAGGCGAAGTTCATCCTGGCCATCGAAACCGGGGGCATGTTCGAGCGGCTCAACTATCACCGCTTCTGGGAAACCTCGAACTGCATTCTGGTTTCCATGGCCGGAGTCCCCACCCGGGCGGTGCGTCGATTCATACGGCGGCTGGCCGATGATCACAAGCTGCCGGTCTACGTCTTCGTGGACTGCGACCCGTACGGAATCGGGAACATCTATCGCACCCTCAAGGTGGGTTCAGGCAACAATGCTCACTTGAACGAGTATTTCTGCGTGCCCCAGGCGCGGTTCCTGGGGGTCACCCCTCAGGACATCATCGACTACAAGCTCCCGACCCATCCTCTTAAGGACGTCGACATCAAGCGAGCCAAGGATGCGCTGAAGAACGATCCTTTCTTCAGGCACTATCCGGCCTGGGCGAAGGCCATCGAGCAACTCCTCAAGATGGGAGTGCGCGCCGAGCAGCAGGCGTTTGCCAAGCACACCTTGAACTTCGTCCTCGACACCTATCTCCCCGAGAAGCTCAAGAACCAGAAGTCTTTCCTTCCCTAAATTGAAAAGCACCCGACCGATGCCCAACAAGAAAAAACTCAAAGCCACCAAGAAGCCCGCCGCGAAAAAGACCACGCCATCGAAAGCGAAGACCGCGCATCACGCCAAGGCGAAGGCCTCGGGCAAGCCGGGCCTAACCAAGACCAAGCCTGGAACTACCAAGGCCAAGGCTGGAATGCCGGGCCGCAGCAAGGCCAAGACGCTGGGAAAGCCGAAGGCCGTGAAGGCCAAAGCCAAGGCGCCTGAAAAGAAGGCGCCACCCAAGCCGACGGCGGCCGAAAGGGCCGCGGTCCGGGCGGCGGCCAAGGCGGCCGAAAAGGCCCAGAAGAAACTCATGAGGGTGGAAAGGGCCAAGGCCAAGCTCGAGGCCAAGATCGCGGCCAGGATTCTCGCAAAAGCGGAAAAGGCGGCGCTCAAGAGAAAGCTGAAGGAAGGGTCGGAAGGCCTGGGCGGCGACGGCCTCGGAACCAAGGGCAAGGGCTTGAATCTTCTGGTGGCTCCCAAGGGCAAGCCCAAAGGGGATAAGCCGGGCCGAAAGCCCAAGGGGGAGAAGAAGCAGGCCAAGCCCCAGTTCCCTCCCGGCACCGTCTTTCTGCCTGACGGCTTCAAGTCGCGAGAAGAATTGCAATACGTCTTCCGTGGCGCCGTGGCCTGTGTTCGTGAATCACTCGATGTCGCCGCGGCGGAAATCCGCGCGAAATCAGACAAGCTGCAACCCAGCCCTTCCGAAAAGGAACTCCTCGAACTCGCGCGCACGGCCCAGGAGCGTTTCCGCGGAGCGATCGAAGCGGCCCCTCCGAACCGCGTCATCCCAACCAAGCGCACCTTCGCGAGCCTGGTCGAACGGGCGCGGGCCCGGCGCCGGGAAATCGGGGCCTTCATGCGCGGCCTGGACCTCGGCCGCACCGAGCCGTCGCACCTCGACACTCATAGCGAAGCGAGCCTCCAGGGCCTGATGGAGTGGGGGGCGCGCCTCGAAATGCTGGCCGATTCGCGCGAAGTGGACAAACCCGATTTCACTCAGCAGCACCGGGTTCTCGACCAGTTGGAAAGCACCACCGAGATGCTGGTGGTGGACGTCGAATTAACCTTGCGCCGTTACAAGGACCGGATGAGCGCCAGGGGCCTGGATCTGCCGACCATGCCGGTTTGACAACCCCAAGACCGCTCACCTAAAGTTGCAAGTTCCCGCGCCGGTCCACGTCTATGGATTCAGCTGCGGTCCTCCGTTCACTCCGCCGAACCCCCGTTGAACCTAAAAAGACCCCAAGAACTACTGAAATGGCGACCTTCGTCCCTTCCGCAAAAGACATCAAACGCGACTGGTTCCTGCTGGACGGCGAAAACGTCGTCATCGGCCGCCTCGCAACCGTGGCCGCCCGCCTCCTCATCGGAAAGCACAAGCCCACCTACACTACGTTTCTAGACACCGGCGACCACGTGGTTATCGTGAACGCGGCCAAGGTGGCCTTCACCGGCCGGAAGCTCGAAGGCAAGCTCTACCGCCGACACTCCGGGTACATGGGTGGTTTGACCGAGACCCCGGCCAAGGACGTGCTGGTCAAGAAGCCGACCCGCGCGGTGGAAGAAGCGATCAAGGGCATGCTGCCGAAGACCAAACTCGGCAACGCCATGTACACCAAACTGAAGGTCTACGCGGGGAGCGCCCATCGCCATGCCGCCCAGCGTCCCCAGACCATCAGCGTGAAGTCGAAGTAATCCCAGGGAACAAAAGAGAAATATTTTGGCAACAGCAATCATAGAAAACCTCGGCACCGGCAAGCGCAAGACCGCGGTCGCCCGTGTCCACCTCCGCCCCGGCAAGGGCGCTTTCTCCTTGAACGATCAGAGCCTCGACGAGTTCTTTGGCGGGCACGAAACCCTGAAGATGATCGTGCGTCAGCCCTTCGTGGCCACCGAAACCATCGAGAAGTTCGACGTCATCGCCACCGTCAACGGCGGCGGGGTGGCCGCCCGAGCGGGCGCCATTCGTCACGGCATCGCCCGCGCCCTCCTCGATCTGAACGAAGAATTCCGGGCGCGCCTCCGCAAGGAAGGCCTCCTGACGCGCGACTCGCGCATCAAGGAACGCAAGAAGTACGGCCAGAAGGGCGCGCGCGCCCGATTCCAGTTCTCAAAGCGCTAGAAAGAAGTTTATGGAAACCACTCCGTCCACCTCCGTCCCATCGGTGCCCTCCATTTCCATGGTGGACATCAAAGACCTTCTCGAAGCCGGCGTTCACTTCGGACACCAGACCCGTCGCTGGGATCCCAAGATGCGCGAATACATCTTCGGCGAGCGCAACGGCATCTACATCGTCGACCTGCAGAAGACCCAGGCCATGTTCGGCGAGGCCCTGCGCTATGTCCACGATGTGGCTGCAAATGGCGGCGTGGTCCTCTTCGTGGGGACCAAGCGTCAGGCTCAGGAAGTGGTGGCCGAAGAAGCGGTCCGCTCCTCCATGCCTTTCGTCAACGAACGCTGGCTGGGCGGCCTGCTCACCAACTTCACCACCGTGAAGAAGAGCATCGATCGTCTGAAGCAGATCGAGATGATGCTGGCCGAGGGTCGCCAGGATCGCCTGACCAAGAAAGAGTTCGCGGGCCTGGCCAAAGAACAGGTGAAGCTCGACAAGAACCTCAAGGGCATCCGCAACATGAAGAATCTGCCCGATGTGATCTTCGTGGTCGATACCAAGAACGAAGCCATTGCCGTGGCCGAGGCGCGCAAGTTGCGCATTCCCGTGGTGGGCATTGTCGACACCAACTGCAACCCCGACTTCGTGGACTACGTGATCCCCGGAAACGACGACGCGCTTCGCTCCATTCGCCTCTTCGCCAGCAAGATAGCCGACGCGGTCATCGCCGGCCGTTCCCTCCGCGAAGCGAAGTCGGCCGAGATGGTGGCGGTGGCACGGGCGCGGTCCGTCGCCACCGCGACTGCAGCGACCGCCGCGGCCGCCGCCTCGGCTGCGGCCTCGGTAGCTGCGGCGGCCGCCGTGGCTGCGGCGGCGAACGCCGTCGAAGCCACCGTTTAGCGGCAGCGAGCGGGCTCGCGAAGAGTCATCCCTCGTTCCGGCCGGACGCCCCTTTCGGTTCCCTGGGAAACGATTCTCAGGAATCCAACCGGCGCCGTCGATTTCCAACTTCCAGAAAAGCGGAGACCCATGAACATCACAGCCGAATCCGTCCGCGTCCTCCGCGAGCAAACCGGGGCAGGAATGATGGATTGCAAGAGCGCGCTCGTCGAAGCCTTGGGCGACATGACCAAAGCGCAGGAGGTCCTGCGCAAGAAGGGTTTGGCCGCCGCGGCCAAGCGGTCGGGACGCACGGCCAGCGAAGGCACGATCGGGCACTACATCCACCAGGGGGCCAAGGTGGGCGTTCTCGTGGAGATCAACTGCGAGACGGATTTCGTGGCCAAGAACGATGATTTTCAGGCCCTGGTGCGGGATGTGGCCATGCACATCGCCGCCGCCGCGCCCACCTACGTCACCAAGGAAGAAGTTCCTCAGGCGGTCATAGACAAGGAAATGGAAATCTACCGCGCCCAGGCTATCGGGGCGGGCAAGCCCGCAGCGGTGGCGGACAAGATCGCCGAAGGCAAGCTGAAGGATTTCTACGCGACCCAGTGTCTGGTGGAGCAGGCGTTCGTCCGCGATCCCAAGGTCACCATCGGCCAGCTCATCCAGGAGAAGGTCGCGGTGATCAAGGAGAACATTCTGGTGAGGCGGTTCGCACGTTTCCGCGTGGGTGACGCGACACCGAGTCCCTCGACCGAGTAGCCTTAGGGGCATGGCGAAACCAAGACCGGCCCGACCCTCTCAGTCGCGGGGTGGGTCGGGGTCGACGGTGTCCGCGGGCCGCGAGGCCGAGCGAAACGCCCCCAAGAAACTGGCGTATCGCCGGGTTCTTCTCAAGCTCTCCGGCGAGGCCCTGCTGGGGGCCAAGACCTTCGGCATCGACCGCGCCTTCGCCGACTACCTGGCCGAAGAAATCCGCGAAGCCCATGCCCTCGGAGTGGAGATAGGCATCGTGGTCGGGGGCGGCAACATCTTCCGCGGTGTTTCCGACGCGGCCTACGGCATGGACCGGGTTTCCGCCGACCACATGGGGATGCTCGCCACGGTGATCAACGGCCTGGCGCTTCAGGATGCCATGGAGCGAGCGGGCCTCGCCACCCGGGTTCTGTCGGCCATCGAAATGCGCCAGGTGGCCGAGCCCTTCATCCGCCGACGGGCCATCCGCCACATCGAGAAGGGGCGCATCGCGATCTTTGCCGCCGGCACCGGCAACCCCTATTTCTCCACCGACACCGCCGCCGCCCTGCGCGCCACCGAAATCAAGGCCGAAGTCATTCTCAAAGGGACGCGGGTCGATGGAATCTACGACATGGACCCATTGAAATTCCCCCAGGCCAGGAAATTCTCGGAAATCAAGTACATCGACGTCATCCAGCGCGGCCTCAAGGTGATGGACAAGACCGCGATCGCCCTGGCCATGGAAAACAAGCTCCCCATCGTGGTCTACAACATCAAGAAGAAGGGATTCTTGAAACGGGTTCTGCTCGGCGAGAAGCTCGGGACCCTGGTCTGCGATTAGCGCCCGGCACCACAAACTTCAAAGGACCTTTAGGAGAGGCTTCAGATCATGGCGACAGTGAAGGAAACGATCGAGAATGCAAAGCACCGCATGGAGAGCGCGATCGAGTCGGTCCGCAAGGAGTTCTCGTCTTTGCGCGCGGGACGCGCGAACGCCTCCATGCTCGATTCGATCAAGGTCGACTACTACGGAACCATGACCCCCCTCAACCAGGTGGGCAACATCGCGGTGCCCGATCCCGCCCTGATCACGATTCAGCCCTGGGATGCCGCCCTGGTTGCGGTCATCGAGAAGGCCATCCGCACTTCCGGCCTCGATCTGAATCCGGCGGTCGACGGCAAACTCATCCGCATCCCCATTCCCTCGCCCACCGAGGAACGGCGCAAAGCGCTGGTCAAGATGGCGCACAAGGCCGCGGAAGAGGGTAAGGTGGCGATCCGCAACGTGCGGCGCGACGCCAACGACCACATAAAGAAGATGAAGAAGGCCTCGGAGATCTCCGAGGACGACGAGAAGAACGCCGAGGCGGAGACCCAGAAGCTCACCGACGGAGCCATCGCCCGCGTGGATGACATGCTGAAGAAGAAGGAAGCGGAAGTTCTTCACGTCTAGTCGAGAGCCCCTTAGAGCACGCCCATGACCTTCACCCATCTCGCCTGCACCAAGTGCGATGCGACCTACGAGAAGGGTCAGCGCCTGAACCTTTGTGTCTGCGGGGCGCCTCTGTTCGCGCGATACGACCTGGCCGCGGCGGCGAGGGACATGCGACCCGGACACCTCGAGCTGCGCGAGAAGACACTCTGGCGATACCACGAAGTCCTCCCGGTGGAGAACCCCGACCATCGACTGTGTCTCGGCGAGGGCATGACGCCCCTGCTCGAAACGCCCGCCCTCGGACAGGCGATTGGCCTGCCCAAGACTCTGGTCAAGGACGAGGGAGGCAATCCCACCGGCTCCTTCAAAGCGCGCGGGCTCGCGCTGGCCGTCTCCATGGCGAAGGCTCTGGGCGCCACCGATGTCTGCCTCCCTTCCGCCGGAAACGCGGGGAGTGCTCTGGCGGCCTACGCGGCTCGCGGCGGTCTCAAGGCTCACGTCTTCGTGCCCAACGA
Organism: Vicinamibacteria bacterium; assembly: GCA_031362685.1. GTDB lineage: Bacteria > Acidobacteriota > Vicinamibacteria > Fen-336 > JAGNNV01 > JAGNNV01. The sequence goes on along the minus strand of JANLSZ010000103.1, from coordinate 8,508 downwards.
CATCGCCGAAGTATTCCTGATGGAGACACTCTCCTACGGCGCTCACGTCGAGACCGTGGAGGGGCTGATCACCGACGCGGGCCGTATCTGCGCCGGCCTGGCCAAGGAGCACGGCTGGTACGAGTGCGCAACCTTGAAAGAGCCTTACCGGGTCGAAGGCAAGAAGACCATGGGCTACGAAATCGCGGAACAGCTCGACTGGACGCTGCCCGACGCGATCCTCTACCCCACCGGCGGCGGTACCGGGCTGATCGGAATGTGGAAGGCCTTCGCGGAGATGGAGACCATGGGCTTCATAGGTTCCAAGCGCCCGCGCATGTACGCGGTTCAGGCCGATGGCTGCGCGCCCATCGTCAAGGCCTTTCAGGAAGGCAAGGACTCTGCCCCCATGTGGGAAGGCGCCACCACTCATGCCCACGGACTGAGGGTTCCCAAGGCCCTCGGAGATTTCCTGATTCTTCGCGCGCTGCGAGAGAGTCACGGGGCGGCGATTGCGGTGAGTGAGTCCGAAATCATTCAGGGCGTGAAGCTCATCGCGCGCACCGAGGGTCTGTTTGTAGCTCCCGAAGGCGGAGCTTGCGTGACCGCGGCCATGAAACTGAAGACCTCCGGTCATCTCTCGCCCGACGATTCGGTGGTGATCTTCAATACCGGAACCGGATTCAAGTACGTCGAAAACATGAAGCCGCTGTGGAACGCCTGACCCCTTCATGACCCGAAAGCCCCGGAAGGGCGGGGTTGCCAAAGCCCCCAAGCCCCGCGTGCATGTGATGTTCACGGGGGGAACGATCTCCATGAAGATCGATCCTGAAACCGCCGCGGCCATGCCGGCTCTGTCCGGCCGGGACATCGTCTCCCATGTCCCAGGGCTGCGGCGGGCCGCCCGGCTGACCCTCGAGGACTACGCGCGGCTACCCGGACCCCACGTGGGCCCGCGCTGGATGTGGGGGCTCAAGAAGCGCATTGAGGCTCACCTCGCTGATCCCCGGATCGACGGCATCGTGGTGACTCATGGCACCGACACCATCGAGGAAACCGCCTTCCTGGTGGACCTCACCACCGAGACATCGAAGCCGGTGGTTTTCTGCGGGGCCATGCGAACCCTGGGCGAAGCCGGATCGGACGGTCCGTCGAACCTTCTGATCGCGGTCAGAACCGCGGCCAACCCGGGCGCCCGAGGTCATGGCGTCTTGATTGCGGTCGGCGAACAAATCCTCGCCGCCGGTGAAGCGGTGAAAACCCACACCCAGAATCTCGGCGCATTCAAAAGTGAAATCGGCCCGGTCGCGATTCTGGACCGCAGTGGTGTGCGGTTCGTGCGCAGCGCCGTTCGGCGTCGCTTTGTGCACGCTGGATCCATCGATCCGCGGGTCGACCTTCATGTCATGGCCACGGGTTCGGACGACGGACTTCTTCGCGCCTCGATCGCGCGCGGAGCCCGCGGTCTGGTCATCGAGGGAACGGGAGCGGGCAATGTCCCCCCCCTCGCGGTTCCCGCGATTCAGGACGCCCTGAAGGCGTCGATCCCGGTGGTTATCACCTCGCGCTGCGGGTCTGGAGCGGTGGCCCCCCTCTATGGATACGACGGCGGTGGCGCGCAGCTTCAGAAAATGGGCTGCGTCCTGGGCGGCGATCTCGTGGGCCAGAAGGCACGCATCCTTCTGATGGTGGCGCTGGGGGCGGGAGTTTCCGGTCTCGCGCTCAAAGCTCTTTTCGAAGCCTCCTAGCGGGCGGCCATGAAGAGCCTCTACTCGCGATTTCTCGCCGCCTCTCCGGAGCGACTGCACTTCGCGGCGCATTCGCATCACTTGTGGCCCGACGTCACGCGCGAGGCGCAGATCGAGGCCTGGGACGACGCGGCGCGACTGGCGGATCTCAAGTGGGATCGGATCTTCGGCGCGGTGATCCCGGAGGCGCAGGGTCACATCGCCCGGATCCTCGACCTTCCCGCGCCCGCTCAGATCGCTTTTGCCCCGAACACCCATGAATTCCTGGTCCGCCTCCTGTCGTGCTTCCCACCCGGGCGGAAGATCAAGGTGGTCACCACCGACTCCGAGTTCCTCAGTTTTTCGAGACAGATGGCGCGACTGGAAGAGAACACTCTCGTCGACGTCGTTCGGGTTCCGACCGAGCCTTTCTCATCCTTCACAGCTCGCTTCGTGGAGGCAGCCCGCGCGCACGACAACGACCTGCTTTTCTTCAGCCAGGTCTTCTTCAACTCCGGTTTCGTGGTCCGCGATCTCGAGGCCATGGTGAGGGCAGCCCCGCAAAGCGCGCTGGTGGTGGTCGACGGCTACCACGGCTTCTTTGCCCTCCCGACCAGCCTGCGGTCCGTGGCGGATCGCGCATTCTTCATGGCGGGCGGATACAAGTATGCCCAGAGCGGCGAAGGCGTCTGCTTTCTGGCCGTGCCTCGAGGATTCGATCGCCGGCCCCTCAACACCGGCTGGTTCGCTGGCTTCGGCCATCTCGCCGGGGGCGACTTCAATCGCGTGGGTTTCCCCGACGATGGCTTTCGCCTCATGGGCTCCACCTTCGATCCGGTGGGTCTTTATCGATTCAATGCCGTAGCCCGACTCTTTGCCGCCCGCGGCCTCACCGTCGACCACATCGACGCCCACGTGAAGACACTTCAGCGCCTTTTTCTGGACCGGCTGAAGAGCATGCGGAACGCGGCCATTTCCGTGGTCGATCTGATCGCCCCGGATGATGGCTTGGCCGGACTCGGCCACTTCCTGACCTTCCGGCGGGAGGATGCCGGAACCATCTACAACCGACTCGCGGCCCGGAACGTGGTGGTCGACTATCGGGGCGACCGCCTGCGTTTTGGTTTCGGCGCTTACCACGATGCGGCCGACGTCGAACGGCTCGTGGCCTTCCTCTAGTGTCCATCCGCACCCCTTCGCCATGGAGATCTACCGCGTGACCACAAGGCCAAAAATTCTGGTGTTCGCCGGCAGTGCCCGCGAGGGCTCGGTCAACAAGAAACTCGCACGCACGGCAGCCCGTTGCGTGGATGAGGCGGGTGGTGACGTTACCTTCGTCGATCTGCGCGACTACCCGATCCCGATCTATGACGGCGACCTGGAAGCGCGGGACGGCATGCCGCCCTTCGCGGTAAAACTTCGCGAGATGTTCGTCTCGCACCACGGCCTTCTCATTGTGTCTCCGGAGAACAACGGCTCGGTGTCGGCCCTGGCCAAGAACACCATCGACTGGCTCAGCCGCGACTATCAGGGACGAAGCGGCCTTGAACCCTATCGAGGGAAAGTCGCGGCCCTCATGGGCGCCTCGCCCGGCGGCTTCGGCGCCATCTCCGGCCTCGCCCACCTTCGCCAGATCCTCACCAAGCTGACGGTTCTGGTGATTCCCGAACAGGTCACGCTGTCCAAGGCCGATGAGGCATTCAATCAGGACGGCTCGTTGGTCGACGATCGCAACCTGAAGGCGGTCACCGCGGTAGCGAAGCGTCTGGTCGAGGTGACCATGAGGATGACCGCATAAACGGATTTTCGCTCCTCGTCGACCTTTGCTAGCCTTCGGATTGGACAAAGCGGTCAAGGGAGCCGCAAGACAAAGTCATGACCAAAGACACACTGTCGATCACCGATAACCGCACCGGCAAGGTTTACGAAGTCCCCATCAAGAACGGGACGATCAACGCGATCGACATAAGACAAATCAAGACCACCGCGGACGATTTTGGTCTCATGTCCTACGACCCGGCCTACACGAACACCGCCTCGTGCACGTCCCGGATTACGTTCATCGACGGCGACATCGGCATTCTCAACTACCGTGGCTATCCCATCGAGCAACTGGCCGAACAGTCGAATCACCTCGAGACTTCGTATCTCCTCTTGAACGGCGAGCTCCCCACCCGGCCTCAATACGAAGCCTTCACCTCGGAAATCACCCACCACACCATGGTGCACGAGAACATCAAGGAACTGATCGACGCGTTCCGCTATGACGCGCATCCGATGGGCATGGTGATGTCGGTGGTGGCCGCTCTCTCCACCTTCTATCCAGAATCGAAGAAGGTCCGCGACAAGGACATGCGGCGCCGGCAGATCCACCGCCTCATCGCCAAGATCCCCACCATCGCGGCCTACGCGTTCCGCCACCGCACCGGCCTTCACTATGTGCTGCCCGACAACGAACTCAGCTACTGCGGCAACTTCCTGAACATGATGTTCAAGCGCACCGAGGGCACCTACAAGGTGAATCCGGTCCTCGAGAAGGCGCTCGAAGTTCTCTTCATCCTGCATGCCGATCACGAACAGAACTGCTCGTCCACCGCGATGCGCACGGTGGGCTCGGCCGAGAGCGATCCTTACTCGTCCATGGCCGCGGCCATCGGCGCGCTTTACGGTCCGCTTCACGGCGGCGCCAACGAAGCGGTGCTGCGGATGCTGAACGAGATCGGCCACAAGAACAACGTGGCGAAGTTCGTGGGCGAGGTGAAGGCCTCGGGCGGCGATATGCGGCTCATGGGCTTCGGCCACCGCGTCTATAAGAACTTCGACCCTCGCGCCAAGATCATCAAGAAGATGGCCGACCAGGTCTTTGAAGTCACCGGCCACAATCCGCTGCTGGAGATCGCGGTCGAGATGGAGCGCATCGCCTTGGAGGACGAATACTTCATCAAGCGAAAGCTGTACCCCAACGTCGACTTCTACTCGGGCATCATCTATCAGGCCATGGGCTTCCCCGTCGACATGTTCCCTGTCCTCTTCGCCATCCCCCGCACCGCCGGGTGGCTCGCCCAATGGGATGAGATGGTCGAGGACGTCAAGGAGCAGAAGATCGCGCGTCCGCGTCAGGTGTACCTCGGAGCAGGCAAGCGCGACTACACGGTGATGTCGAAGCGCGGATAAGAACCGGGAACACAGTCATCATTGTTGGGGCCCGCGGGTCTCGGCGCAAGTGGGCTTGGCGCGCCGGGGACGGCTCGTGCGTCGCCACTGCGATCCCGGAACGATGGATTCGTTCGGCTCCTTACTCGCCTCGATAATCGCGAAGGTCGCGGCCGGAGTTCGGTGACTCGCGATTAACGCCCCCGCGCGTGCAAGCCCACTCGCGCCGAGACCCGCTCCAGTACGGCCCACCCCAAGGCTCATCGAGCCGCCGCGAACGCCGTCGTTGCCACGAAGCCTCAGACTCGCAATCAGACTCGTCTCCGAGCGCACTCCCCATAGTCTCCGTACTGGGCTCCAGGCTGGCCTTCAAGGCCCAAGAGGCAGACCGGCGACGGGTTGGAGATCCGGTCGCCTTTGTCTTCACTCGGACACACTGATTCCGCTTCGGGGATGGAGCGGGTCTCGGCGCGATTGGGCTTGCTGGCGTCGGGGCGTTAATCGCGAGTCGCCGAGCTCCGTCTTAGACGTTCGCGATTATCGAGGCGAGTAAGGAGCCGCACGAGCCCATCGTCCCGGGATTCTCAGTGGCGACGCAGGAGCCGTCCCCGGCGCGGCAAGCCCAATCGCGCCGAGACCCGCGGGCCCCAACAATGATGACGGTTGGCCACACCACCTGTGATGCGGCTCCCGCTCTGTCCTTTCTCAGTGGGTGGTCGGAGCTTCGACCTCTTCGCCGTGGCAGGCGCGGACATACCGCCGGATTGTTTCGGCGATGCCTAGATAGAGCGCATCGGCGAGAAGAGCGTGGCCGATCGAGGCTTCGTTGATCTCCGGGACTTCGCGTGCCAGCCGGGGAAGATTCCGCAGGTCGAGATCATGGCCGGCGTTCACCCCCATGCCGCAGGCGACGGCGGCCCGCGCGGTCGCGCGCGCGCGCTCGAATTCGGTTTCCGCGTGGGGCGTTCCGAAGCTGTCGGCGTACGGGCCGGTGTAGATCTCAATCCGGCGGGCGCCCGTCTTCGCGGCTTCGGGTACCGCCTCGGCGTTGGCGTCAAGGAAGATGGCCGTCCGGATGCCGCGGTCGTTCAGGCGCGCGATGATGGGCGAAATGAGCGCGCTCTGGCCGGGCAGCGCGAAGCCATGGTCGCTCGTGACTTCGCCGGGCGTCACCGGCACCAGCGTGCATTGATCCACCCGGATCGCGCAGGCGAGAGCGATGAGCTCTTCCCTCAAGTCGCCTTCGAGATTGAACTCGACGCCGCGTTCGGCGCAGAGCGCGCGCAGATCCCGCACGTCCGCGGCCCGCGTGTGGCGTTCATCTTCGCGCCAGTGCAGGGTGATCCCCGAAACGCCGGCGTCGATGCAGGCGAGGGCGGCCACCCGGGGCGACGGATTGTTCCCGCCCCGCGAATTGCGCAGGAGCGCCACTTTGTTGAGATTCACGGAGAGTGCGATGGCCATCGCCACGGATTATCCGCCGAGGCGGCCGCTTTCGGTATTCTGCGGGTGAGGCCCGTGACCCACGAGATCGACGCCCTGAAAACCCAAGTTGCCGCCCTGCGGCAGGATTTGGAGAATCTCCGTCTCGAGTTTCCCGATGCCCTCCTCGAAGGCGACCTCGCAACCGAGCGTGTGACCTTCATGAATCGACTCGCTTGTCAGGTCTTTCGCTGTTCCGCCGAGGATGTCGGAACCCTGACCGCGCGCGATATCTTCGCCGAAGGCGATTACCAGCGCGCGCAAATCGAGACGCGCGAACGGATCGAGCGCGGTTTCGCGGACGGCGGCGGCGCCCGTTATGTCCGCACCAGCGACCAGGACCTTCGTGAGTTCACCATGCGGCGGACCGACGGAACCCATTTCCCCGCCGAGACCCACTCCACCTTCACCCTGGACGCGACCGGGCGCCCTCACCGCATCCGGACGATCGTGCGCGACATCACCGCCCGCAAGGAGATGGAAGCAAAACTGGAAGAGTTGAGCTTCCGCGACCCGCTCACGGGTTGCTTCAATCGCCGCTATCTCGAAAAGCGCCGCGCCGAACTCGAACAGGACGGGGCTCACTGGGCTTGTCTGGTCTTCGACCTCACCGGCTTCAAGATCATCAACGATACCTACGGCCATGACGAGGGCGACCGCGTCCTCCAATCCTTCGCCCATTTCCTGCTGCGCCTCCACCGCAGCGATGACATCCTGGTGCGCCTGGGAGGCGACGAGTTCGCTCTCTTCATCAAGACCCCGTCGCACCTCGAGGGCCCCGCCGTCGTCGATCGCGTCGTCGATGAGGCAAAGAGCCACAGCCCCGCGGCCGTCAACTTCGGCATCGCCCTGCGCTTGCCGGGCGAAGACGTGGCCACCGCCCTGGCCCGAGCCGACCAGGTGATGTATGCGGCGAAGGGCCGTAGTCTGCGTTCCACCCGGCGCTGAACCTCGGCCCACGCCTGGCGGTGTAGCCTCGTCGCCTGTGACCCGACGCATCTTCATCGGCGACATTCAGGGATGCCGCGACGAACTGGAGCGTCTGCTGGCGGCTCTCAAGTTCGACTCTTCGCAGGACACCCTCGAGCCGGTGGGCGATTTCGTCAATCGCGGGCCGGACTCGCTCGGCACGCTCCGTCTCATGAAGTCGCTCGGGGCGGGGGGGGTTCTGGGCAATCACGACCTGCATCTCCTCGCCGCTCGTCGGGGTGAACGGCCGCTCAAGCCGGCGGACACGCTCACCCAGGTGCTCGAAGCGCCCGACTGCGAGGAACTCCTGGCCTGGCTGCGCGCCAAGCCGTTCATCAAGACCTGGCCCGGGATCATTCTTGTCCACGCGGGTTTGAGTCCGTCGTGGGCCGACCCGGTGGCCGAACTCTCGGGGCTCAACCCCGAAATCCGGCATCCCAGCATCGAGGTCGCCACCCGGCTCCGCTGGTGCGATGAGTTGGGGAACATGCCGAAGCCCGAGACCGATCCGCCGCTCCTGCCGGGCTACCGGCCCTGGCACGAGCACCTCGAGGGCCGCTTCAAGGAAACCATCGTGTTCGGACACTGGTCGCAACCCGGTCTGGTCAAACGCCCCGGTTTTCGCGGCCTCGACACCGGCTGCGTGTGGGGCGGACGTCTCACCGCCTGGACCGCGGAGGACGACACGTTTGCCAGCGTGCCCGCGTCCCGCCAGTACTCGCCGTTCTGATGCGTCATGGCCATCCACTCACGTCGCCCGGCGGCGACGTTGCGAGAAACACCAGATCGTCATCGCGAGCCAGTCACGTCCTGCGGGCGTGACGTTCGTGGAGAAACCCACCACCGGCATGGCGAGTGAATCACGGACTACGTGCCCCGAGGGCAGGCTTCGCGCTGGCCCCAGGCCAGGCTGCGCGCTCCGTGACTTTGGGAAGAAACCCCGTCGTCATTGCGAATGAGCCGGAGTTCCGGGATCGAATGAAGCAATCTCACGAGCTCGGGAGATTGCTTGGCCCAAGGCCAGGCTGCGCGCTCGGTCCAACCCAAAACGACGGGTTCCTGCTGAGAAACCCGTGCGAGTTCGCCCCATTTCAGCCCCTTTCCGTCATTGCGAATGAGCCGAAGTTCCGGGATCGAGTGAAGCAATCTCTCGGGAGATTGCTTCAGGCCAACCAGACCGATCTGGCCTTCGCAATGA
>JANLSZ010000069.1:0-14816 GCA_031362685.1 Vicinamibacteria bacterium | reverse complement strand
CGGCAACCTGACCACGCAGAGCGGCTTCGGCACGTACACATTCGACACGGAGAACCGCCTCGTCCGCATCGCGAAGTTCGACGGGACGGTGATCGAGCACGCCTACGACGCGGACGGCGCCAGGATCCGCACGAAGACGACGCCCCCGGCCTCGCCGACGCAGACCACGAACTTCCTGGTCGACACCACAGGTGGCCTGAGCCACGTCGTCGCGGAATTCGGCGCGACCGGCGCTCAGAGCGCGTACTACCTGCGAGCCCTCGACGATCTGCTCGCGGTGATCCGCCCGATCGGCACCCGCTACTACCACGCCGACGGCATCGGCAGCATCCGGAAGCTGACCGACGAGACGGGCGCGGTCACGGACAGCTACGAGTACACGGCGTTCGGCGAGCAGTACGAGCACGTGGGGACCGACCCGCAGCCGTATTCGTTCGCGGGTGAGCCGCTCGATCCGAATACCGGCTTCCAGTACCACCGAGCGAGGTGGATGCAGCCGAGCACGGGACGGTTTGTGGGTATGGATCCGATGGAGGGAGAGCTGTTCGAGCCGCGCACGCTTCACCGGTTCGCCTATGTCGCCGGCAATCCCGCCGACATGGTGGATTCAACCGGCCAGTTCGAGGGCCTAGCGGGCCTTTCCGTCGCCAATTCCATCCAGTCGACCCTCGCAGGGATTCAGAGCAGCATCGGTTTTGCGGTGATGGATCAGATTCTCTACGGAGGCAGCGCGGGCCTAGAGAATCTGGCCACTGGCGCGGCGGTAACCGTCGGCGTCGGTGCGGTGATCTACGGCGTCTCGAAGCTTGGGCTGCGCCTCCTGAACAGTGGCGGATTCCGAAGATTTCTGGCCCGATTCTCGCGCGCGCCAGTGCGACCGAGTGTTGGGAGATACCTGGACGTTCTTGGGAGCGTTCCAGGCCTTCAGGCCAATCACCTAAACCAAAACGCCGCGTTCAGCTCTGTCATTCCGAAGAGCGAGGGAGCGGCCGTGGCAATGCGAGGCAACGCCTTCACCGAGGTCGGCTCTCCACACTACGAGTTTCATGCATCCCTCGAGTTGTGGTGGAATACGTTCCGGAGAGGAGGGCCCCGTTTCGCTCAAACTCCTACATGCGCCGAGTACGACGTCGCGTTACGCGAGGCCCTACGGGGCGCTGGTTTTGCAGACGATGTCGCTGAGTACTTGGCAGATTTCGCGGCAGCGAGTCGACGTTCACACGGACTGACCGACGGAAGTCCCGTCCCGCGAGTTCCGGGAAAGCTTCCCCAGGTACGGAGACCCTAGGTATGCACGGTGCGACGCAAGCGACCCTCAAACAGCTTCGTGAGGCGAGGTGGTTCGGCAACGTCGGCTTGCCCTGGCGGGGGGAAAGCGTCGTCCAGGTGGTGAGCTCATGGGCCGAGGCGTTCGAGTCTTGCGCCGACCCCGCGTGGGAAGAATTGCAGCTTGAGGCAGCAAATCGCTTCCGCGAGAAACTGCTGAAAGCGTCTGCCCCGCGCTTGAATGACTGGAATACGGTGGCCGCGGAGGTTCGGGTCGTTGCGAGCAAGATCGTGGCTGAAAAAAGCCAGGCCATTGAACGGAAATTCCAAGCCCCGAAGTCCTTCATCGCCTCCGTCGAGTGGGACGTTGCACATCTGCTCATGGAGGCTGAGTTTTCCGACGTGTGCAGCCCAGGTTTTTTTGCGAGCCAGGGCTTCTGGTACATGGAAGGACGGTTCCCCTGCGGTTGGAAAGGGGCCTTCCCGCTGGGCACGCTAGTTATCTATTGATTCTCTGCGTGAATTCCGCTGCGGCCGGTACCCCGGAAACGGGAGTTTGAGGCACCCCGTCCTTGGTCCTCGCGGTCGGAATCACCGAGACTCGAAGGCAGAACTTGAGCCCCCGGAGCGCAGATCGGAAGGCGTGCGGCGGGGGAGGCACACCACGGGCGGGCGACCCCAGAGATGGAGTCGTCAGCGCGCCGGTGATTCAGGCCGCGGCCGGTACCAAGATAGGGAAGCCGCCGGTGCCGGGATCGAGGAGCACAATCCGAACGGGTGAACTCGGGCCGGGCTCACCCGGTCGGCCCCGCGGCAGCGTCCGGGCGTCCGGTGTGGGCTCACCAAGGAACGCCTGCATAGGAGTTCGGTTCCCAAGGCTCGCCTGGGGTCGATGGACCGCGTAGTAGCCGAGCGCGTGCCAGAGCCGTTGCTCCAGGTCTGCAAGGTTGAGCGGCGGCAAGAGCCGGACGCATGCAGTCTCCTTCAGGGTTTTCCAAAAGCGCTCCAGCCTCGCGGTTGCGCGGATGTTGTCGGCCGAAGCGAATCGCTGCTTGACTCCCATCCGGGCCACTGCTCTCTTGAACACGCGCGCGATGAACTCGCCGCCCAGGTCCGTGATGAGGTATTTCGGCGGACCGAACTCGGCGACGGCACGTTTGAATAATCGAGCCATCGACGCGCCGCCCGGTTTGGCCTCGAAAGCCATGCCTGCGAGGGGAATGCGTGAGAACGCGTCGAATGCCGCGGCGAAGTAGAGCGTCCGAGCGCCGAAAAGCGTCTTGATCTCCGTCACATCCATCATCCAGACGTGATGGACGAAGTTCGCGACGACGGGTTTGGGAGGGCTCGGCGGCTCGAGCGGCGAAGGCGGTGCGGGAGAGACGACCCGCTCGCGCTTGATGTTGCGCACGGTCTTCTCCGCGATCCGGAAGCCGGCGAGTGCCAGGTGCGCGGCGATCATCTCCGCCCCGCCGAATCCAAACCGCGCCATCATCTGAACAAGGTGACGAGTGGCGTCGTGGATCCGAGTGACCGGCGGAACGGGCTTCGCAAGGGAGCCGACCGTGCGGGATTCCGGTGACTGGTCGCGCTCCCAGTTGCCGATGGTGTTCTCGGAAACGAGGAACTGGTTGGCGGTGTGTGTCTGGTTCCAGCCCAGGAGACTGCGAATCTCGAGGATCTCGAATCGCGCGGCGGGCGAGTAGTGCGGCCGTCGACGTTCGTGGACCTTGCCAAGTCGCGCCTGGAGAACGCCGACAACTCGCCATGCGACCGCCGTCAACAGCTCGGCGCGATCGAGCTGCGCTTTGAGATCCTGATAGCCGCCGTCACGACCCCGGAACTCGCTCAGATGCGTTCCCGCCGCGACACCCAGCAGGCGAGCGGCGAGGAGAATGGCGCGGTTCGCGAGACGTTCGGTCGCGGCGTGCCTCAGGCCTCGAACGCGAAGGCGGGCGGGTAGGGGAACGTGTCCGGTCACATCGAAGGCTACGCTGGCTATGAGCGTTCACATCTCCAACCTCGCGGGCCTCCCGCCGATCGCTTCGACGGTCCCGGAACGCCACTTCAGGCGAAGCCGCGCCACCCTTGGGACCCGAACCGGACCATACAGTTCATAGCCTGTGCCCATGAACGCACACGCATCCGGATTGGCGACCTGGCCCGAGGCGCAAGGGTGAACCCGCGGGCTGTTCGGGGAGGAGTGCGCCTGAGCGGGCCACGGCAATTGCCGGTCCGTACCCACACCGAGATCGTCGAGGAGCTGGCCGCGACACCGCATCCCGACGTCGCGAGAGATCCGGATGAGTCCCTGGCGGTTTTGGAGCGGCTGATTCGGGAGGCTCGTGCCGCGGTGAAGGCCGCGCGCCGCCGCGGTGGTTCGACCACGTCCTTCAGGAGGCCTGTGTGACCCCCGAGGAGATCGTCGAGCGCATTGCTCGGATGACGGACCCCTACAAGCCATCCGAGCCCTTCGACTCGGAACAGACGTTGGCACGGCTGGTCCGCGAGTGCCGGGCCGTCCTGAGTCCGGCCCGCCGTCGGGTTCGGGCGCGACTCTTTGCGCACCAGAGCCCGGAGTTCACCAGAGCGATGCTGCGCATTGAAGATGCCTCCGCCGAAGAGCTGCGGATCTTCGCCCGCGACATCGTCGATCTTCTTTGGGGCGAAGGAGAGGCGAGTTCGAAGCATGAGCCTCGACGGCTCGACTTCGACAAAGAGTGGGAAGCCGAGACCATCGAAGAGGTCGCGTTCGCTCTCTCTCATCGCACCTTCTATCCCTTCCCCAAGGACTGATCTCGGGCGGGAGGCCCGCGCATCCGGAGTGGCAATCAGCCGCCCCCGGAAACTGTCAATCAGCCGGGGTCAGAACTTGCAATCAGCCGACGTTCAAACTTGCAATCAGCCGACGATCGAACTTACAATCAGCCGCCGCGGCCGTCCACCCTCAGCCATGCCAACCCGAACTCCCTCCCTCCACCGCCTGCTCGCGCCTCGTTTGCGCGAGGCCCTGGGCGACACCCCGGTTGTGCTGATCCATGGCCCGCGTCAGAGCGGCAAGACCACCCTCGCCCGCATGGTCGGGGAACCCCGCGGCCATCGGTATTTCACCTTCGACGATGACGGAGTGCGCCAGTCCGCGGAGCGCGACCCTGTGGGGTTTGTCGGGGAACTCCCCGCGCGCGCCATTCTCGACGAGGTGCAGCGCGTCCCCGCGCTCTTCACGGCGCTCAAAGGAGCGGTGGACCGGCGCCGAACGCCTGGACGCTTCATCCTGACCGGATCGGCGAACGTGCTGCTCGTGCCGGCCCTGGCGGACTCGCTGGCCGGCCGAATGGGGCTCCTGCGCCTGCATCCTCTTTCGCAGTGCGAGATCGGAGCGTCCGCTCCCTGGTTCCTGGATGCGCTCTTCGGCCAGGGCTTCCCGAGTCGCGTCACGGCGCGACTCGGTGACGAACTCCATGAGCGCATTGTCTCGGGGGGCTATCCGGCCGCGCTCGCGAGGAAGAGGGCGTCCAGGCGGAGCGCCTGGTACCGCGATTACGTGGAGGCCCAGATCCAGCGCGACGTGCAGGATCTCTCCCGCTTGCGGTCGTTCGATGCGCTTCCGCGGCTCCTTGCCCTCGCCTCGAATTACACCGCGCGTCTGCTCAATATCTCCGAGCTCGCCGGCCCTTTCAGCCTCTCGCGAACGACGATTCACGAATATGTCACCCTCCTCGAAAGGGTGTTCCTCCTCGAACGTCTTCCTCCCTGGCACACCAACCAGCTTTCTCGCTTGATCAAGGCTCCCAAGCTCCATATGGGGGACACCGGGCTGGCCTGTGCCCTTCTTGGCCTGGACGCGGCCCAACTGAAGCATGATCGATTGACCCTCGGTCCGATGCTGGAAACCTTCGTGCTCCAGGAGCTGAGACGCCAGGCGAGTGGCCGACCCGAGCCCCTTTCCTTCTTCCATTACCGGGACCGGGACGATTTCGAAGTGGACGTCGTGATTGAACGCGGAGCCGCCGCGATTGCCGGCGTGGAGGTCAAGGCGTCGTCGTCGATATCGCAGCCGGACCTGAGAGGGCTCAGGAAACTCCGGGAGTCCGCCGGCAAGAGATTCGTTCGCGGAGTCGTTCTCTACGATGGCGACGCGGTGATCGACTTCGGCGACCATCTACAGGCCGTGCCGCTTCGAATGCTGTGGGAAGGGAAGCAGCACCGCTGAACTTGCTCGCGCCCAAGGTCGAATTCTGAGCGGGCTCCGCTCAGAATTCACGGATCCGGCCTTCGAATAGTGCATTTGCATGTGGCACCACGGGGGCGCTGCGGGAATCCCGCGACCTATACTGCCGCCCGGCGCGGAGGCGCCCCAACGTGCACATCAAGACGATCATCGAACCCTTCCGGATCAAGTCCGTGGAGTCCCGGAAGTTCAATACCCGCGACGAGCGTGAGCGGGCGCTGGTGGAGGCGGGCTACAACGTCTTCCGGCTGCACGCCGACGATGTTTTGATCGATCTGCTCACCGACTCCGGCACCGGCGCCATGTCGGCGGCGCAGTGGGGCGCGATCATGCAGGGCGACGAGTCCTACGCCGGCAGTCGTTCGTACTACCGCTTCCGCGATGTCGTGCAGGACCTGACCGGCTTCAAGCACATCATTCCCACCCACCAGGGGCGCGCGGCCGAGCGCATCCTCTTCCACTGCGCGCTGAAGCCGGGCGACATCGTGCCCAACAACAACCACTTCGACACGACGCGGGCGAACATCGAGGTGGAAGAGGCGGAGGCACGCGATCTCGTCATCGCCGAGGGCCGCATTCCCTCCCTCGTCCATCCCTTCAAGGGGAACATCGATCTCGAGGCCCTCGAGCGCACGCTCGACAAAGACGGCGACCACGTGCCTCTGGTGATGGTGACCATCACCAACAACACCGGCGGCGGGCAGCCGGTGTCGCTCGAGAACCTTCGCGGCGTGCGAAAGCTGTGCGATCGGTACAAGAAGCCCTTCTTCCTCGATGCCTGCCGGTTCGCCGAGAACTCCTATTTCATCAAGATCCGCGAGCAGGGGCAGGGCGACCGCACGCCCAAGGCCATCGCTCAGGAGATGTTCCGTCTCGCCGATGGCTGCACCCTGTCGGCCAAGAAGGATGGGCTCGCCAACATCGGTGGTTTCCTGGCCATGAACGATGACTCCCTGGCCGAGCGCTGCCGCAACCTTCTGATTCTCACCGAGGGGTTTCCAACCTACGGCGGTCTGGCCGGCTACGATCTCGAGGCCGTGGCTCGCGGCCTGGAGGAAGTCGTCGAGGAGCCGTATCTGCGCTATCGCATTCGCTCGACCGAGTACCTTCACGAGCGGATGGTGGCGGCGGGCGTCCCGGTGATTCGTCCCGCCGGCGGTCATGCGGTCTACATCGACGCGCGGGCCATGCTGCCGCACATTCCTGCGCTTCAGTATCCGGGGATCGCGCTCGCGAACGCGCTCTACGTGGAGGCCGGGATCCGGGGGGTGGAGATCGGCACCGTGATGTTCGGTCTTCAGCATGACGGGACGGAGAAGGTCCCGCCGATGGATCTGGTGCGACTGGCCATACCGCGTCGCGTCTATACCCAGTCGCACATTGACTACGTCGCCGAAGCCGTGATCGGCGTCTTCGGGATGAAGGACACCTTGCGCGGCTTCCGGATCACCAGGGCGCCGTCGGCCCTGCGGCACTTCACCGCCCTCTTCGAGCCGATTCCCGCGTAGGCAGAGCGTCGGGCCCGGCCGCACCGGGTGTGGCCACTTCCGGGTTGCGCCCTCGACCGCCTCGACGTCGCGTGAGTTTCCAAAGAGGCCGAAGAGTCAAAATGCCGCGGGGATGGCTCCTTCGCGGTAATCTTGCCCTGTATGCAGCTCGTCCTTTTGCGCCACGGGGAAAGCGACTGGAATCTTCAGAACCGTTTCACCGGATGGACCGATGTGGACCTGACCGCGAAGGGCGAGAAGGAGGCCCACGAGTCGGGCCGGCTCCTGCGCGAAGAGGGCTTCGTCTTCGACCTGGCCTACACCTCGGTGCTCAAGCGGGCCATTCGGACCTTGAACTTCGTCCTGGACGACATGGACCTGGCCTGGATCCCGGTCGAGAAGACCTGGCGTCTGAATGAGCGGCATTACGGCGCGCTTCAGGGGCTCAATAAAGAAGAGACCGCTAAGAAGTATGGCGAGGCCCAGGTCAAGACCTGGCGTCGCAGTTTCGCCACCCCGCCGCCGCCTCTCGATGCCGCCGACGAGCGCTCGGCTCACAAAGACCCTCGCTACGCTTCGTTGCGGCCCGGGGATATTCCCGCCGGCGAGTCTCTCAAAGACACCATTGCTCGAATGATGCCGTGCTGGGACGCGCAGATCGCTCCCAGCGTGCGGGCGGGGAAGCGCGTGATCGTGGCCGCGCACGGAAATTCCCTGCGTGCCCTCGTCATGCACCTCGACGGGATGAGCGAGGCGGAGATTCTGGAGTTCAACATTCCGACCGGCGTGCCTCTCGTCTACGATCTGGATCAGGATCTGCGTTCCAGGGGCCGGCGATACCTGGGCGACGCCGCGGCCGTGGCGGCTCGGGCGGCGGCGGTGGCCGCCCAAGGCGCCTCAAAGAAATAAACAGGAGTCAAGAAACCGTCATGATGCGTTCCGCGCTGTTGTGGGCCTCTGAGAACAAGACGCTCCGCGAGTCGTTTCCCAAGTACTCCTTCGCCAAGGCCGCGGTGCGGAAGTTCATGCCCGGCGAGAAGGTGGAGGATGCGCTTCGCGAGGCCGTCCGTCTCAATGAGATGGGCGCGGGCGTCCTCCTGAGCCATCTGGGGGAGAACGTTCTCGACCCGGTGGCGGCCCAGGAAGTGGCGGATCACTACTGCCAGGTCTTCGCGACCCTCGCGAGCAGCAAGCGGCGGGCCGAAATCTCGGTCAAGCCCACCCAGCTGGGTCTCGATCTGCCCGGCGGCCTGGACCTGTGCAACGCCCACATCGACCGGCTGTGCGCGGAGGCGCAGAAGACGAACAACGTCCTCTGGATCGACATCGAAGGTTCGAAATACACCGACGTCACCATCGACATCTATCGGCGGGCCCGGGCGAAGTTCCCGAGCGTAGGACTGGCCCTGCAGGCCTACCTCTATCGCACCATGGCCGACCTCGAGTCGTTGCTTCCGCTCAAGCCGATGATCCGGCTGGTCAAGGGCGCGTATCTGGAGCCGGCCACCGTGGCCTTTCCGAAGAAGAGCGATGTGGACGAGAACTTCTACAACCTGGGTGTCCGCCTGATGAAGGAGGATGCCGTGGGCGCGGGCGCGCGGGTTGTCTTCGGCACCCACGACTCGGTCCTCCATGCCCGCCTCACCAGGGCCGCCGCCCATCTGAAGAAGTCGCAGTACGAGTTCCACATGCTCTACGGCATCCGGAACGAGGAACAGAAGCGCTTGCTCGCGGCCGGGCACACCGTCTTCGTGCTGATCAGCTACGGCGAGTTGTGGTTTCCCTGGTACATGCGCCGGCTGGCTGAACGTCCGGCCAATGTGTGGTTCGTGGTGAAGACCATGTTTCAGTCCTGAAGCGGCCCCGGTTTCCGGTTGTGGTCGTCCGGCGGCCGGTGAGACGATCCAGATCATGAGCGAGCACAAAACCGGCGGGGTCATGACCGCCACCGGCCATCTGAGAAAGTCCCTCGCGGTTTACGCCGCGGCCGAGCCCACTCTGCGTCTGCTCGTCTTTCTCGGCTCTTCGTCGCGGGGAGACGCGGGAGGAACCGCCGACATCGAACTTGGTTACCTCGCGGATCCGGAGTTCGACGCCCAGACCTTCCGGGAGCTTGCCGCTTCGGTCCTCGATCTGCCCAAGGTCGCGATCGCGAATCTGCGGGTGGCGGCGACCACGGCGTTTCGGGCCGCGCGCGAGGGTGCGCTGGTCTACGAGCGAACGCCCAACAGTTTTGTCGAGTTTCGGGAACGCGCCACTCACAACTGGTGCGAGCTGTCGCCCGTGCTGAGCGCGGCCTACGACCGCCTCGAGGCGCCCGCCCGGCCGCCTGGCCCCCGATGAACGCCATCGACCCCGAGCTTCTGAGGGAGCGGACGCGGGTTCTCGAGACCCATCTCACTCGGATCAAGGAAACGCTGCCCGCCGACCCGTTCGCGTTCAAGCGACGCACCGATCAGGCCGACGTGGTTTCCCTGCATCTGCTCTTTGCCATCCAGGTCGTTCTCGACCTTTCGGTCTTCGCCTGCATTCACTTCGGGCTTCAGGCTCCGTCGAGTTACGACGACGCGGTCGCCCGCCTCGCCCACGGCGGCCGGATCGCCGACTCTCTGGCCGCTCGGCTCGAGAAGGCCGCGAATTTCCGCGACGCGTTCGTTCATGCCTTCGACGATCTCGACGCCCCTTCGATCTATCGGGCCGCGAAGTTTCTGCCCGACGACCTGCGGATGTTCATGGCCGAGATCGCGGGCCATCTCGGCGACTAGCCGACTGAAGCGCTGGCCGCCGCCTATCGCTCGACCATGACAACGACCAGCAAGGCGCCGATTCTCATCGCGGGCGGAGGGATTGGCGGTCTCACTCTCGCCGCCCTGCTCCACCGGCGCGAACGGGAGTGTCTGGTCCTGGAGCGCACGCCTCGGTTCGCTCCTTTGGGCGCGGGGCTGGTGTTGCAACCGAACGCGGTCAAGGCGCTGCGCATCGGCGGGATCGATGAGGCGGTTCTTGGTCGGGGCTGCGGGGTGGAGCGGCTTCAGATCCGCGATGATCGGGGTCGGGTCCTCTCGTCGATCGAAGGCTCCGCCTTTCGGGCCCACTTCCTGGCCGGCGCCTTCGGTTTCCATCGAGCCTCCCTGCACGCGGCCTTGCTTGAGCTGATCCCACCTTCGTCCATACGGC
Organism: Vicinamibacteria bacterium; assembly: GCA_031362685.1. Lineage (GTDB taxonomy): Bacteria > Acidobacteriota > Vicinamibacteria > Fen-336 > JAGNNV01 > JAGNNV01. The sequence goes on along the minus strand of JANLSZ010000069.1, from coordinate 4,655 downwards.
TCAACGCGGGGGTGCGGTCTTTCGGCCAGACCGCGGATGGCGTCTTCGCCCTGCTGGAGACGGGGGAACGGATCGACGGCGCGGGCCTGGTCGGCGCGGATGGTCTGCGCTCGGCCGTCCGCGGGCAGATGCTGAATGACGGCGAGCCTCGATACTCCGGATACACGAGCTGGCGCGGTGTGACCTCGCGCGGTTCGCTCTGGCCCGCCGGCCAGATGAGCGAAAGCTGGGGCCGAGGTGCGCGCTTCGGTCTGGTCGCCATCGACGGCGACCGGCTCTACTGGTTCGCCACCGCGAACGTTCCGCCCGGCGGCGGTGAACCGGGCAAGGGGGATCTGCTGAAGCGGTTCTCCCGCTGGCACGATCCCATTCGCGCGGTGATCGAGTCGACGCCGGACGATGCGATCCTGCGCACCGACATTTCCGATCGCGATCCGGTCGCGCACTGGAGCGTCGGTCGGGTCACGCTTCTAGGCGACGCTGCTCACCCCATGACCCCGAACCTGGGCCAGGGTGGAGGTCAGGCCATCGAAGATGCCGTGGTCCTTGACCTGGTTCTCTCGGCGGAGCCCGACTGCGTAATCGCTTTCAAGGACTACGAGTCGCGTCGCCTCGGCCGGACCGCGCGCGTGGTCCAACAGGCCCGTCGCCTCGGGCGCATCGGCCAGCTCGAAAATGGCGCGGCCCGGGCCCTGCGCGACTTCGCGGCGCGGCTGACCCCGCGCTTCGTGACCCTCCGGACCCTCCGCTGGCTCTACGACTTCGACGTCTGACTGGACGTCAAGGCCTGCGGTTGAGCAGGCCGGATCGGAGGAACCCTCGCCCGCGGCGGGCACGGACGTCTCAGCTTCAGCGGATGAGCGTGAGGGCGGCGATCCCCGCGAGGAGGACGGCGGTGATGGCGAGCAGCACGCCCAGGCACCCGGCCCTACCCCGCCCCGCCGCGCCCCCCAGGGCCGCCATGAACTTCCGGGCCTCGGCCTCGTCGTAGCCCGCCTGGCTCATGAGCTGGGTGATGGCTTCCTGCTTCTGGCCTTTCGCCACCATGGCGACCAATGAGCGAGCCAGCTTCGCGTTGACGCGTCCGTCCGTGCGATGGACCACGCTCAGGATATCGACCGCGTCCTTCGATTCCTTCAAGCTCAGCTTGCTGTGGCGTTGATACTTCAGGATCGCGTTGGTGACCTGGCCTTTCTTGATCTCGGCCATGGCCGCGCCTTCCGCCTGCTCTTTCGCTTTCGGGCTGAGCTCGGGTGCGGAGGTGCGGGAGGCGGCCCCGGCATCTCCCGCCTCCAGCGCGTTGATGGCGGCCACGGCCTCCGCCAGGCCCACATCCGCGATGTTGCGGAACTGCTTGACCGCCTCGATCTTTTTCCCGGCGGCGATGAGGCGTTCGAGTTCCCGTTTGTGCTCGCTGGTCAGCTTCACTGATTCCCCTCCTGGTTGCCGTGCCGCACTCAGTAGTACACGATCACGCGGAACGCACCGCTGTTGTCCTGAAGAAAATCGTCGTTGATGCCGAGGAAGAGCATCCCCCGTCCGCGGACCTGAATGGGGCCGCGGTCGTTCCCGATGAAGAACGGATCGCCGTTGTCGCCGATCTTGCCGATGAGGGCGGCCCCGGCCCGAGAGGGAATCGGGCGCGCCGGATTGCGCGGCGACCCGCCTTCTCCACCCGGCCCGTCTTTTCTTCCCGGCCCCCAGCGCACTTCACCCCGCGAGTCGATCCAGATTTCCTGACCGGCGCGCAGTTCGATATTCGTCCTGGTCCAGGCGTCGGCGCCTTGAACCTGGATCTCCCGCTCACGCAGGCCCGTGGGTCGTTCGTTTCCAGGCGCCTGGGTGTCGCGATTGTCACGGCTCCGGCCGGAGAACTGAACCCGATCGACCTCCTCGACGTCGAAGCGTTCGGTCCGACCCTGATCGGTCCGGAATTCCATCCGGCCATCCCGCACCGAAATCAATTCTCCGGTGAACGACCGCCCGCTGCGGAGAACGAGAGTGTCGGCCAGGGCGCCGAGGGACCCAAATGTGATGAGGGCAAAGGCGGCGGCGACGCGGCGGTTCAATGGGGTCATGGGTATCTCCTCTTTCAGATTCGATTGGAACATACACCGGACCCCCTCACCGAAAGGGTCTCGGCCAATCGGCCGGCGGTTTGGGTCAGAATGGCGTGGTGACTTCCGCTCACCACCACCGCACTTGCCACCTTTGCGAGGCGATGTGCGGCCTGGTGATCGAGACCAACGAGGGCCGGATCGAGAAGATCCGCGGGGACGAGGACGATCCGCTCAGTCGCGGGCACATCTGTCCCAAGGCGGTGGCCCTTCAGGATCTGCATCAGGATCCGGATTGGCTGCGCGGCCCGCTTCGTCGACGGGGAAATGATTTCGAAGAGATCTCGTGGGATGCGGCCATCGACGAGGCGGCGACGCGGCTGCATGAAATCCAGCGCGCGCACGGGCGTTCCGCGGTGGCGATGTACGCCGGGAATCCCGTGGCCCACAATCACGGAGCCTTGATCTTCGGCCAGTTGTTCACCAAAACCCTGGGTTCGCACAGCAACTTTTCCGCCACTTCGGTGGATCAGTTGCCGCAGATGCTGGCCGGCCTCCTTATGTATGGCCATCAACTCCTGATGCCGGTGCCCGATGTCGATCGCACGCAGCACTTTCTGATCCTGGGCGCGAACCCCCTGGCTTCGAACGGCAGTCTCATGACCGCCCCCGGAATCAGGAAGCGCCTCGTGGACCTCCGCGCGCGCGGCGGTCGCGTGGTCCTGGTCGACCCGCGCCGTACCGAGACCGCGGCGTTTGCGGACCTGCATCTCGCCATAAGGCCCGAGACCGACGCCCTCTTCCTCCTCGCCCTCATTCACACTCTCTTCGAAGAAGGACTGACCCGGCCGGGTCGTCTGGGCGAGTTCACCGATGGCATCGACGAACTGGGGCGGGTGGTCAAGGACTTCAGCCCCGAGGTGGTGGCCGAGACCGTGGGTTTGAGCGCGAAAGTGATTCGACAGGAAGCCCGCGACTTTGCTCAAGCGCCTTCGGCGGTTTGCTATGGGCGAGTGGGCATCTCCACCCAGTCGTTCGGCGGTCTCGCGTCGTGGCTGATGAACGCGCTCAACGTCATCACCGGGAATCTCGATCGCGCCGGCGGTTTCATGTTCACTCGACCGGCGGTCGATGTGGTGGCCCTGACCGCGCGAGCGGGACAGAAGGGCCGATTCGGGAAGTATCGGAGCCGCGTCCGTGGCGCTCCGGACTTTGGCGGCGAATGGCCGGTGGCGACACTGGCCGAAGAGATCGAAACCGGAGGGAAGGGCCAGATCAAAGCCCTGGTGACGCTCGGCGGGAATCCAGTGATCTCCACTCCCAATGGCGGCCGGCTCGAGGGCGCTTTGCGCGGTCTCGACTTCATGGTGTCGATTGATCCGTATGTCAACGAGACCAGTCGCCTCGCCAATCTGATCCTCCCTTCCGCTTCGCCGTTGACCCGGGATCACTACGATCTCGTCTTCCATATCTTCACGGTGAGAAACACCGCGAAGTTCTCGCCGGCGCTGTTTGAGAAACCCCCGGACGGGCGTCACGACTGGGAGATCCTCCTCGCTCTCGCCGACGGCCTCGCGCGAAAGCGCGGGGGCGATGGCATGGTGGGTCGCGTGACCCGGAAGGTGATGGGTCGTATGGGACCGCGCGGCGTGGTGGGACAGCTGCTTCGCTTCGGGCCCTATGGATCGGGCTGGAATCCGCTGGGCGGGGGAGTGTCGCTGAAGCAACTCGATCGCAAGGTCTCGGGCGTGGACCTTGGACCGCTCGCCCCCTGTCTGCCCCAGCGCCTCTACACCGCCAACCAGAGGATCGACGTCGCACCGAAAGCCTTCGTGGATGACGTGCCGCGGCTGCTTTCATGGATGGCCGACGCCAACGCGCGGCGGGACAAGCTCACCCTGATCGGCCGGCGCGAACTGCGCAGCAACAACTCGTGGATGCACAACGCGGCCCGGCTGATGAAAGGGACAGATCGCTGCACGTTGCAGATACATCCAGACGATGCCTCGTCCCGGGCGATCAAGGATGGCCAGACCGTTCGGATCAAGTCACGGGTCGGGGCAGTACAGGCCCCGGTGGAGATCACCGACTCGATGCGTCCGGGTGTGGTCTGCCTGCCCCACGGTTTCGGCCACGATCGGGAGGGTGTGCGGCTCGCCGTCGCGCGCGCCCACGGGGGAGCGAGTTTCAACGACCTCGCCGACGACCTTCGCACCGACGCGCTGTGTGGCACCGCCGCCTTCAGCGGCACTGAGGTGGAAGTAACGCCGGCCTAGGCGCCCCGGGCCCCGTTCCCACTGTCGGCCCATCTTTGCCTTACGTCATTGCGAGGAGGCCAACAAGAAGCTTCCGACGAAGCAACCCCGTCGAGCCACTACCAGCCTGGGTCCGCGGCCGCGGTGTGTGGGCTGGTCGTGGTGGGAGGGGGTTGCTTCGTCGCTTCGCTTTTCGGCTGGCTCCTGCTGAGAAACCCGTGCGAGTTCGCCCCATTTCAGCCCCTTTCCGTCATTGCGAATGAGCCGAAGTTCCGGGATCGAGTGAAGCAATCTCTCGGGAGATTGCTTCAGGCCAACCAGACCGATCTGGCCTTCGCAATGA
>JANLSZ010000010.1:0-17333 GCA_031362685.1 Vicinamibacteria bacterium | reverse complement strand
GGACGATGCCAAAGCAAAAGGCGCTCTTTCACCCTTCCAGACGTTCATGACCGCGTTGGGGGCCACCATAGGAACCGGCAACATCGCGGGGGTGGCCACCGCCATCGTGACCGGCGGCCCGGGCGCTCTCTTCTGGATCTGGGCATGGGGCCTCATCGCCATGGCGGTTAAGTTCACGGAGGCGGTTCTGGGCGTCTACTACCGTCGGGCGGGCGAAGGCCGGCTTCTGGCCGGCCCCATGATCTATCTCACCGATGGGTTGAAGATGCCGAGGCTTGGATGGATTTATGCGTTCGTGGCTGGGGTGGCCGCACTCACCACCACCCCTTTCACCCAGCCCAACTCGATCGCAGACGTCATGAACTCGCAGTGGCACGTGCCGAAACTGGCGACCGGAGTTGGCCTGGCCGTGCTGGCCCTGATCACGATCATTGGCGGGGTGAAGTCCATCGGACGCGCCCTCGAGAAACTCGCGCCCCTGAAAGTTCTGCTCTATCTCGCGGGAGGAGCGTTCGTCCTGCTCAGCCACATTGGCGAGATCCCGGCTGTTCTCTTGATGGTGGTTCGCGGCGCCTTCACTCCGGACGCGGCTCTGGGCGGCACCGCGGGCGTTGGGATCATGATCGCCATGAGGTACGGGATCGCCCGCGGTATCTACGCGAACGAAGCGGGATACGGGACGGCGGGCGTGGTTTATGGCGCGGCCCGAAGCAAGGATCCATTCCAGCAGGGTCTGAACGCCATCATGGAAGTCTTCATCATTTCGTTCGTGACCAGTTCGATCAGCGCTCTGTCCATTCTCGTCACCGGGGTCTGGAAGGCGGGCGCGGGCGAGCGGCAGTTGACCGGCGCGGCCGCGGTGGCGGGGGCCTTCGAGACCGCGATGCCCGGGATTGGCGGCTCGGTGGTCACGGTGTGCGTCTTCCTCTTCGGCTATACCGCTCTCACCGGGTGGTCGTATTACGGCGAACAATCCCTCGAGTACATCTTCGGACCGAAGGTGGTCATGCCCTACCGATGGGTCTATTGCGCCCTGGTGGTCATCGGAGCGACGAGCAAGGTGGAGCTGGTGTGGAATTGGGGCGACATGATGAACAGCGTCCAGATCTTCCCGAACCTCGTGGGCATCATCGGCCTCTCTGCCGTGGCGGCTCAGATCGTGCGCGACCGGAATCGCCGATGAAGGCGGACGAGAGGATTTGGATCCGCCCAGAGGCCGAAGCCCTGGCGCGCGAGTTCGAGACTCCGCTCTACGCCTACTCGCGGGCGCGAATGGAAGCAGCGTATCGGGCCTATGCGTCGGCCTTCGCGGCCGTCCCCCATCGCATCTGCTACGCCCTTAAAGCCAATTCCTCAGTCCAGCTGCTGAAGATCTTCGTGGGCCTGGGCGCGGGCGCCGACATCGTGTCGGGCGGCGAACTCAAGCAGGCGCTGCGCGCCGGTTTCAAACCCAAGGACATCGTGTTCTCCGGAGTGGGGAAGACCGACCCCGAGTTGTCACGGGGGCTCGACGCGGGCATCGGCGAGTTCAACGTCGAGAGCGAGTCGGAACTGCGTCGCCTGTCGGCGCTGGTTTCAGCCCGGGGCGGACGCGCCTTCGTGACCCTGCGGGTCAACCCCAATGTCGATCCGAAGTCGCACCCCTATATTTCGACCGGACTCCGGGAGAACAAGTTCGGTGTGCCCATCGAAGAGGCGCCGCGGATTCTGCGGGAGGCTCGCCTGCTCCCAGGTCTCGAGGTGTCCGGGGTTCAGTGCCACATCGGTTCGCAGCTGCGGGATCTGGGCCCCGCCGCCGAAGCCGTGCGGGCGATCGCTTCACTTTCCCGATCGCTCCTGGCCGAAGGTTTCGCTCTTCGGACCATCGACATCGGTGGTGGACTGGGCGTCGACTATGACGGCGCGGGCGCCCCCACGCCCCACGACCTCGCCGCGCTGGTTCTTCCCGAGGTCCAAAGCCTCGGCCTCAAACTTCTCCTCGAACCGGGCCGATCTCTCATCGCCGCCGCGGGTGTGCTCCTGACCCGGGTCATCGTCACCAAGACCAACGGCAGCAAGCGGATAGTCATTACTGATGCGGGGATGAACGATCTGCTCCGTCCGTCGCTTTACTCCGCCTACCACCAGATCGTGAACCTCTCCGCGCGCGACGACGCCAGGGTGGTCTTAACCGACATCGTGGGGCCGGTGTGCGAAAGCGGAGATTTCTTCGCCAAGGACCGGGAGATTCAGGAGGCGGGCGAAGGCGATCTTCTCGCGGTTCTGGATGCGGGCGCCTACGCCTTCTCGATGGCCTCGAACTACAACTTCCGCCCGCGCGCCGCCGAAGTTCTTGTGGAAGCCGACCGTCCGCGCCTCATCCGGCGACGAGAGACGTTCGAAGACCTCACCGCCTGCGAAGTCTCTGACTAGGGTGCGCGGAAGCGCCGCGACCTTGCATGGCGGTGGCTCGCGGGTTCGAAGGGGTGAAAAGGTCCGCAAGGTTCAAGAGAAACCCACGTCGTCATCGCGAGTCGGTCCACGGACGAGGTCCGTGAGTCTTGGAAAAAAACGCTTGGTCGTCATGGCGAGGAGGCCATCGAAGGGGGTCCGACGAAGCCATCTCCCCGGCTTGGTAGTGGTGGCCCGCGGGGCCACGCGCTGAGGTGGGCTCGCGGCGTGTACAGGCTGCGCGCTCGCAGTGGTTGCACATCACGGGCATGAAGCGCGCCTGGACGAGCGGTACGTGCCGCGCTCCTTGCGCTTGATGTCCAGCCAGTTGTGTCCATGCATGGGCTGGGCGGTCGAGACGCCGGGATAATCGTTCCCGATGTACTCGTCCTTGGCGTCAATCGCCGACCAAGACGCGACCATGCTCGATGTCGGCTTCCGCTGCGTGCGGGATGGCCCGCCATCATCGTAGTGTCGCAGGAACGCCGGAACGTCGGAACGTTGTCATCGTACGTTCATGTCCGCCTCGCTAGCCTGCGCTGCAGGAGATCGACATGGCACGAACGATACGAACGACACGAACCACACGAACCACACGAACCACACGAACCACACGAACCACACGAACCACGGCGCTGGCGCTCGCAAGCATCTTCGTTTGGTGCGGGACCGGCGGCACCGGCTACGCGCAGGCGGGGGATCCCGAGCCCGCACCCCAGGCATCGCCGGCTCCGGGCGGAACCGAGAAGGGCGCCAAGAAGGCCCAGCGGTCGAAGCCCGTCGTCTTCGGGTACATCCAGACGTACTACCGCCACGCTCGTGGCACGGGCCAAGACGGCATCGTCGACGCGCCCAACTTCCGGGTGCAGCGGGTTCGCGTGGGCGTCAAGGGCGACGTGTTCCCGTGGCTTTCCTACGACGTGGAGATTGACCCGCGGTCTCCGGAGATCACCGGCGTGCTGCGGGACGCTTACGTCACCTTCAAGTTCATCCCGGACCACCAGCTGCGCGTCGGCCAGCAGAAGACGCAGTTCGGCTACGAGAACCGCGAGTCCTCGAGCGAGCTGTACGCGGTGAATCGCACCGAGCTGTCCGAGTCGCTCGCGCGCGGCGTGAACCTGCGCGACATCGGCGTGGGCCTGATCGGGCATCGAAACCTCGGCGGCGGGTGGCGCATAGAGGACGCGATCACGGTCGTGAACGGCGCCGGCCTCAACGTCCAGAACGACAACACGCGGCGGAAGAACGTGTGGGGACGGCTGGGGCTGCGTTATCGGAACGCGCCCGGCGACCTGACGGTCCGGCTGGGCGCGTCCGGCGCGTCCGGCGACGAGATGAACGAGGGCGACGACGCGCTCGACCCGAAAGACGACTTTCGCGAGACGTTCAAGCGGCTGGGCACCGACGTGCAGATCGACCACAGCCGGTTCTTCCTGAGCGCGGAGTACGCGCGTGGCACGAACGAGAACCTGCTGACCGGAGAAAGCGACGAGCAGAGTGGGTACTACGTCAACCTGGTGGGCAAGACGCGCTGGCGCTTCGGGCCCATCGCGCGTCTCGACACGATGGGTAGCGACTTCCGCCGCTGGACCGTCGGCGCCTTCTACGGGCTGCCGAAGGAGGCGTTCCGCGTGATCGTGAACTACGAGTACCGCGAGCTGCGGGACGGCCAGCGCGTGGACGACAAGTTCTACGTCTGGACCCAGGTCCGGTTCTAGGGGATGCGCCATGCCCAACCACTGGGACGACCTGCTCAGCCGTTTCGCCCCCGCGCCGCCCGCGCTGGTGGAACGCCGGCAGATGCAGCGTCGCTCGGAATCGAAGTTCGTGATGCCGGCGTCGGCCGCGGCGAACCTGCTTCCGGCGCTCGAGCGCGACTACGCGGTGCTGGCCGCCGGGTCCTCTCTGGTTGCGACCTATCGCACGCTGTACTTCGACACCGCAGACCTCGATTTCTTCCACGCCCACCGCTGCGGGCGGCGCATCCGCCACAAGGTGCGCATCCGGCACTACCCGGACCGGTCGGTCAGCTTCCTCGAGGTCAAGACGCACCAGAGCGATGAGCAGACGAGGAAGGTGCGCCGCCCGCGCGCGTATGGCGACAGCGAGCTGAGTCTTGACGACATCGAGTTCGTGCGTGCGAACGAAGCGGGCGGCCGCGACCTGTTCCCGCAGGCCTGGACGAACTTCCGTCGAGTGACTTTGCTGGGGATCCAGTTGGAGGAACGCGTCACGATCGACACGGATCTGCGCGTGACGACGGCCAGGTGCGCCGAGAGCCTCCGGAACCTCGCCGTCGTCGAGGTGAAGCAGTCGCGGCTCGACCGCGCTTCGGTCGCGATGGAGGCCCTGCGTCAGGCTGGATGGCGCGAGGGCTGGGCGAGCAAGTACTGCGTCGGGATCGCGCTCACCCGGCCCGAGGTGAGGGCCACGCGGCTGCTGCCGGAGCTGCGCGCCCTGCAGGCGGTGGCGGCATGCCCGAGCTGATCGGCGTCGGCTCGCTCGTGGCCTGGGACGACCTAACCACGCTGCTGGCCCGGCTGGCGCTGGATCTTGCCTTCGCCACGATCGTAACCCGGCTCGTCTACTTCCGGCTCTACCACAACCGCGAGCACGTCTTCACCTGCCAACTGTTCAACCTCGTGACGGTCTGCCTGTGCCTGCTGCTGCGAAAGGGCCCCGCCGAGCTCGGGTTCGGGATGACGCTCTTCGGCGTCTTCGGGATCCTGCGCTACCGCACCGAGCAGCTCCGGAGCCGTGACCTGACATACCTGTTCATCGTGATCGGCATCGGCATCATCAACGGCATCGCGGGCGTGAACGTCAGCGCGGCCGAGCTGCTCGTCGTGAACGGAGCGATCGTCGGCATGACGGCCCTGCTCGAGCTGGGTCTGCGCAGGGCGCCCGAAGGCTCGACGCCCATGCTCTACGACCGGCTCGCGCTGCTGCAGCCGGGGAAGGAGGCGGCCCTCATCTCCGACATCGCCAGCCGCACGGGGTTGCACGTGGTGCGGGTGGAAACGCAGCGCATCGACCTGCTGCGGGACGCCGCGGAGATCACCATCTACTTCCAGCTCCGGGACCTCCCTCGGCGTGAATGAGGTTTCGCGGCGGCTCACGGGGACCCCGGCAACTCGCTTGGACACTCACGTCCGTTCTCGTGCTCGCGATACCGGTTGCGCGCTTGGGGCCAAGGGCGCGCCGCCAACGCGTCCAAGCGAGGTGGCCGAGCCAAGTCCGGCAGCGCGGCCATAGAGTTGGAGAGCCAGCGCCACCCTCAAGATTGGGGCCAGGAATGCGGTTCCTGCTGGTCGAAGACGAGCCGACGCGGCGCGGATGACCGCAAAGGGCCTCGCGAGCAAGCGTATGCCGTGGACATCGCGGCCGACGGCGAGGCCGCGTGCTACCAAGCGTCCATCGCCGCCTACGACGCGATCGTGCTCGACGTCCTGTTGCCGCTGAAGGACGGCCGAGTTCCTGGCGAATCGGCTGGATTCGCCCGCGCCTCTTCCTCAAGCAGGTTCTCGTCCAACGCAATGTCAACGCGTAACGTCCTGATCTTCCTGGGGTTGCTCGGCGCCCCTGCGCGCATGCCGGGCGGCCGTGGCCCAAGGACTCAGTCCTTCCTATTCAAGCTTTGGCGGAGGTCGATCAGGAGTTCCTCCGCGCCCGGGTAGCGGGCCGAAGGTTCCTTCGAGAGCAGGCGCAGGATGATGGCTTCTATCGCCTTCGTGATGGCGGGTGTCAATACGGAAGGCGGCACGGGTAATTCCGAGCATTGTTTCTGCAGCGTGAGGAAGGGTGTATCGCCCACAAATGGCTTCTTGCCCGTTACCATCTCGTAAAGAATGATGCCCAGAGCGTAGAGGTCGCTGCGGGCGTCGCTCCGTGTGCCCTGAGCCGTCTCGGGTGCTGCATACTCCGGAGTTCCGAGGAACGTGCCCGCGATGGTCAGCCCGTCGAAACGCTGCGCGCGCGCGATGCCGTAGTCCATGACCTTCACCAGACCGCTGCCCTCGATCATGATGTTCGAGGGCTTGAGGTCCCGGTGGATCACACCCTTCAGGTGGGCGTAGTCGAGGGCCTCCGCCACCTGCGAGACAATCTTTGCGGCCAACGTGGGCTCAAGGACACCGCGCTCGCGAAGGAGGGTTTCGAGCGTCCGGCCCATCACGATCTCCATGGTGAAGTACGGAATCCCGCCCACGTCGCCACGGTCGTAGATGCGGACGATGTTTGGATGGTGCAGTGTGCGGCCAATCTCGGCCTCACGCGCAAAACGCTCCAGGAACTCGGGATCCCCAAGGAACGCCGCCAAGGGCCGTTTCAGCGCGCAAATCTCTCCGTTGTGCTCTGCTTTGAACACGACGGCCATGCCGCCTTTCCCGAGGGGCTCAAGCAGCAGATAAGGCCCGAACCAGTTCCCTGCCCCTTGGAGGCCGCTTCCGAGCCCTGCGATCTCCCGCGTTTCAATCCCGCCGTAGGGCGCCGCCTGCTTTGGAGAGTGCGCAACGCGCCCGCGCGCGCGCACCCAGCCAATGGCGCCGAGCCCGGCCAACACGAGCAGGGTCAGGCCCAGGGCGATGATGCCAGGCGTGCCGCCCCCTGCGGACGCCTGGTCGATTCCCGGCTTGTCGGAATCTGTGAGCGGTGAAGGCGCAAACGTCGGAGACAGAACCGCGACGGGCAGAGAAGGCGATGGCTGGATTTCGGCCGCGCTGCCCGGGGTATGCGTCCGTTTGGGCGCCGGCTCTTTGCCTCCCGGAGTCCTCCTTTGAGGCGAATCCGTCGCCGCCGGTGTGCTGATCGGCGTTGCTGATGTGGGGAGTGGGCTTGGGGGAAGGACCACGGGTTCGGCGACGAGTGAGATCGGCGACGGGGACGGGACGGGGAGCGCAAGTGCGGGTGCTGGAGCGACCACGCGGGCTGACTCCGCCGTCTCGACGAGCTGTGCAAGCCGGGCTCGCTCCGCTCTCGGCTCCTTGCCGTGCGCCTCGGAGCGCTTCAAAGCCTCTCGCGCGGCGATGAGGTTTCCTGAAAGCATCTCCGCCTCGGCCAGTCGCAAGTACGGGTAATACTCGTCGATACGATTGGTGCCGTAGCTGATGAGGTTCTTGCCGGGCTCGGGGCGCAGGCGTATCGCTTGCTCGAAGAACTCCACGGCCCGCGCGGCCTGAGCCTGTTTCAAGGCCAGGAGGCCGCGTTCATACGCGTCGAACCATTCCTGGGCCGATGCCTCGCCCGAAAACAGGAGCGCTATCCCCAAGGCTGCGGCCCGGGAATGCTTGAGCCTCATTTCCCGCCTTTTTGACCCACGAAAAGGTAACGCAACGCGCGTTTGACAGGGTCGTCTTCAGCGCCGACACGGTAGATGAGAGAGGCGACCACGCGATTCTCCACCACGTTCTCCCGGGTGACTTCTCCGGTGGGGGCGCCCTGCTCATTCAGGCGCAGGCCGACGTCACCCTGGTTCTTGCGCCGTTCGAAGGTGACGTCGAGGACGAGGTGCTTGAAGTTGAGACCACTGCCAAGCGTGAAGCCATTGATCTTTCGGCCCTGGTCCGATCCGAGGTCGGTGATCGGTGAGCGATCGCGGAAGAGGCCGGCCCGAAGTGGGACCACGAGCCTCTTTGTCACGATCAGATACTCGGCGCCGCCACGAAAGCTTCTCGCGTCGCGCGTGCCGGTTTGGGAGGCTGGTTCCAGGTCGAAGAAATTGACGTCGGTGAACGTCGGGATCGGGACGCCTCTGACGTCTTGAGGGTTTGGATCCGTCAGCAGCGCTCCGCCAGGAATGTCGGTTATGACCGTGCGCGACCACTGAGAGCGCGAGTAGTCGGCGGCCAGGGTCAGGTCCTTGAAGGGACGCAAGGCGATGCCGAATCCGTGGCGCCGCGGCCAGCGGAGCTGGCTCTTGACCGTGAAGTCTTCGACCGTGCGCTTCGTGTTGCCTGAAGCGTCTGGGATGAGGAAATCCGTGACATCCTGCTCCGTCAGGTCGTAGTTGGAGGAGAAGGACAAGCGTGTGACACCGCCAATGCTCACTCGGGGGTACTTCAGCAGGAAACCCAGATTGAGGCTGTAGGCCCTCATCGAATGTTTTTGGTTCAGGTCGAGAGCGAAGACCTTGCCTTGAACGATCTGGCCCGAGGCGGTTTTCAGGTCGCCTAGCAGCGTGACCTCATTGCTGCCCACAACCTTCCAGTCGCCGAACCAGTAGTTGACCGATGCCCCAAGCGAAAGGCGTGAGGTGAACTGGTAGCCGGCGGAGAGCGAGAGAGTCTGGAAGGCACCCGCCTGCTCAGTAGCAACCCGCTCGACGAAACCGGCCTCCACTGCAGGCAGGCCCGGATGAACGTCCTCTAGCGGACTCTTCTCGATCACGGAGGCCGAGCCCTCGCCGAACAAGTCCACCGCGCGCAGGTACGAGAGCTGAATCGTGACGTTGTGGCCGCCTGCTTCGAACGGGACCGCGATCCCTAAAAAGTCCGGGCGACGATGGGTGATGTTGCTCGTAGCGACGTTGCCGCCCGCCCGCGCCACACTCGAAGTCAACGTCTCGGTGAAGGCGACGAGAGCGATCTCGGTGCGTCGCAACTGCGCGAGGCCGGCCGGGTTGAACGTAGCGGCAGTGCCGTCGTCAGCCACGGCGGTGAAGGCGCCTCCCATGCCCAACCCCCGGGCGCCAGCGCCGAAGGGATCGAAGGAGTTTCGGAGGGCGATGTTCTGGACGGGTTGAGCTGAGCTTGTGCCAGCGGACAGGCAAAGCGCCAGACTGACGACGGCGGCGCTGACTCTTTTCATCAAGGTCCTGACTCGTTCCGAAAATCGATTCTAGGCCGCGCCGACCGCGGGGCGGTCCCGAGAATCATCACCATCGTCGCGGTGTGGCACGGCCCTGATCGTTGTTGGTGGTGCCATGCCGCTCTCCTTGAGTCTGCGGAATCTGCCCTCTTTGTGATTGTAGGTGAAACAAGCGGGGTTTGTCCGTCAAGACCAGGCCGGCCCGGTTCGCCTGGATCCCCTTGCGAGGCGCTCGGAGCGACAATCACGCCCCCAGGCAGGCCGCTCGTTTCGCTCCGGAGAGTGCTTCGTCACCTCGATCCCGCCCGCCGCTGGTGTGGGGTTGCATGCGTCGGGATTTTGAGCGCGAGTCGCCACACTCCGTCTGCGACGTTTGCGCTCAATAAGCCGAGTAAGGAGCAAGGCACCGACTTCGTCGGTGACTTTTGGGAGAAACCGGCCGGAATTCTCTATTGCAAACAATGGACTTAGAGAAAGACTACTCAGCAACCACACGATTTCGAAGTTCCGTCAGCCCAGTGGTGACGCACGAGGCGCTCCCGACGCAGCAAGCCCACGCCAGCGGCTGGCCCCGCGGGCCACAACTACCACGCCTGACAGATCGCCTCAGTGGCCAGGCTTCGCGCTCCAAGGCGGAACGAGGTGTCCTTCGCGGTGACGGCGTGGGTTTCTCCCCAACGTCATGGACGTAGTCGATCAACGGCTCGCTATGAAGGGTGGGGGGCGCACCCCTGTGGAGCGGCCGCAGATTTCTATGGTCAAGGCGGGACGATGTCTGTCGGAATCAGGACCTGGATGGTGTGGTTCGAGAGGCGGCAGGTGGCGGGCAGCGTCCCCAGCCAGGGGTCTCCATCTGCTTGAACGTGGACCGAGGCATCGCCATGGATGGTCATCTGCGTCGCTTCCATGATCTTCACGTCGCGACGAAGATGGTGGCGGCCCCGGGCGATGCTGAGGGCGAAAAGGAATGCGGCCAGGTGCGTCCGCCCGCTGTAGAGGAGAGCATGGGCCCTTCGGTCGTCCCACCTCGCTCCCGGGACATAGTGATAGTGCCCTGCGTACTCGGTCATGTTCACGAAGCCCGCACCCGTGACCTCGTACACCGCGCCATCCACTTCGACCGTGAACGGATGGAACCGATACTTTGCAAACGCGCGGAAGGCGTCGATGAGAACACCTGCGAAACCGAACCGCGCCTTCATGTCGGCCCGCATTTCGCGCATGACGAAACCGTCGAGGCCCACGGTCGCCTGCATGAGAAACGGGCTGGACTCGACCAGGCCCACGTCACGTGGGAAGGGTTTCGCGGTTGAGAGGAGCGCCGCCGCCTTCGCGGGATTCCTCGGCAGCCCCAGGGCGAGCGCCACCACGTTGAAGGTGCCGCCGGGGAGAACGCCCAGGGTAACCGGCGATCCGAGGATCCCCTCGACCACTTCCCGGACCGTGCCGTCGCCTCCCCAGGCAAAGACCACGGCATCGCCCCGGATGGCCGCGTTGCGCGCAAGGCTGATGGCCTCTCTCGGCGCGCAAGTGGGCGCGATCGAGAGGTCGTAGGCCGCGTCGAGAGCCGCGCGAATGCCCTCAATGGTGTGCGCGTGCCTGCGCCTTCCCGCGTTCGGGTTATAGATCAGCGAAGCGCGCGGCCGGGGCGGTGGCATTGACTCGATCTTACGGGCTGGCTGATCCGGAACCTGAGGGCGACCGTCGGCCCCACAAGAAATACGAAGGGCGGCCACCAGGCCGCCCTCCATCCGACGCCGCAATGCCTACCGGAGGCTGATGATCCCGTTCCCGCCGGAAAGGCCCGATTCCTGGACGCGTTCGAAATCGACGATGCTCTTGTTGTAGTCGGAGATCGCGCGAAGCTCGGCCACCTCGGCGAGAGCGAGGTCCCGTTGCGCCTGGGTGACCAGGAAATTCGTCGACATGCCGGCCGCGAACTTCTTTTCCTCGGCATCGAGGCGGCGCAGCTGAAGGGTCCGCGCCGAGCGCGTGGTGGCCACCCGCTTGAAGTTCGTCTCGACCGCGCGGGCCGCGGTCCGAACTTCACTTGCGATCTGAAGTTCGGCGCGACGGAGCAGGGCCGAATACTGATCGTAGGCGATCTGCGCGCGGGCGGCGGAATTCTTGGCCGCCTTGTTCCCGATTGGATAGGTGAAGTTGAGGCCAACCGACCAGCTTGGGAAGTCGCGCCCGGCCAATTCAGAGAGGGAATCGCCATAGCCCCCGGCAATCGGCTTGGCCAGCGGCTGACGAGTGACCAGATCCAGGAGCTGGGTTCCGCCCGTGCCGGTGGTACCGTAGGCGGCGACGAGATCCAGGCTCGGCTTGGTTCCCTGCCTGGCCATGGCGAGCTGGTCCTGGATGTTTTCGAAGTTCTTCTGCACTACCGCGAAGTCGATTCTCTTCTGCAGGGCGTTGGCAATGGCGACGTCGGCGTCGGCCGCCACCGGGTCGGCGGTGGGACGGTCTTTGGCCACAATCTGTATTTTCCAGGCTTCGGGATCGTTTTTTGGGAAGATCACGCGCTTGAGCGCGTCTTGAGCCTCGTCCAAAGCATTCTCGGCGATGACCACGCCCTCTTCACGAGTGGCGACCTCCGACTCGGCGGCCACCACGTCAAGGGGGGCGAGAGTTCCCACGTTGACTTTGATCTGGTTCTCATTCAGAAACTTCTGGGCGAGGGACAAGCTCTTGCGCTGGGCGCCGAGGTTCTCTCCGGCGTAGATGAGGTCGTAGTAGAGCTTGCGCACGCTGGCCAGAGTGGTCACCACTATGCTGCGGAACTGAAGATCCGAGATCTCCCGGTTCCGTTTGGTCAGACGTAGATTCAATCTCGCAGGATCCAAGGTGCGGTTCTTCAGCAGCGGCTGGCTGAAGTTCACTTGAAACGCCGAGTTGTAGGACGGGTTGAACGTGCTGAACACGCTATTGGTCTTGGCCCGGTTGTTGTTGAAGTCCGCGCGCAGCGAACCGCCGGTGCTCAGAAGTTTGGATGCGCCGAAGTTGTAGGTCAGGGTGTCGTTGTCGACCTTGTCCGCGCCGGCGAAGGAGTTGGTGGCTTTGCTGGCCCGCGACGAATTCGAAATGTTGGAGAACAGGACGGGATCGTAGACCGCCTGCGCATCGGCGATCGAGAGGGCAGAGGACTCGGGAGTGAACTTCTCCACCGCGAGGTCGGCGTTGCTCTGAAGGGCGCGCTGAACCGCCTCATCCACGGTGAGGACAAGAACAGTTTTGGCGGGGGCCGCGTCCTGGGCAGGGGCCACGGAACCGGCAGCCAAGGCGAGGGTGAGGGCTATTGCGGGGGGGAACATCGACGTTTTCATGCCTCCAGGTGTTTCCAAAAGGGCCGCCAGTGATGCGCTCCACCCTTGGAAGAAGGGCAGATTATAGAGGTCAGGCCCCGATCAGGCCCCGCCCTCTCTTCACTAGACGACGGATCTCCTATGAAAGATCCGCGCCGTTCAACAAATGTCTCCGAACCGAACGTCGAAGTCGCTTCTTGCCAGAAGGTTCGCCGGAACGGTCGGCGGCCTCGCCCAAGGCGGGCCTGGAGGCGACCGTCCAGAAACGGACGCCCGGCTTCTGGAAGCGAACGGGAAAGGAAAAGGGCCGAGCGGTCTGCCGCCCGGCCCTGATTTACCGAAAGGGGAGGACATCGCCTCCCCGGCTTGACGTCCTAGTTGAAGTTGTACTTCAACTGCAACTGGATGCGATACACATCGTTCGTTCCAGCGGTGGGCTCGAACGTCTTGCTCACCAACGCGCCGCTCAGGGCTCGGAGGGTGAACTGCGGGGCTCCCGAAGCACTGATCGGCCCACCCTGGGCGGCGGAGGCAAGGATCAGAGGCTGGGTGGTCACGAAACGGCGGCCCACGCCCCAATCATGGTTCAGCAGATTGGCGAAGTTGAAGACGTCGACCCGGAACTGCAGGCCGTTGCGCTTGCCCTTGATGCTCCGGAACAAGTCCTGGGTGAGGCTCACGTCCATGTTGCGGACCATGGGAAGGAAGACTGCGCCACGCTGGGCGTATTTTCCGCGGTTCTTGCTGAGGTATTCGTCCTGCGCGATATACGCGTCCCAGGCCTGAGCCTGCTCGTCGGCGGTAAAGAGGCGGCCTCCGGTGGTGAACGGAACGAACGTGGTCTGGGAGGCATCTTTCTGAATGTAGATCAGGTCGTTGCCGGTGCCCGAGTCGTTGTTCAGATCGCCGGCCACCGTGTAGCTGGCGTTGTTCTGCGTCGCCTGCCAGAAGAAGCCCACGCTTGTTCTACCCATCTTCGCGTATTCACGGCTGAACGAACCCGCAATGAAGTAGCGCTTTCCGGGCGAGTATTGCGAGAAAGCGAGGTCCGGGTTGTTCGGGTTGCCGGAAATCGGATTTTGCTGCCACGAGCCCGATGCGATGCTGCCCGGATCCACGGTGTTCTTGGCCTCGCCGTAGCTATAGGCTGCCTTCAGGAAACCGCCCTTGAATATCTTCTCAAGTGCTATCGAGCTGTGCCAGGACCGCCCGACACTCTGATTCTTGAGCACGACGTTGTTCGAGACATTGGTGTTGATGCGGTTGGCGCAGTTGGTTGCGGTCGGGGCGGCGGTGAAGTTGCAGGACGCGGTAGTCCAACGGATACGCGGATCGGCGCCGGTGAAAGCGGAGTTCGGCGCGGTCTGGTTGGCATTGATGTAGTACATGCCGTTTACGTCGCGGTTGTAGAGGAACTCGGCGGTGCCTACGAGATTCCAGGGCAACTTCCGGTCGACCGCGAGGTTGGTTCTCCAGATCTGGGGGAATTTGAAGTTCTGGTCGGTCACGGCGAGCGCATAGCTCGCCGCAGGCGCGCCCGTCACGTTGGAAGGATGGCCGGTGTTGGGATCGGGATTGAACGGCCGGTTCGTGGTGTTGGTATCCGAGATGGATCCGGTAAGCACGCCGGTGTTGCCAACCTGGTTGGAGATCCAGACGTAAAGGGGCGGGCCCGAATACAGTCCCGAGCTGCCGCGAACCTGGGTCTTGCGGTCGCCGCTTACGTCCCAGTTGAGCCCAAAGCGGGGGTTCCACTGAAGACTCGGGGGCGGCAGCGCGCCCGTCGAGTACTTGACCGACTTGCCGTTTTCGTCCATGAAAGTCATGGCGTCGGCGAGCGCGTTCGGGAACCCGGTATCGCCGAATGACGAACGCTCGATCCTCAGACCGAAGCCGGCCTTGAGGTTCTTCGAAACCTGCCACTGGTCCATTCCGTAGATCCCGCCGTACCAGACCTCGAGAGGCTGCACCGGCTTGCTAATGCCGGGGATGTTGAGGTACTGGACCTGGAACGAGCGCAGGGTCACCGGGGAGGTGGTCCGGGTTGGGTTCGCGAGGAAATCCCGGGCATCGGTGTAAAAGTCGGCCAGCGAGTTGTAGACGTAGATCCCCTGAGACTGCTGGTAGAAGACGTTCTCGGATTTGTATCTCTCCGCCGTACCACCCACGGTGAAGGTGTGATTCCCGCGGTACATGGTGAGGTTGTCGGTGGCCGCGAAACTCTTGTAGCGCAGTTCGTTGTTTGGAGTGAAGGGCTCGAAGCCGAAGGTGGTGTAGACCGCCCCCGCGTCGAGGATATCCACCATGGGGAAGAGAACTCCGCGGTACTTGCGGCTTTCGTCGGACTTGTGGAACTGAACAATCAGCTTATTGGCGCTGTTCGACCCGAAAGTTCCGTTCCATTCCGCGACTCCGGACTTGTTGTTCTCCAGGATTCCGTAGTTCGAATTCTGGAAGTTGAGGCCGAGGGTCGTTCCATTGCGATTGCCGAAACCAGCCGAGGATGAGTTCGAGAGGAGCACGTCGGTGACGGAGTCGAGCTGGCTGTAGCGGAAGCTCAGATGATTGCGATCGTTCAGGTTGTAGTCGACTTTCCCGAGGTAGCGCTTCGACGGAGTCTCCTTGTCGTAGCCCTCGTAGGGCCCAGTGTCGTATTTGAAGTTCGACTTCAGGAAACTGCTCAGAGCATCGAGATCGGATGCGAGAACGCGGGTGGTATTGCCCCCGACGGGCTGGCCGCCCGTATTGGCCTTGAAGGTTGTTCCGGGAGCTACCTGCGCGTCATCCTCATAGCTCAGGAAGAAGAACAGCTTGTTCTTGATGACGGGACCGGAGAGCCAGCCGCCGTACTTGTTGAAATTAAAGGTGCCAGGATTGAAGGCGTTGGCGCCCGCTTTCTTGCCGACCATGCCCTCGTCTCGGAACCACCAGTAGGCCGAGCCCCGGTAGGCGTTGGTGCCACTCCTCGTAACGCTGTTGACCGAAGCGCCCACGAAGTGGCCCTGGGTCACATCGAAGGGAGCCACGTTGACCGAGACCTCTTCGACCGCCGCCATGGCGATGGGGGCCACGCCGGTGCGGTCGCCAGGTGCGCCCGTGCCCAGCCCGAATGAGTTGTTGTAGTAGGCGCCGTCAATGGTGATGTTGTTCAACCGCTGGTCGGATCCGCCGAACGAGAGGTCGCGTCCGCTGGACTGGGGAGAGAGCTTCGTGAACGAGTCGAGGCGATCGCCGAGGGTAGGCAGGATGGCGATCACCTCCCGGGTGACCGCGGTCGCGGCCCCGGTGCGCGCGGAACTGAACACCGGGCTGCTCTCGGCGGTGACCGTCACCTCTTCGGACACGGCGGCGGTCTTCAGCTTGACGTCGATGTCGGTGGCGATACCGAGGCTGACGGTCACGTTCTTGGTGACCGACGTTTGGAAGCCGCTCATCGAGACAGTGACGAAGTAGGGACCGCCCACACGCATACCCTGGATGGCGAAACGGCCATCGGCACGGCTGACCGTCTCGTACTTCGATCCCGAAGGTTCGTGAACGGCGACGACGCTCGCGCCGGGCAGGACGCCCCCGGTTTGATCGACCGCCACGCCTGCGATTGACCCGGTGGTGGGCTGAGCCAGAACCGGGACCGCCAGGCTGGAAACGAGAGCCAGGCCCAGGGCCAGGCCCCGCCAGCTCCGAATAAGTTCTTTCATGATTTCCTCTTGTCTTTTAGTTTTCAGTAGGACGGTGTTTGGGTGGTTCGAACCGGCCGGAAATGCTCTGAGCCTGGAGGGCGGCTGTTCGGAAGCTTTCGAAGCACTCTAAACCTCTTCGCCGGCTCCGGTCAAAGGCAAATGTTTGTTAACGTCCGCTGCCAATCGATCAGTCCGGGCAGGCGTCTTCTTCAGATCCACTTTCATCCTTCTGCATCCTCGCGACTGGATTCCCAAACCATGAAACTGCTTCTCTCCCACGATCAGATCGCGGCCCGCACTCGGGAGATGGGGGCCGAAATAAGCCGGGACATGGCGGGTCAGGAGCCGCACGTGATCGCGGTCCTCAAGGGCGCCTGTCCGTTCATGACCGATCTGTGCCAGTGGATCGATCTGCCTCTTTCCATGGACTACATCGCGGTGTCGTCGTACGGGGCGGCCACGAAATCTTCGGGTGAGGTCAAGCTCTCGAAGGACCTCGATACCAGCATCAAGGGGCGCGATCTCATCATTGCCGAAGACATCGTCGACACCGGCCTGACCCTCAATTATCTGGTGAACCTGCTGAAGGCGCGCGGTCCGCGGTCGATTCGAGTGGCCTCCCTTCTCTCCAAACCGTCGCGGCGTTTGATTGAGGTGAAGGTCGATTACATCGGCTTCACCATCGACGACCTTTTCGTGGTGGGCTACGGTCTCGACTACAACGAGAAACACCGGAACCTGCGCGACATCGTCGTTTTTGAAGGCTGAGCCCGCCCCGCACCACACCCTCATGGCCCTTATCGTTGGTGTCGATGCCGGAGGGACGAAGACCG
The DNA here is from genome assembly GCA_031362685.1 of Vicinamibacteria bacterium. Classification (GTDB taxonomy): domain Bacteria; phylum Acidobacteriota; class Vicinamibacteria; order Fen-336; family JAGNNV01; genus JAGNNV01. The sequence goes on along the minus strand of JANLSZ010000010.1, from coordinate 278 downwards.
TCGGGGTGGTGGCCGACGAGTCCGGTCAGGTTCTGAAATCGGCCCGAGGCGGGGGCGCGAATATCCACGTTCATGGAGAGCTCGCGGTGGAGAAAGTGCTTGCCGGTCTCCTCGAGGAACTGTGTCCCGATGAAAGGCCGGAAGCCCTGTGCCTGGGGATGGCCGGCGTGGATCGGCCGGGCGAGGACGGAGTGATCAAGTCCCTTCTGCGGAGGCTCGGCTTCCGGGGCAACGCCCTGGTGGTCAACGACGCGGTCATTGCCATCGCCGCGGGCGCG
>JANLSZ010000393.1:0-6381 GCA_031362685.1 Vicinamibacteria bacterium | reverse complement strand
GCCGCGATGCGCGCGGAGGGTGCTTGACGAGCCCGCCGGGATCCACCGGGCGAACTCGCAACACCCCGCGCAGGCAGGCGGCCGCGCGACCGGCCCTCGTTCATTCGGGAACGTCGAGTATCTGCATGAACGGCAAGCCGTACCTTCTCCCCGGGAGCATCCTGCTGGGCTCTGTGATCGTGGCCTGTGGCCTGTATCTAGGGCTGCGGGAGCGAGCAACCGTCCCCGCTGCGCAACCAGAGCCGAGCGCTCCGTCGTCGCCTGCGGCTCCTCCCCCGACGCCGATGAACGCCTCCCCGGAACCGTCCGTCGATCGACACCGGGTGGAAGGGGTGGCGAAAGAGGCGAACCGTTCCCGGAAGCGGGGTCCATCCTCTGCGCCGGGCCCGGCGTCCATCGGCGCGGCGTCACTTCCGGTGCACGTGGAAGCGCCCTCCCCACCGGTCGTAAGCCAACGCGTGGTGGAAGTCTGGGCGAAGGCGGTGCTCGAGATCCAAAAGCAGACCGTCTTCCTCCCGCGTTGCTGGACCCCCGCGCTCATGCGCGATCCAAACCCCGCAACCTCCCGCTACGACATCGATATGAGTTTCAACGCCGAGGGCGTCGAAGTCATGCGCGGAGTTGTGGAGACGCGAGGGGAGTCACGAGCGGACGTAGGGGTCTGCCTCCGCACCATGCCCATCGGTCTGAGGCTCCCCCCCCCGGGCGCCAATTTTCGTGTGATCATTCCCATTGAGTTTCCCTGAAACGACGGCCTCACCTGACCCATTCTGTCTCAACCTCGTCGAGGCCCCGGCCGCGCCGTTGGAGACAGGTCAGGCGCTTCGAGATGCCGCGGCGCGATCGCGGCGCTCTGGTTTCCTAACCTCGCCGATCGCCTCGCCCGCTACTACGAAGTTGAAAACACGTATCTCCCCTCGTTCCAGTGGCTGGGCGCGCTCGCCGCCGCTCTTTCCAAAATGACTCTGGTCGCGGCCTCGGCGCGTTCGGTCTTCGAACGTCGCGCGGGCCTTGAGCTTGCTCTTTCCCGCGATCTTTCCTCCTCGCCACCGCCGCCGCGACTCTTGGGGCTTTCAAAGTTCTGGGAAATGCTGGGATCGGCCTGGGATAGGCTAACGCCCTCCATGAAGGGACAAACCAAGATGACCTGGCTGATCTTCGCCTTCGCCGCCGCGCTTTCGTGGGGCGCCTACGGCGCTTTCCTGCACCGCGGCCAGGTGGCTCTGGGCAGTCCGATGAAGGCGCTGCTGTGCGTGGGCATCGCTTATTTCCTCATCGGCGTACTCGTGCCCGTGATCGTTCTCGCCTCCCAAGGCCAACTCACCGGTTTCAATCTAGTCGGCTCGTCCACCGCCACCGCGGCGGGCGCACTAGGCGCCCTAGGCGCCGTCTGCATCATTTACGCCTTCAAGTCCGGCGGCCTGCCCAACTACGTGATGCCCATCGTCTTCGGGGGCGCCCCGCTCATCAACGTGCTGGTGACCATGGCGCTTCACCCGCCGAAGGAGACCCCCAATCCACTGCTGTGGATCGGTTATCTCCTTGCCGCCGGAGGCGCTTCGATGGTGTTGTACTTCCGTCCCGCCAACTGAGCCCTCTGGCGGCAGGCGTCTTCCCGGGACGCTGGGAGCGACAGGCCTTCGTTCCCCCGCAGGAGGCTGTCAGTCGGGTAGCCCCTCGGCCCTGGGCTCGGGGAGTCGGAAACTGGCTATCAGGCCGACCGCGTAGATGGTAAGGGCCACCAAGGACGCGGCCAGGGCCAATCGCGCGAATGGCGTCGCTCCCGGCATCATGAGAGCGAGGCGACCGGTGACCACCGCCGCGAACGTTCCAATCAAACGGCCCCCCACGTTCGCCGCGAAACTCTCACCCGTTCCGCGCAGATGGGTCGGATAGACGCGGGGGAGGTAATTGCCCCAGAAACTGAGCTGCGCGACGGTGAAGAAGCCGGCGAGGAAGATGCCGATCTTGACCGTCGAGACCGAACTGTCGACGGCATAGAAGAACACCAGGGGCACGATCACCAGGCCGGGAATCTGGAACGCGCGCAGCAGACGCTGGCGGGAAACCACGAACAGGGCCAGGCCGGCCAGGGCGATGCGCCCGGCAAGTCCGCCCATCTCCTGCGCGAACTGAACTTCGCCGACGATTATTTGCTGCTGCGGACGAGGGAGTGAACTCACTTCGGCGAGGCCGGGAACGATCTGCGGCATCTGCTGGATGGCGCCGAAGGCGGCTCCCAAAGAGCACGCGAAGATGACGGTGCTGATCGTGGTCGTCTGTCGCAGGGCCGGAGCGAAGATCTCCGCGAGGCTGGGGCGCTTGAGCGTCCCCGCCTTTTTCTTTTCCATCCACACCGGAGATTCGGGGAGGAACGGTCGAAGCACGAGGAGGGGGAGAGCGGGCACGAGGCCCGACATCAAGGTGTACCGCCAGGGTTCGTGGCTGCCCGCGATGGCGGGAAGAGAGTCGCCATTTCTGGCCACCCAGGTGAAGAAAGCGGTGACCATCACCCCGCCGATGGACGAAAAGGCCTGGGTGATTCCGAGAATGCGCTCGCGTCGGGCAGGATTCGGAAAGAGCTCGGCGAGCCATGCCACCGCAGCCACGAACTCCACGCAGACTCCGACGAAGGTCATGCAGCGCAGGGCGAGCAGAACCGGCAAGGTGGTCGCGAACGCCGAGGCGCCCGCGGAGAAGGCGTAAAGCACAATGCTTCCGACCAGAACCGCGCGCCGGCCCAGACGGTCGGTGAGGTAGCCGCCCAGCAGACCGAAGATGCCGCCACAGACCGCAGGCAGGTAGAACATCAGGTCGCGCCACATGCCGAACTCGGGCGTACCGAATTTGTATCCGCCCAGCGCCATGATGGCCGGAGGCAGAACCAGGGGCAGCATCAGCAGTTCATAGGTGTCGAAGGCGAAGCCGAGCGAGGCCAGGATGACGATCACCCACTCGACCAACGTCAGCGGCTTGTCTTTCTCGGCCATCGCTCCTCCATAATCGCTTCTCCGTGACTTTCTCAAGGATGCGATCTGCTTTGCCGCAGATCTTAGTGCTCGTCTTCCTTCTGGGCCTCGGGGCCGAGCCGAGCGTGGAAGCCCACACCTTCGCGCGCACCGCCACCGTCCTGCGCGTGGATCGCGCGAGGAACTTCGAGGCGACGCTCAAGCTCGACCTGGATGCGTTGGCCCTGGGCATCGAGTCGAGCACCGACCCGGCGGTGGCTGCGCGTTTGCTTGATGAGATGAGCGAGGTCGAATTCAAGAAGGCCGAAGAGGGACTGCGAAACCTTCTATCGAGGCGCCTGCGGGTCAGGGCGGATGGCAAGCCCGTCGAATTCCAGATTTCGTTTCCCCAGTTCCATCCCAATCAGGCACGAAGCGGAGTCGAGGTGTTTGGTTTGGAGGCGCTTCTCAGGGGACGGCTGCCCGACCGGGCCCGGGAGATCGCGTTCTTTGCCTCCCGCGCTTTTCCGGCCATCGAACTCTCGTTTACCGACGAGGGCACGGGACGTCGGGAGTTTCATATTTGCCTCCCGGGTGAAGAGTGCCCGAGGATCAAGCTGAGCGCGGGTGTTGCGGAGCCCAGACTCGTCGAGTTCGTTTGGATCGGCCTTAGACACATCGTGCCCTTGGGGCTCGATCACATCCTCTTCGTGGTAGTCCTCTTCCTGGGCGGGAGAGACTTGAAAACCCTGTTGATCCAGACTGGCGTTTTCACCCTGGCCCACAGCTCTACCCTGGCCCTGTCAACCTTCGGGGTGCTCTCACTCTCTCCGCGCATCATCGAACCGCTGATCGCTCTCTCCATCGGCATCGTGGGTCTCGAGAACGTTCTGCGGCCGTCCGGCGTTTCGCGCGGGCGCGCGGCGGTGGTGTTCACCTTCGGCCTTCTTCACGGTCTTGGTTTTGCCGGAGTCCTTGCCGAAACCCCGCTGGTCGAAGGCCAGAAGCTGGTGGCCCTTCTGCTCTTCAATCTCGGGGTCGAGTTGGGTCAAGTCTTCGTTCTGGCCGGGGCTTTTCTCCTTAGCCTTCCCTTCAAGACCCCAACTACCTACAATCGCCTTGTCCAGCGGCCCCTTTCTTTGGTCTTGGGTGTCATTGGCCTGGTCTGGGCGGTGGCGCGGGTCGCGTCGTAACATCGAACCCACAACCAGAAGGCGACTATCACCATGGGACTCAAGCGCAGCATTTTTCCAATCGTTCTTGCCTCATGGGCGGCCACCAGCGCGGCCGCGGACTGGCCGCAGTGGCGCGGCCCCAACGGGAACGGCACCTCCAGCGAAACCGGCCTCATCTCCACCTGGTCGCCGACCACGATGGAAAACGTGGTCTTCAAGATTCCCATGATGGTTCGGTCCACCCCCGCGGTGTTCGATGGCCGGGTGTGCGCTTCCGGCCGTGCGGATGGACGCTACGAAACCATCGCCTGCTATTCGGCGAAGGACGGCGCCCCGCTCTGGGAGCGCCGTTTCGTGGTTCACAACACCACTATTCCTTTCTCCCGCGTCGGCTGGGCCAGTGTTTCGGGAGACCCCGAGACCGGTTACCTCTTCGCCCAGCAAGGCGACGGCCAGCTCACCGCATTCGACCGCGTGGGGAAGACGGTCTGGCAGGTCCGTCTCGGCGAGGAGATGGGTCGAAGCTCGGGCTACGGCGGCCGGACTCACTCGCCGCTGATCGACGGCGACGCCGTCCTGGTCAGCATCGTGGGCGCGTCGTGGGGCGAGCAGGCGCCGCTTCGTCAGCGCTATGCGTCGCTCGACAAGCGGACCGGCCAGGTCCAATGGGTTGCGACCCCCTCGACCGCGGCGGTCGAAGACTTCAACAACCAGGCCAATGCGGTGGTCGGCGTCATCGGAGGCGAGCGCCTGATGATCGGCGGTGGGGCCGACGGATGGATCTACGCCATTCGCGCGAAGACGGGCGACCTCGTCTGGAGCTATAGATTCTCACCGCGCTCGCTCAACGCTTCAGTCACCGTCCGCGATGGCATCGTCTATGCGAACCAGGGCGACGAGCCGCTCGAAGGGGGCTTCATGGGACAGGTGATCGCGATCGACGGCTCGCTCAAAGGCGACATCACCTCCACGGGGCGCAAGTGGAGCGCCAACGGGATCACCGCGGGTTTCGCGGCGCCCCTCCTCGACGGGAATCGGGCTTACGTAGTCGACAACGCCGGAAACCTGCACGCCCTGGATGCGACCACCGGAGCCAAGCTCTACGAAACGAACCTCGGAACGATCGGACGCGGGTCGCCCACCATGGCCGACGGGAAGATCTTCGCCACCGAGGTGAATGGCAATGTGCACATACTCAAACCCCTCGCCGACAAATTCGAAACCCTGAGTCATGTCGCGTTGAAGATGCCCGAGGGGCGTCACGTGGAGGTCTGGGGATCGTTCGTCCCGGCCTACGGGCGGCTTTATCTCCTGACCGAGAATTTCCTGTACTGCCTGGGCGACAAGAAGGCGGCCTACAGGGGCCCGGCCACGGGAGCCCCCGCGACGGCCATGCCCTGGCCGAAGGAGGCCACGGGGCCCGAACAACTCCTCGCGTCGATCGCCGTCTTCCCGGCCGAGCTCAGCACGAAGCCGGGTGAGAAGGTAGCGCTCGAAGTGCGGGGCTTCGATGCCCAGGGACGCCGGGTGAAAGCACCAGCTGCGGTGTTCTCTTTGAACGGTCTTTCCGGAGCGGTCGATGCCAAGGGAGTCTTCACGGCTGAGGTCTCGGCGGTCCCGCAGGCCGGCAAGGTGGTTGCCAGGGCCGGAGCTCTGGAAGCGAGCGCCCGGGTGCGCGTGTTTGGCGCGCTGCCCTGGAGCGAGGACTTCGAAGGCGGCAAGGTGCCCGGCACCTGGGTAGGTGCGGGTCGTCTCGCCATATCCGATTCGCCGGAAGGCAAGATCCTTTCGAAGGCCCCGGTTCAGACCGGTCTCAATCGCGCCACCGTCTTCATCGGCCCGGTGACCATGCAGGGCTACACCATGGAATCCGATGTCCGCGCGACCCGCAAGGGGCGCCGCATGGGCGACGTGGGACTCATCAACAACGGCTACACCCTCGACCTGCAGGGCGTTCATCAAAAGCTCCAGGTCCGGTCCTGGGCGTCGGAGCTCGGTTTCTCCAAGGAAGCGCCGTTCCCCATCGAGAGCGACGTCTGGTACCGCATGAAGCTGGTGGTGGAGCCCGGAGCGGCCAAGACCTCGGTGCGCGCCAAGGTCTGGAAGAGAGGCGAGGCCGAACCTTCCACCTGGACGATCGAGTTCGAGGATCCGGTGGTCATTCAGGCCGGCGCGCCCGGAATCTACGGCGATTCGCCCGCCGACATCGCCTGGGACAATCTCAAAGTCACTTCGAACCGCTGAGGTCTAAAGAAATG
>JANLSZ010000150.1:0-11854 GCA_031362685.1 Vicinamibacteria bacterium | reverse complement strand
CGGAGGCCACGACCTCGAGCTACAACGAGAAGAATCAGCTGACCGGCGCCACGGGCGGCGGGAAGATGCTGTGGAGAGGGACGCTCGACGAACCGGGCATCGCGACGTTTAGCGCGCCGACCATCAACGGACAACCCGCGCGGATGCTGGCTGGAAACGTCTTTGAGGCGACGCTTGATCTGCCGGCCGGCGCGAACAACGTCACCATTCAGGCGCAGGATGGAAGCGGAAACAGCGCGACCAAGAACTACAGCGTCAATGTGACTGGCGCGCCCGCAAGCTACACCTACGATGCGAACGGGAACCTCGCGACAAAGACCGAAGGCGCCGACGTTTGGGAGTACGTGTTCAACGCAGTCAACCAGCTAGTCGAGGTCAAGAAGGGGTCCGTGATTTCGGCGCCGACAACGATTGCGAACTACTCCTATGACCCTATTGGAAGGCGTTTGGAGAGGATCTCTGGGGGGGCCACAAACGCTTGGGCCTACGATGGCGAAGACATCCTTCGCCAGAACGTCACGATCGCCGCCATAACAACCACGACGCGATGGATCCACGGCATCGGTGTCGACGAGCCCTTGGCGCAGGACGACACGACGACAACGACGTATCTCCATGCTGATGGGCTGAGTTCAATAGTGCGTCTGACCAATGGAACCGGAGCGGTTACTGGCACCATGGCGTTTGATGCCTGGGGGAACATCCAGAATGGGACTCCCGCACCCTACGGCTTCACAGGAAGAGAATGGGATCCCGCGTCGGAGATGCACTACTACCGTGCGAGGTACTACGACTCCAAGGCAGGACGATTTACTGGCGAGGATCCGCTTGGTTACAGCGAAGGTCCCAACCTCTACAGTTACGCGTTCAACAGCCCAGCGCAGTTCACGGATCCGAGCGGGAACAGTGCCCTTGGTGCTACGTTGCCCGCCGCGGGCGGGTTTGCGGCTCTGGATGGCCCTCTTCCAGTCGGCGACGCCATTGCGGTGGTGATGATCGGGATTGCTGGCACCTACGACCTAATCAAGATCATCCAGAGGATTCGGGACAGGAGCACCGAGCGTTGCTCCGGGTGCAAACCGTGTGATCCTCCTGTAGGCACTCTTGCATATCGCGAAGACACTGACCCTAGATCGAAGGCGCATCGTGGAGTTCCACCCCCGCATTGGAAACTCTATGTGATGAATCAGAGCCCGCCAGCAGCAGGTTGTCAGTGTTTCTGGGTGCCGGTTCCGGACGGCAAGGGAGGCTTTGGTGCGGGCCCTCCACCCGCGAATGCGATTCCGATTAGGCCCGCGGCAGGTGGAGGCCCGATGTGATGGCTCTTCAGTATCCGGATGGACAAACCATTCTGGCTGGAGACCGACTACAGTATCGGGGCGAGCCAGCCATCGTCGATTTCGTGGTTTTCGAACTAGGGGATCCGACTCGCGACTCATACTTGGAAGACTTCCCATGTGGTGGCGCAATGCTGAGCACCGAGCGCATTGGATCCGTCTTTGTGCCCACTGAGCAGTTTGAAGAGGAGCATCTCTTGTTTGTGGCTCGCTCCGGCTGAGTCTGTCGCGACACTGAAATGATGAGGCTCGCTTCGCGAGCGTTGTCGACAAGGCCCCGGCGGCGGCCGACGTATTGTTGTCGCGGTCGCGTGGTCCGTTGATGGGGTCGAGTCGTGAGTGTCCGAGAACGGGTCTTCTATAAAGCTGGCCCTGATCGGTCACGGGCCTTGCTGATCTCAGACGTTTAATCATTCGCCCGCCGCCCCAGGCGGCGGGCGAGAGGTCGCGTGGTTAAGCAAGGCCCGCGCCCGGGTCCAGCTTCAAGGTCGTCGGCCGCTTAGGAAAGGCTAGCTTCGCGAGCCATTGTCTTTTAGGGCTCCTCATACAGAAGTCACGTTCTCCGCCACGCACGCCTCGCCGTCGCGTTGGTCCGTGGTTTTCGCGGGCGTTTCTCGGAGCCGCCGCCGTGGCCGCAAGCGCCGCGCGCTCGTGGGGGCGCTGTCATGAAGCGCGCAGAGTTGCGTTTGTTCTGTGCGGCCTCGGCGCTGCGCACCGAGCCCTTGTCACGTTTCGTCTGCGGCCCGCTTCGCGGCCCTTGCCGGTTTGGGTCGGCCTTGCGGCTTCGGGCCGCAAGGCCTCGTCTGTGGTTTGTGCGCGCTTCACGCCGGCGCCCCCGTTGTCCGCGCGCCTGCGTCGTCAAAACGGAGGCCGAGGCCTCGCGTGGCTCGTGGTCCGTCGTCTCAGTCGTCGCGCCCGTGCTGCGGGCTCGATGCGTCGCCCTCAGCTCGTGCCCGGCGTGTTCTCGGCCGCGTGGCGCGTGGTGTGGCCTCGGCGTTTCTTTCCTGAAGCGCTCGCTCCGGGCAACGCCCGCGCCAGCGGCCGTTTCGTTCGTCGTGGCCGCTGTCACGGGCCTTGCTTTTCTCCGCTCGCGAAACCGCGTCTTTGCTTTGCCGCGCCCGGCTCGTCGGGTGAGAGCCGGGCGCGACAAAGCGCGGTCCAACCAGTTTAAGAGGTGGGAATGAGCGCGCGACATTCGGCCGACCGAACGCTTTCTCGCATTCGAGGAGTCTGGCAGGCTGCCGTTCAGGCCGGCCTCAGGGTGTATTCCATGATGGGGCGCCCTCCGACGGCGTATTCTTCACCTCCTGTGACCACCACCAGAAACGACTGTCTTTCGCTCGATGCGAACGACCGCCTCGCTCCGATGAGGCAGCACTTTGCGGCCGAGGACGTCGACGCCCAGGGCGTGATCTACCTCGATGGCAACTCGCTCGGTCTCCTGCCGAGGGCGACCGCGGCACGAGTGCAGCAGGTGGTGCAGGTCGAATGGGGCCGTGGTCTGATTCGCAGTTGGAACACCGCAGGCTGGATCACCATGTCGCAGCAGGTCGGCGACAAGATCGCGCCCTTGGTCGGCGCCGGGCCAGGCGAGGTTGTGGTCGCCGATTCGACCTCGGTCAATCTCTACAAAGTGCTGAGCGCGGCCATGGCCCTGGCCAAAGCCGACGCACCGCAACGCCGCCTGGTCGTCGCCGAGCGCAGCGACTTTCCGAGCGATCTCTATATCGCCGATACCCTTTGTCGGGAGCAGGGCTTCGACCTCGCTCTGGCCGAGGCCGACGAGATCCCGGCCAGATTGGACGATCGGGTGGCCGTGCTGCTGCTGACCCACGTGAACTATCGGACCGGTCGCATGCACCGCATGGGCGAGACGACCCGCGCGGCCCATGCCCGGGGCGCGCTCATGATCTGGGACCTTTCACATTCGGTGGGGGCGGTGCCCTTGAATCTCAAAGGTACCGGCGAGCCCGCTGCCGCCGTCGATTTCGCGGTGGGCTGTGGATACAAATACCTCAATGGCGGACCCGGCGCCCCGGCGTTCGTCTGGGCTCATCCCGCTCACACCGGGCGCATGGACCGCGAACAGGCTCGTCAACCGCTCTCGGGCTGGCTTGGCCACAAAGCACCCTTCGAGTTCACGCCCGACTACCGGCCGGGGACGGGCATCTCCCGGTTCATGTGCGGCACGCCGCCGATCCTTTCACTCGCGGCGCTCGAGTGCGGAGTGGAGGTGTTTCAGGCCGCGGGGGCCTTTGGCGGGATCGAGGCTCTTCGGAAGAAGTCGACGGCGTTGACCGGCCTGTTCATCGACTTGGTCGAAACACGTTGCGCGGGCCGCGGTCTTGCCCTCGTCACGCCGCGCGAGGCCGCCGAGCGAGGGAGCCAAGTCAGCTTCGCCCATGAGAGCGGCGGCTACGCGATCATGCAGGCCCTGATCGCGCGGCACGTCATCGGCGATTTCCGCGCGCCGGATATTCTGCGTTTCGGTTTCACCCCGCTCTACACGAGGTTCGTCGACGTGTGGGACGCGGTGGACCATGTCGAGAGCGTGCTACGCACCGGGGAGTGGCGCGAATCGCGCTTCAACGTGCGCGCGGCGGTGACATAGATGACGGAGACGTTCCGAAACCAACGTGCGTGGCGGGCCCGATGAGCGTACGCTCGTCGATATGAGCTTCCTATTCCTCGACGGGCCGGGTCTCGTCCTGCGTTTTGAGTTTGTGAAATGACTCCCGCTGATCGGCGTCCGGAATTTCCCAACGAGCAGGGCCTCGCCCGCCAGCTGTCGTCGGTGCAGCAGACCACGATGGCGCTCGGAGGTGCGATCGGGACCGGCCTGTTTCTCGCGAGCGGCCTGGCCGTGAACGTGGCCGGACCCGCGGTCATCCTCTCCTACATCATCGTGGCCCTGATCTCGCTGCTCCTCGGACGCGCGCTCACGGAAATGGCGGTGGCCCATCCCACCGCGGGAGCGTTCGGGGTCTACGCCGGGATGTACCTCTCGCCCTTCGCCGGCTACGCGGTCCGGGTGAGCTACTGGTTGATGCAGGTGGTGGCGACGGGGGCGCAGCTCGTGGCCACGTCGATCTACATGGGTTACTGGTTTCCCGGCGTGCCGGGCGCGATCTGGGTGCTCGCCTTCGCGGCGGTGCTCCTGTATATGAATACGTGGGCGGTCGGCCGATTGGGCCGGATCGAGTACTGGCTGGTCCTGATAAAAGTGCTGGCTCTGGCTCTTTTTGTCGGACTTGCGGTGCTGGTGGTGTTCGGTCTGACCGGGGATCCCCCGCTCGGTCTGCGCAACCTCACCGGACAGGGTGGCTTCGCGCCCTTTGGCCTGAGCGGGGTGTGGCTCGGCTGCTGTTTCGCCATCTACTCGTTTATCGGCGTGGAGATCGTGGGCGTCACTTCCGGGGAGGCGTCCGACCCCGCCCGCACCATTCCCCAAGCCATGCGACGCATGGTCTTCGGCCTCTCCACCATCTACATCGTGACCATCGCCTTGCTTTCGGCGCTGACTCCGTGGAATCAGCTGGGCGTCGGCGAGAGCCCTTTCGTGCGAGTGATGGCGGGCCTCGGCATTCCCGGGGCCGCCGGCCTCATGAACTTCGTGGTGCTCTCGGCCGCTCTCTCGAGTTCGAACGCGAACCTCTACCTGATCGCCCGAACGCTGTTCTCCCTGGCCCGCGCCGGCTTTGTGTCCCCGGCTCTCGGCGTGGTCACCCCTCGCGGGGCACCGGTCAACGCCCTCCTCGTGTCGGCGATCGGCCTCGGTGCCGCGGTGCTGGTCCGAGCCTTATGGCCCGACTCGGCCTACGTCTGGTTTTTTGGGGTGGCCCTCTTCGGCGCCCTCTTCGTGTGGCTCATGATTTTCGTGACTCACATCGCGTTCCGCGCTTCCGACCCTCCGTGGGGTTCCTACGCCGGTGCGGCTTTGGTGGCGGCGATTCTTCTGTCCACCTGGTGGGCGCCCGGCCTGAGGTCCACTCTGCTTGCTGGCGGTCCGTGGCTGCTGCTCCTGGCCATCGGCTATCGCCTGTCCTCTCCGCGAACCGACGGTTAGATCAGCCGGAAGGCCGGCGGGTCTCGAAGTCTGAAGGCAGCGAAACCTCCAGCAGTTCCAGGTCATCCGAGCACTCGGTGAGGGCGATCTTCATTCCGGGCGGGGTTACGTAGGCGTCGCCCGCGCCGAGAGTGTGGACGCCCGGCCCGTCTTCGCGAAGGGTCATCGAGCCTGATCGGACGAAGCCGAACAGAATATCCGCGGTGTGACTGGTCCACGCTTCGGGCGGGCGACCCAGCGGGCGCGCGACCCGCACCGACGCGACACCAGCGGTGGCCGCGCCAATGCCGGTGTCTCGAGCCTCGAACCCCGGAAGCCTGAACGGCGCCCAAACCGCTTTCGCTGCTTCACTCCGGCAGAATCTCTGGCCGCCGAAATCGCGATCGGGGCGGAGAGCCATGGTGGGGAGTTCCATCTCATGATCGATGGTCGTGAGGTGTTCGGCGGGCACGCTGACCTCGATCACCTCCAGATTCCCCGACGACTCGAGAACCCGGTGCCGGATTCGGGGAGGTTGAATCAGGCAGTCACCCGCCGAAAGGACGAATGGCGGCCCCTGGTCCTCATAAACCAGTCGTACCCAGCCGCGGGTACAGAAGATCAGCTGAAAACCTATGTCGTGGTAGTGGACCAGGTCCGGCACCGGCCCCGGGTCCGGGATACGAATGTGTGACGCAATCAGGGCTCCGCCCAGACGACCGGGAACGAGATCCCGGTATTGCATGCCCGCGCGCCCGATCCCCCACGCGTCGCCGTCCTTCAGTCGGCTCACCACGAAGGCATGCTGAGTTCGAGGCGTCTGCAGTGCCGGCGCTGCGTCCACGATCTGAATGCGCACGCCGCTCGGGGCGGTCAGTTCACGCTCGCCCGTGGCAAAGGCATCCGGTTCGAGACAGGACAGCCGCAGGACCGCGGGCGCGACCCTGGCCTCGCGATCGAGTCTGATGCGCATGCCGTGCCCGGAGAGAACCGCGACCTTTGGATTGTCGGCGGGGAAGATCGTGTCCAATCGGAACCCCAGCCGCGCGGTGAAGAAAGCGAGGTCCTGGGCCAGGTCCTGCGATGGAAGGCACACTTCAACCGCACGCACGTTCTCCAGACCCGGTGTCATCCGGCAAACATACCTGTCCTTCCCTCCCATGACCACCCGCGATCGCCATGTCCAGGTTCATCCAGGCTTCCCGCAAGTAGGGTCGGGGGCTTTATCCTTAGGTCCTCCCCCAACTGAAAGGACTTGAAAATGATTCGCTCTGCCCTTCGCCTTCGCTCCGGGACCACCCTTCGGCTTCGCTCCGGGACCACCGCCGTCCTTGCCCTCTCCGCCCTGGCGCTGTCGGCGTCCGCCGAAGACCTCACCATCAACTTCAAGGCAACCGATGGAGCCATGACCACCCACTACTTCTCCAAGGATCGGATCCGCATGAACAACGGACGAACCGACACCATCATGGAGTTTGCTTCCGGGAAGATCGTGATGATCGACAATCAGAAGAAGGAGTACTCGGAGATGACGGTGGCCGAGATCGACGCGGCCATGCAGGGTGTGTCGGCGCAGATGGAGCAGGCCATGGCCCAGATGCCCCCTCAGATGCGCGAGAAGATGGCCGGGATGATGGGCGGAGCGGCCGCGGAGGTCACGGTCACCAAGGGGGCCACGAAGACCATCGCCGGCTACGCCTGTCAGACCTACACCATCACCATGGGCGCGAACATGACCCAGGAGTCGTGCAACAGCACGGCCCTGACCCCGCCGTTCGACCCCGCGAACTTCCAGAAGTTGTCCCGGGTCAGCGTCCCGATGATGCAGGGCATGGACAAGATGATCAAGAAGATGTCGGAGATCCAGGGCATCGCTCTGATGCAGCACACCACCATGAGCATGATGGGCCGCAAAACCGATACCGGCATGGAAGCGACGGAAGTGAAGAAGGGCCCGATTTCCGCCGATGCCTTCGCCACTCCCGCGGGATACAAGATGGTGGATTCGCCGCTCAAGGCCATGGAGAAGAAGGGCCACTAGGCCTTAGAGCCCTTGAGGGTTCGGTCGTCCGCCCTGCGAACTTCCGTGGTGTTCGTGGGGCACGGATCGCCCATGAACGCGGCCTTGGACAACGTCTGGAGCCGCGGCTTTCGTGATCTCGGTTCGCGTTTACCGCGGCCTTCCGCCATCCTGGCCATCTCGGCCCACTGGTATATCCGCGGCACCGCTGTGACCGTGAACGACTGGCCGGAGACCATCCACGACTTCGGGGGATTTCCCGAGCCGCTGTACGAGATGCAGTATCCGGCGAAGGGCGACCCTGGCCTTGCGAACCGGGTGGTGGATCTGCTCGGAAGAGACACGGCGTCCACCAGCCTCGACTGGGGTCTCGATCACGGGACCTGGTCCGTGCTGCATCACATGTGGCCCAAAGCCGACGTGCCGGTGGTGCAATTGAGCCTCGACGCGCGCGCGGATGCGCTGCGTCACGTCGAGCTCGGTCGGGCCCTGGCCCCTCTTCGCGACGAGGGCATCCTGATTCTCGGCAGCGGCAACATCGTCCACAACCTCGACGACGCCATTGGACGCCCGCGCTCGGGTGAATTGGCCACGCCCCCGTGGGCCGCCGAATTCGACTCTGCGGTCGCCCGCGCCCTCGAGCAGCACGACACCGGCGCCCTCGCGCGATTGATCGAGGCCCCGGAGGGCCGCAAGGCTCACCCGACCCCGGAGCACTATCTGCCTCTCCTCTACGCCGCGGGAGCCGCGGGCGATGATCCCGTGAGTTTCGCCATCACTGGCTTCGACCTCGGTTCGCTGTCCATGCGTGCGGTGATCTTCGGCCCCCACTGAGCCTCGACTTCTGTAGGATGCCCGGATGGCTGAACCCACCAGGACGGAACTGATCCGAGGGCTGTCGTTCACCGATGCCACACTGATCACGGTGGGCTCGGTTCTCGGGACCGGCGCATTCCTGACCACCTCCGACGTGGCCCGGGCCTTGCCCCACGCCGGGCTCATTCTCCTCGCCTGGGTCTTCGGGGGGGTGCTGACCATCGCGGGCGCTCTCACCTACGCGGAACTTGGCGCGATGATGCCGCGCGCAGGAGGCCCGTACCACTTTCTGAAGGAAGCCTACGGACCGCTGTTCGGTTTCCTAAAGGGCTGGGTGGATTTTCTGGTGATCATGTCCGGCGGTGTAGCCACTATCTCGGTGGGGTTTGGCGAATACGTAGGCTCATTCGTACCGTTCTTCGCCACCCAGAATGTCCTGGCGAGCGCGGACCTGTTCGGACATCCCTGGAAACTGACCGGAGGTGCTTTGGCCGGAGTTCTGGCCATTGCGTTCTTCACGGTGACCAGCGTCGTGGGCCTGCGCGAGAGCGCTCTGCTGCAGAACCTTCTGACCGTGGTGAAGATCGGCGCTATGTTGGCCCTGGCCGTGCTTGGTCTTTTGGTCGCCCCGGCCACCTCGCCGAATCTGGTCGCGGCAACCCTGCCGGCCTCGCTCTTCTCCGCGTTCGGGTTGGCCATGATCGGCGTGCTTTGGACCTTCGACGGCTGGTACGCCGTTACCTATCTGGGCGGGGAGATGAAGGAGCCTTCGCGTGATCTGCCCCGGGCCATGTTCCTCGGCGTGGGAATCGTGACCCTGTTGTATGTGCTCCTGAACCTGGTCTATCTGCGCGCCATTCCGGTGAGCGAAATGCCCTCTCAATCGCGGATTGCCGAGGCGGCTGCCGGGGTGCTCTTCGGCCCCTTTGCCGCCAAGCTGGTTTCCGCGGCGGTCATGGTGTCCGCGTTCGGGTGCATCGGCTCCACCGTTCTCTACTCAACCCGGGCCTACCTGCCCATGGCGGTTGATGGCGTTTTCTTCAAGTCGCTGGCGGTGGTCCATCCGAAGTGGCGCACCCCGGTCGCCTGCATCCTCGCCCAGGGTGCCTGGAGCATATTGCTCACTGTTTCCGGAACCTACGAAGCGCTCTACACATACGTAGTCGTGATCCTGTTTCTCTTTCACGCGGCCACCGGTATCGCGGTCTTCGTGCTGCGCGTCAAGAAACCTGAATGGCCCCGGCCGTATCGGGTGTGGGGTTACCCGGTCGTGCCCGCGGTATTTGTCGTGATTTCGCTGGCCTTTGTTGTCAACTCCATGGTCGAGCGGCCGATCGAATCGCTCTTCGGCTTCCTCATTCTTCTGCTCGGGGTTCCCGCCTTCGTGTACTGGAGACGCGTCGCCGCCCGGAATTCGTAGCGCCGGCTCTCTGAGGTATTTGGGAACCTAATCGCATCTCGCCGCGTCTCATATGACAGACGCGCGGCTCCTTGTTCTGAGGCCGCCCGAACGGGAGCGAAGGCGATGTTCAATTTATTGATACTGACGGCGTTGGTTTCGGTTTCCGGCCCGACCCAGGCCAACAATGCGGCCGCGGCGGCCGAGGCTCTGAGCCAGGTAAAGGCGGTTCGCACCCAGGGCGCGATCGCCCTCGACGGCAAACTCGATGAGACGGCGTGGCTGGACGCGATTCCGCACACCACCTTCACCCAGCGGGATCCGAATGAGGGACAAAAAGCTTCGGAGGAGACCGAGGTTCGGGTGCTGTACGACGACGATTCGATCTACATCGGCGCGCGCCTGTCCGACTCCCAACCGAAAGCGATCAAGGCCCTGCTCGGCCGGCGCGACTCGGAACTGACCTCCGACTCCTTCACCGTCTATGTCGATTCCTACAACGACAAGCGCACCGGTTTCTACTTCGGGATCTCCGCGGGGGGAACGCTCTCCGACGGCACCCTCTTCAACGACGACTGGGACGACAACGCCTGGGACGGGATCTGGGAGGGCAAGGCGAAGCACGATGAGGCGGGATGGTCGGCGGAGTTCCGGATTCCCCTCTCGCAGTTGCGATTCAAGCAGGAGGAGGTGGCCCGATGGGGCATCAACTTCAAGCGGATGATCACCCGCACCAACGAGCAGGCCTATGCGGCTCTCCGCCCGAAGAAAGAGAGCGGCTTCGTGTCGCGCTTCCTGCCCCTGGTCGGCCTCACCGGCCTTCAGCCGAAGCGTCGCTACCTGGTGACTCCGTATGTCACGGCCAAGACCCTCTCGACCGTGGCGGCCCCCGGCGACCCGTTTAATGATGGGCGTCTCAACAAAGCGGCGGTCGGGACCGACCTAAAGCTCGGTCTCGGTTCCAACTTGACCCTCGATGCGACCTTCAACCCGGACTTCGGGCAGGTGGAAGTGGACCCGGCGGTGGTGAATCTCTCGGACGTCGAATCGTTCTTCGACGAGAAGCGACCGTTCTTCATCGAGGGCTCGGATACCTTCGGCTTCGGGTGGGGCGGCGCTTCGAACAACATGAACTTCAACTTCGCCAGTCCGAACCTCTTCTACTCCCGCCGCATCGGACGCACCCCCCAGGGGTCTGCCGGCGCCGCCGACTATGCCCGCGTGCCGGAGGGCGTGCGCATCGATGCCGCGGCCAAGATCACGGGCAAGATCGCGGGGGCCTGGAACGTGGGCGTGCTGCAGGCCTTCACCGGCCGGGCCGAGGCGGACCTGATGTCCTCCGGGCGGTTCTCCTCCGCGGTGGTGGAGCCGCGGACCTCCTACAGCGTGCTGCGCGCGCAGCGCGACTTCAACGCGGGCCGCCAGGGCGTTGGCTTCATCGGGACCTTCGTCGACCGGAATTTCGCGGGCACCGGGCTCGTGAATCAACTCAATCGACGAGCCGGCACGTTCGGCGTGGATGGTTGGACCACCCTCGGCCACGGAAAAGGGAACGAGAGGATCTGGGCCCTGACCGGCCGCCTCGCGGTTTCGAACATCGTGGGCAGCGCCGCGCGCATCACCTCGGTTCAGCGCGCCTCCCAGCACTACTTCCAGCGTCCCGACGCGTCCCATGTGGAAGTGGATCCGCTGGCCACCTCGCTCTCCGGGTACACCTTCCGCGTGGCCCTGAACCGCGAAAAGGGACCGGTCCTCTTCAATGCCGCCCTCGGCGCCACCTCGCCCGGCTTCGACTCGAACGATGTGGGCATTACCTTCCGCACCGATCAGATCAACGGCCATGTCTCGGGCGGCTACCGCTGGACGCAGCCCGGGCGGTTCTATCGCAATGCCGGCGTTCAGGGCGGCGCCTTTCGCACCAACGACTTCGGCGGAAACATGACCAGTCTCGGCCTCTTCTCCTGGTACTGGATGGGCTTCAAGAACTACTGGGGAGTGGAGGGCAGCGTCTTCGGAAACCCGGAGTCGATAATCACCACCCAGACCCGCGGCGGTGTCGCCATGCTGCGCCCGACCCAGTTGAGTTGGGATGTCGGTGTGAACTCGGACGATCGCAAGAGCCTCACCGTGCGTCTCGGCACCACGGGCGGAAACGGACGCCAGGATTCGAACTTCGCGCGCGGCGGCTATGTTTCCCTCAACTGGAAGCCCGCGCCCAAGCTGTCGGTGAGCGTGCG
>JANLSZ010000390.1:0-12581 GCA_031362685.1 Vicinamibacteria bacterium | reverse complement strand
CGGTTGCGTCTTCGGGCGTGAGATTCAATGCGGGAGTCCTTTCAAGAGGAACGGCCTAATCGCCGTCGTCACACCCTGGGACGGCGCTTGCCTCCACGCGCGGAGTCCCGCCGTCTCACGCACGAAGCGTAGCAACCGCCGTGACCGCCACTCGTGTGCCGCGGCGTCGTGCGGGGGACACTGTCGTACTCGTACTCGCCGTTTCGTGGTCGTGCTCGGCTGTGATCTGCGATACGGCCGAGTACGAGTACGAGTACCGTGTACGGCAAACCTAACCCGCGAATCGCCGAGCGCTTGATCTAAGGGTGATAGTCGCGAACGTGAATCGCGAGGTTCTCCCGGGCACCGTTTACGGCCAACCCGTCATCGGCCGTGACGACGACGGCCTTGTGCCGCCGAGCGACATCAACGTACGTCATGTCGTAGACGCTGATCTTTCTGGCGAGAGCCTCGATGAGGATCGCGTCAAGGAGAGGCTGCACCGGAACCCACTCGATGGGGACGGCATTGAGGTCCTTCCAGGCTTCCAAGGCCTCTGCGATATCGAGGCCGGAGTGAGTCTTCTTCCTGAGGACGTGGGCGATTTCGAGCCGGAGCAGATCGGGGGCGACGGCACGATCGACCTGGCTAAGGACTCGAGAAAGGAGAACGCGCGAGTTCTCGGAGTGTTCTTCTCGGAGAAACCACTTGATGGCGACCGAAGCGTCCGGGATGTAGAGCAAAGGCTAATGCCCGCTGTCGCGTAGTTCTCGTATGTCCGCGGTCGAATCGCCAAGGGGTCCGTGAAGCGCGAAAATCCGCTCAGCCCTGCCGACGATGCGCTCGTAGAGGTGCTCCGGAGTCTCCGGGATCGAATTGAGGCGAGCAGTCAGGGAATCGACGAAGCGGGCGACCGCCAGCTTCTCGGCCTCTGGGAGGGCTTCAATCCGTTTGGCTAGATCTATGGTGGTCATGCTATTTCCTGGGACGCCTGGATCGTACTACGGCATCTCGGGGGAACATGAGCCCCACCCCAAACCCCTCCCCGTCCCGGGACGGACAGCGGGGGGAGGGGCTCGTGGCACGTGGGAAGACGGTCTCGGTCCTTCGGACCTCGACCCAACGTTCGTCTCACGGCCGAGGTGAAGCGGCTGCCTTCGTCGCCTTCGGCTCCTTCAGGCATCCCCTCCCTCGGGGTGGACTTCTACCGCTTCATGCGCGAGAACGCGAAACTGGAGGCGGCCGGCAAGGCGCCTGCCGGAGCCAAGCGGATCCTGCTCGGCATCACCAAGGCGTCGCTCTCGACCGACTCGTTCATCTCGGCCGCGAGTCGCCTCCAACCCGCCGACGGACTGCCGCGCTGTCGATCAGAAGCTGCCCAGCCTCGCCGGGCAGCTTCTAGTCTTCCAGGAAACCACGCGCGTGCTCACCGAGGCGGCCATCTCCGGCCGCGTCGACCACCTGCGCGGTCTCAAGGAGAACGTCATCATGGGCCGGCTCATCCCCGCCGGCACCGGCATGCCGTACTACCAGCGCGTGGAAATCCCCGAGGAGGTCTACGAGGCCCGCGAGGAGACCTTTGGCAACGAGTACAAACCCGACCTCGCGACCGAAGAGGTAGTGGTCGGCGGCACGTACGGAGCGGATTCGTAAAGCAAGCCGCGCGTGACGTGAAAACGGGCACTGGATTCAGTGCCCGTCTTCTTTTGCCGGCACGCGCGCCATGCGTACTCGTACGCGTGAGGCGTACTTGGCCGTAGCCGCCCCAGGGAATCTAGAGATCGACTGCGTCCATGTGAATGATTTGGCTGTCTGAACCGTTGATGGCCCCGATCAATCCGGCGTCCGCGGTTATCAGCGGAATGCCCTCTGCTTCCGCGACCGCCACGTACAGTGCATCGTACATCGTGATTCTTCGAGCGACCGAAAGCAGAAACGCGCGGTCCTGGAGGACTCGAGCGGAGACAAGGGTAACTGGGAGCCCTCGAAACGCCGACCAGAGTCGTTCGGCAGTTGCGGCATCGCACCGTCCTCGGCGGAGTTCCTTTCCAAGGACGTGCCCGAACTCCAGACCGATGAGCGCGGGTGCTACCAAAGCGATGCGGTTGGCCTGCGCAGCGTCTAATACAGTGAGGGCCGCGGACGAATCAGTCTCTGGAAGGAGCCACTTGGTCGCGACACTGGCGTCGATGACGTAGCGCAACTATCTTGGACCGTTGTCGCGAAGTTCCCGTATGGCCGCCGTCGAATCGAAGTATCCGTAGCGTTCGAAAAGGCTGAGACGTAGGGCGTCAATCTCTTTGCGAGAGAGGCTTGGTCCGCTGGCGGAGGTCTCCGCGGTCATTCCAGCAACAATGGCCTCGAGTTCAGCGAGCTTCGCTGCCGGGAGGCGTTCGATGTAGGCGAGAAGTTCAGCTTTGCTCATGGCATCAAAGACCCACCGAATCCTACAACACGGCTCCGACCGAAGCGGATGGGGAACGGTCCTGGAGGTGAAGATCCCGCGGGAAACCTCGAAGCAGAAGGACATGACTGGCGCAGGTCGCGGCTTGCCGCTACCGCGCCCGTCGCGCGTTCGCGGCCTTGTTCCACTCGCGCTGAACCACCAGGCCGCCTCGGTGGCCCTGCAGCATCACGGGCGTCACCTGGTCTGTCTTGAGCGCCCGGCGGACCGACTCGGCGACCTCGCCCGCGGACCTCAAGGGCAACGTGTGCGCGCCCACCCCGAAGATGACGGGGCCGTCCGGGAAATCGACGATGCGGCCGAGAAAGACATCGCCCTGGGCCAGTCGGCCGCGGGTGCGCGGATCGGTGTCCACGAACACGCGAAACTCGCCGGTGATCAGGTCGCGGCAGGAGAACTGCCCCTTCGAACTGTCTGCGATGTGCCAGGTCGAGATCCACGACTGACTTTGCGCGGCCATCCATTTGGCCGCCGCCTTCGAGGCGAGACCGCTGCCCAGCACCGCCTCGGCCACCGTGAATTCCATGTTCTTCGGGAGACGATGGAAGAGCGCCCAGGGCGCGGCCAGGGTGTCGCCATCATCCTTCTTCATCGCGCGTTCGATCTCGCGGGCCGCGTCCTTGAACTGCGCCTCGGCAGCGGCAAGGAGCAAGGTCATGGCCTCGATCAGGACGACGTTCCGATCCGCCCTCTGGCCCTCAGCCGGGCTCTCATTGACCTCCTCCTTCATCCCGAAGAGCGCGCCGGCCTCGAAGGGCACGGTCAGCCTGGCCACGCCGGCCTCACCCAGCGGTGATTCCGCGCAGATCGGCCACGAGTCCGGGTCGCCGAATCGGCGGCCGAATTGACGGAGGGTCTGCTCGAGCGCCGAGGCCAGGGCCAGGATCAGGCGAAGGTCCTGCTCGGAGGTCGGTCGCCTCACGCCATCAGGGTCGACACAAAGAATGTGAGGGTAGAGAATCTTTCGACCGGGCTTCAGGCCCATGGCTGCGGCCTCATCCCTCATCCTTGGGGGGAAATCCGCGGCGTTCTCGAAATCGAGGGCCAGAATAGGGACGCCTGGCTGGATGGGCTCGACCGAGAACTCCGGCTGATTCGCGAGGCGCTCGCCCCGACCAAGATGGACCATGTAGTCATCCCGTGACTGGAACAAGAGGATGGACCTCGACTCCCCCATGTGGCCGATGATGCAGACTCCGGCCTCCCGCACGCCTAGATCCGGGATGTCGAGACGGATGAGTTGCGAGTTCGGGAAGTTGTCCCAGGGACGCAACTTCGCAAGGGCCGATCCTGTCTTGATCAGGTCGTGAAGCAGGGAGGGCGAAAGGCCACCATCGAAGTAACTGGGCTGGTGGGAATCGTCATCCAGGGCGCGGATCTCCTCCCGGCCACCGCCAGCGGCCAGGAACCGCCTGAACTCCTCGAGGAACTCGTCCGCCTCGGGCAGCGGCCGGTCGGAGACCTCCACCTTGATGTCGAACTCCGCGGAGAGGATCGCACCAAGATCCGGGGCCTCGACCACGATGCGCGCGGGCCGCCGCCTTGGTCCGGCCATCGGCCTCACCAGCGCCCCGCGAAGGAGTCCCACCGCGACGTCGGGTGACGGGCCGAGGGCGAGTTCCTGTCCCAGGACGAGATCTGTCTCCCGTTCGAGGATGACGGTCTGCCACGCCCGCTCGGTCGGGTTCTCGCAGACGTAGACGGGCGCCTGGCGGACCACCACGAGCCACGTGAGAGGCTCCCGAAAGACGGCAGGGTCTATTTCTCGCCTGGACATGTTCTTCAAACCTACCGCTTTTCCGCGCCGTGCGGGCGGTATCCGTCGAGAGGTTGGGTGCGGCCATGCTCGGTGGTCCCCCCGGGGAGGCTCGCGCTCGGCAGGCGTCCGATGGCCTCCTGGCGAGATTGCTTCGGGCCGTTCCTGCGGAGCGGCCCTGCAATGACTCGTCCTAGAACTGACTCCACAGATACTGGTTCGTCACTTCGTGGTGGAACTGGATCTCCGCGGTCTTGATCAGTGAGCCGAGGGCCTTGGGGCAGCGCTCGGCCGAGGCCATCTTCAATTCGGCGTACTTGCTGGCCACATCCTCGCCGATCAGCTTCTCGATGAAGTCACTTCCCTTGAAGAGCCGAACCGCATCGTAGATGTTGTCGGGGAGGAAGCGGGTGCGCTCCTTCCGGTCATCGTCTTTCGCCGAAGCGGGGCCCTCGAGGCCGGTTCGCAGCATCGCGTAGATCGCCATGTACGGGTTCGAGTCGGGGGCCACCGAACGGACCTCGACGCGCTTCGAGCGCTCGTTGCCGAGGGGGATCCGGATCATGGCTCCGCGGTTGATCGCCGAGGCCTTGATCTGATTGGGGGCTTCGTAGTGCGGGTCCAGCCGGCGGTAGGAATTCACCGACGAGTTCAACATCAGGCAGATGTCGTTGGCGCTGGTGAGGATCCGATCGATGAAATCCCAGCCCGCCTTCGAAAGCATGTCCGGACCCTTGGCGTCGTAGAAGACGTTCTTCCCTTTGCGATTGACGGAAAGGTTGGTGTGCATTCCGTTTCCGTTCACCCCGGTCACCGGCTTGGGAAGGAAGGACGCGGACATATCGAAGTTCTGGGCCACTTGCCGGCACAGGAGCTTGTAGAGCTGAACCTGGTCGGAGGCGATCACCGCTTCGGTGTACGAGTAGTTCATCTCGAACTGGGAGGGGGCGACCTCGGGATGGTCCTTCTCGTTCTGGAAGCCCATGGCGCGCTGGACCTCGGCGGCGCGATCGATGAACTGGCGCAGGGCGTCACCGGGCAGCGAATGGTAGTAGCCGCCGGTCGAGATGAAGTCGAAGCGGCCGGTCTCGTGGTAACGACGCTCGGCGTCGCGGCCCTTGAACAGGAACCCTTCTATTTCATTGGCGGCGTGACAGATGGTGCCGTCTTTCTCAAAGAGCTTGTTCATATAGGCCTTGAGGGTGGCCCGCATGTCGCCGGGGTAGGGCTCGCCGTCGCGGCCCAGCACTTCGCCGAAGACCAGTACTTTGCCGGGCCCGAAGACATCCGCGGGCAGCCAGTAGAAGGCGGGCCAGTCGATGGCGAGCCGGAGGTCCGATTCCTGCTGCGCGGTGAAGCCGCGAACGGACGAGCCGTCGAAGGTGAGGTTGTCGGCCGAGCCCAGAAGGAACTTCTTGTCGTAGTCGAGCATGTGGAGCCGGCCTTCAAGGTCGGTGAAGCAGACGGTGACCGCCTTGATTCGCTTTTCGTCCTTCAGATACTTGAGTCGCTTCTCGCGGATCTTCGAGGCCGAGGCGCGCCCGATCCGTTCCTCCTTCGTTTCGAGGTTCATTTCCTCCAGTTGGTCGTAGGGAATCTCAAGGAAGTCGCGAAGAGGGGCGGGCATGGGGGGTGGTCTCCTTAATTGAAAGTAGAGAGAGTCTAGCTTAGTGGAGCGTTTTTTAGCATCTATATTGAGTGGCGGGAGCATTAAGAAACGAACATCCAGTTGCCCTCCTCGTCCCCGAACCCGTCCGGGTCCGGCCAAGCATTGACGCTGCAAGGGCAGGTGCCTATCCTTGCCCTCCAACGTCTCATCTCCTCATTCCGCATCGGGGGACCTGAGGCTTCCAAGGCGTCTTAGAAGAGTCCAACAAGGAGCGCGCGCTTCCCATGTCCACATCCCGAACACCGGATACTTCCCGAGAGGTCTCATACCGCAAGCGGCTGATCGAAATTGCCCATGCGCTGAACTCGGCGACCAGCATTCAGGACATCCTGGTCGAGGTCAAGGACAAGATTCTGGACCTGGTCGACGCCGACCGCGTCACCATCTTCGCCCTCGACACCAAAAACCAGGAACTGTTTTCGATGTTCAAGGTCGGCACGGACATCAAGGAAATCCGGGTGCCCAAGACCTTCGGGTCGATCGCCGGCTTTACCGCCCTCTCTCGCAAGACCATCAACATCCGCAACGCCTACGATCCCTCCGAACTGGTGAAGCTCCACCCGAACCTCAAGTTCGATTCGCGCTGGGACAAGAACACCGGTTACCGCACCACTCAAGTGCTGGCCTGCCCGATCGTTTTTGAGAAATATCTGCTCGGTGTTCTCCAGCTGATCAACAAACGGGGCGGGTCCGGTTTTGGTCCGAAGGATGAGGAGGCCTCGGAGGAGTTGGCCAAGATCCTCGGCATCGCCTTCTACAACCAGCATCGCGCGGCCCGGAGTTCCAAACCGACCAAGTACGGCTCCCTCGTGGACAAGGGCGTGGTGTCCGAGAAGGACATCGAGGCGGCGGTGACCAAGGCCCGGGTGAACCAGGTGGATGTCTCGAAGATCCTCATGGAAGACTTCAAGGTCCCGAAGGAAGAACTGGGCAAGGCGATGTCCCAGTTCTTCAACTGCAAGTTCTGGGCGCCCCCCGAAGGGTATCTGATGCCCGAGGACATCAAGGGGCGGCTGACCATCGACTTCCTCAAGAAGAATGCCTCCGCGCCGATCGAGAAGAGGGAGGGCACGTTGTTCGTGGCCGTCGAGGATCCCTACGACCTGACGCGCTGCGATGCGATCAAGGCCATGAACCTGTCGCCCCGGCACGAATTCCTGGTCGCTCTCAAAGACGACATCATGCAGTACCTCGCCCTGAGCTATGGCGTTGGCGGGACGCCCGGCTCCGCCCCCACCATGGACGACACCGCCGACCTCGCCACCATCATCACCGAACTCGGTTCGGGTGAGGAGAGCGAGGTCGAGGGCGAAGAAGGCAACCCCAATGAGCCCGAGGCGGAAGAAACCGACACCGCGATCGTGAAGCTCGCGAACAAGATCATCATCGAGGCCTACAACAAGGGCGCCTCCGATATTCACGTCGAACCCTACGGGAAACTGCAACCCACGGTGATCCGGTTCCGCATCGACGGCGACTGCATGAAGCATCTTGAAGTTCCGCCCGCCCATCGCAACGCGCTGGTGCAGCGTTACAAGATCATGTCGAAGCTCGACATTTCCGAGCGCCGCAAGCCCCAGGACGGAAAGATCCGGTTCAAAGGCCCGATGGGCGTCATCGAACTCCGCGTGGCCACCATTCCCACCTCCGGCGGCAACGAAGACATCGTCATGCGTATTCTGGCCGCGAGCAAGCCGCTCCCCATGGAGAAAATGGGCTTTTCCGACCGGAACCTCGTGGACATGAAGGCGCTTCTGTCCAAGCCCTACGGCATCTGCCTGGTGGTCGGCCCCACCGGTTCCGGAAAGACCACCACCCTCCATTCCGGTCTGGGCTTTATCAACACGGTGGACATGAAGATCTGGACGGCCGAGGACCCGGTCGAAATCACGCAGTATGGCCTCCGCCAGGTTCAGGTGTTTCCGAAGATCGGGTTCACCTTCGCCGTGGCCATGAAGGCCTTCCTGCGCGCCGACCCCGACGTCATCATGGTCGGTGAAATGCGCGACCACGAAACCGCGGCCACCGGCATCGAAGCGTCTCTCACCGGCCACATGGTGCTGTCCACCCTTCACACCAACTCCGCTCCCGAGACAATCACCCGTCTGATGGACATGGACATCGACCCCTTCAACTTCGCGGACGCTCTGCTCGGGATCATGGCCCAGCGCCTCATTCGAACCCTCTGCAAGGAATGCAAGGAAGGGTATTCGCCCGACAAGGCTGAATACGATGACCTGGCCGAGACCTATGGCAAGGAGTTCTGGCCGGAACTGAACGCTCCTTTCGGCCAGCTCCAGTTGTTCCGGCCCAAGGGCTGCACCAAGTGCAGCGGCGGGTACAAGGGACGCCTGGGCATCCACGAGCTTCTGGTTGCCACCGACGAGATGAAGCGGCTGATCCAAAAAAAGGCGAGTGTGGAGACCATGCGGGGCCAGGCTTTGAAGGACGGCATGCGCACCCTCCTCCAGGACGGGCTGGCCAAGGCGGTGAAGGGCCTTACCGACGCCAAGCAGGTTCGCGCGGTCTGCATCAAGTAGGGGCGGTTTCCATTTCCGTCGCGATCCTTCCCCACCTCAGCGGTCGTCCTTCCACCTGACAGCAGGGCGTCGACCGCCTCGGGTGGGCGGTGGGATCTTCTGCGGTTTGTTACGGCGTCCGCATCGGACTTCGCGCGTCCGATACGGGCGGCCTGGCTGCGCTCAAGACCTGGCTTCCGCGCGCGACGAAGCCGAGCCGCGCCGTGGTGGTGCAGGGCTTGTACTCCCTCATCCTCGGCGGCGCCGGTCCTCGTTCCGGGGTGAAGCGCTTTCATGTCCTCTATCGTGACGCGCGGCAACTGGCTCGATCGCTCGACCTCGATGAAATTCGACGAGCCTTCGACCGCGATCTCTCGTTGCTGATTGGGGAGTCGGCCACCCGGCGCGTGTTCGTCCACGCGGGCGTCGTGGGTTTTGGGGGAGGGGCGGTGGTGGTTCCGGGGAAGAGCTTCTCCGGAAAGACCACGCTCATCCAGGCTCTGGTGGCCGCGGGCGGGGTCTACTACTCCGACGAATACGCGGTGCTGGATTCCCGCGGCCGCGTCTCCCCCTGGGCCGAACCCTTGTCGATACGCAAGGACGGGGCCCGCAAGAGGGCGGAGTCGCACTCTCCCGAGTCCCTGGGCATCGTCGCGGGCAAAAGCGCGCTCCCGGTTCGGCTCGTGGTCCTCACGTCATTCGAGAAGGGCCGGCGCTTCAGGCCGAAGAAGGTGACGCCGGCCGCGGGAACCCTGGGGCTTCTCGAGCACACCCTTCCCGCCCGAAAGCGCCCCCGCCCCGCGCTTCGCGCGTTGACCTCGGCGGTTTCCGACGCTCACGTGATTCGGGGAGTGCGGGGCGAAGCCGGGCAAGCTGCGCAGGCGATCGTTCGCTACCTCGCCACGCCGCGAACGCCCTGATGCCCGTCGTCCGTCGCGTGAAGCGGCGCGCGCCACGGTTCTCGGTGGTGACCATCGTCCGCAACGAGGCGGCCCGGCTTCCGCGGCTTCTCGCCTCTCTCGCGGAGTTTCGTTCGCGCGGCGGGGAAGTGCTGGTCCTCGACACCGGCAGCGACGACGGCACCCCCGAGATCGCGGCGGCGGCCGGCTGTCGCGTGGTGGTCGAACCGCGCCGATTCAACGGCCGCCTCACCAAAAGGCAGGCCCGGAGAATCAACCAAACCTTCTGCAAAGAAGGCGAGGGCCCCTTCGCCTTGTCCGGCGAGCGGCTCTTCAACTTCGCCAAAGCGCGAGCCCACGCGGCATCCCTGGCCACGAACGACTTTCAGTTCGCGGTTGACGGAGGTGACGTGGTCGACGCGATGGATATGGACTTCCTCGAGGCCACCGCCCGAGCGAGCCATCCCCCCATCTTTCACTTCGAAACCCGGATACTGAACCCCGCCGGGTGGACGGTCGAGTTTCGCGACTACCTCTACGACCGCCGATTAGCGGAGTGGAGGGGAGGTTCCCACAACTTCCTGGCGCCCCGATCACCTGTCGCTGGCGCGAGCCAACGCCCCTTGAGACGAGACCAATTGCTGGTGAGTCACCACACTGAGCTTGTCAAGTCCCGTGGCCATCAGCTCGTTGGAACGGCTCTAGAAGCTCTGGCCGACCCCGGTTCCCCTCGCTGGCGTTACTTTCTTGGCCGGGCCCTGGCGGCGCGCGGATGCCATCGCTCTTCGTTGGAACTTGTCCTGGGGCTCGATAGAGGCGAGTTTCCGCCCGCTATGCGATCCGCGGGTCTTTGTCTGGCCGCTCACAACGTGGCGGCGAGCGGAGGATCGCCGGATGATATTGAAGCGCTTTTCTTCTTGGCGGCGAGGCGGGATTCGAAACGCCGTGATCCCCAGCTGCGACTAGCCGCGCGACGGCTGGCCGAGGGCGACATGCAGGGGGCCGCCTCGTTCGCGACCGCGGCGCTCGCGATTCCGGCACGGACGGATTTTCCCGAGCGGGAGGAGAACCATTCAACTAAACCGCATGCGATCTTGTACTGGGCGCTGCTCTGGCTGGGAAGACTCTCGGAGGCGAGGCCCCATTTTGAAACATGCCTGAAACTCGATCCCACAAACCCGGTCTATCTGGCCCACGCCAGATTGTTTGACCCCGGGCCACTGGGCGTCTCGCGACCATGAAGCCGCAACGCCTTTCCGCGCGTCGAGCGGTTCCGTCGTTTTCTGTCGTCACTATGGTGCGCAATGAGGCGGCCCGATTGCCTCGGCTCCTGGCCTCCATTGCGGAGTTCCGTTCCCGCGGCGGCGAGGTGGTTGTGCTCGACACCGGAAGCGAGGACGGCACGCCCAGGGTGGCCGAAGCCGCGGGCTGCCGGGTCTTCCTGGAGCCCCGTCGCTTCAACGGTTGGCTGACCGAGCGCCAGGCCGAGCGAATCCACAAGGCGTTCTCTCGGGGGGGGGAAGGACCCTTTCTGGCGGCCGGCGAACGTACCTTCAATGAAGCGGCGGCGCGAAATCACGCCTCGTCTTCGGCGCGAAATGACTTCCAGCTTGCTGTCGACGGAAGCGATCTGATTGAGGCCATGGATCTCGATTTCCTTGATGCCACCGTAAAGTCCGGGAGTCATCAGCTCTTGAGGTTTGAGACACGTCGGCTCCACGAGAATCGCTGGTTCATAGAGAACCGGGACTATTTTCATGATCGCCGCGCCACGCGCTGGGCCGGGCGCGCGCACAACTTCCTAACTCCTTCGCAACTCTCGATGGGTCTGAACGCCACCCTGCTAGCCCGCGACCGGCTGCGCGTTGCCCACCATACCGACGGCGCGAAGGCACGGGACTACCAGCTCGCTGGTGTCGCTCTGGACGTTCTGCAGGAGCCGGACTCCCCGCACCGGGGTTTTCTGATTGGCCGGGAACTGGCCACTCGCGGCCACTATCAATCTGCCCTTGCCGCATTCCTGGCGCTGGATCGACCAGATGCCCTGGCGTCCCTGCGGTCAGCGGCTCTTTGCGGGGCTGCGGCCTGTCTCGCCGAAAAGGCGGCTCCCGGCTCCGAGGACGCCGTCACCGAGCTGTTGTTCAAGGCCGCGCGGCGCGACCCCAGCCGCCGCGATCCCCTCCTTCAATTGGCACGGCGTTCAATTGCCGCAGGGGACTTTCAAGCCGCGGTGTCATTCGCGAGCGCGGCGCTCGTCATTCCTCCGAGAGTGGGCTTCGCGGAACTCGAGGAGAACCATTGCGAGGGGCCCCACGCCATGTTGTACTGGGCGCTCTTCTGGTTAGGAAGGCGTAGCGAAGCCCGCGAGCACTTTGAAGTCTGCGAGGGTCTTGATCCGCTGAACCCGGTTTACCGGGATCATGCGCGTCTGTTCGCCTGATTTCATTTCGAAGTCAGCGCTGGTTATTGACAGGAGAAATTTCCAGTCCCGAACGGATCCACACAGGTTTCGACGGGATTGCAACAAACATCAACCCCATAAACGCAAGCTCCCAGGAAGGGAATACAACTGGCGGCCGCTGCTGCCGGGGGTACGGCGATGCTCACCACGACGGGTAGCAACCCGGCGGCGAGGCCGCGCAACACAGAGCGGCGCGGCAATTTCGCTCCGGGCCGCAGCAGATCCGCAGCGGCAAGTTCGTTCACGGCGGAGGCCACGATCTCCTTGTGCGGCGAGGGCCCAAGCGCCTTGCCCACATGACGGGCCACCCCGGCGAGATCATTCTTCCCGTCGAGCTTTTCGAAAACGAGAGCCGCGGTTCGGTTGAGGGAGTGCGCCCGATGGGAAACGGGATCGTAAACAACCACCTCATCGCCCAGCTTCTGGACAATCAGATCGTCTCGCCGTTCCGGCACGGTGGTCAGCTTGCTCGCCATTGGAATTCCCTTCCGATCAAGTATCGGCGTCAGTACACGGCCGTGTCAAGCACCTTGAAGAGGCCTGCCGCGCTCGCTCCTCAGCTTCTGCTCAGGGCCTCCAACGCGCTTCTGGTGGGGCAGCTTTCGACAGGCGTTTCGCCCTGTTGGCCTCTCAGCGGCCACGTCCGGCAGATCGCATGCAGGAAGAGTTGCGTCTTCGTTTTCGGTTGAAGGCGGTAAGGGATGGGCGTAACCTCCGTTGGCACTGGAGTCATATGGAAATCATTCGCAGAGCGTTCATCGCGAGTATTGGCGGCCCGGCTGCCTTGGCCCTGATGGATCACGAGGCAAAGGCCGACGCGTTGGAGCACTACAT
>JANLSZ010000386.1:0-43187 GCA_031362685.1 Vicinamibacteria bacterium | reverse complement strand
CCCGCGATGGGCGCGGGTTACCGGTTCCGGGCCTTCCACTTCGCTTCGAAGCTCTTGCGATCGACGAAGGATTTCTGGGTGCCCACGGCGGTGGTGGACAGCGCCGCGTAGAGATTGGCGCGGGAGACGGCCTCGCGCTCGTCTTTGCCCTCGCCCAGGAACACCGCGAAGCTGCCGATGAAGGCGTCGCCGGCGCCGGTGCTGTCGACGGTCTTGACGGCGAAGGCAGGCACGTGCTCCATGCCGCCGCGGCTGGCGAGCAGTGAACCGTTCGCGCCCAGGGTGATGATCACGCGCCCGATGCCCGCGTCGAGCAGGGCGGAAGCGCACCGCCTGGCATCGTCCACGTTCCTGACCGGCATGCCCGTGATGGCCTCGGCCTCGCTCTCGTTGGGCACGAAGTAGTCGAGGTGGGCGATCTTCTTCATGTCGACTGGCTGGCCGGGCGCCGGGTTCAAGATGCAGCGGATCCCGTGCTTATGGGCGAAGCGGATGGTGTAGTAAACGGTGGGCAGAGGGATCTCGAACTGCAAGACGATGCAGTCGGCGCGCTTCAGCATCGGCGCCGCGGCCTCGACGTCTTTCGGGCGGAGGCGATCGTTGGCTCCTTTGACGACGATGATGCGGTTCTGGCCCGACTTCTCGACGAAAATCGGGGCGACGCCGCTGGCCACGCCCTTCACAACCTTGACCTGTTCGGCCCCGATTCCCTGCTTCTTGAAGTTCTGGATGGTGGCCGGGCCGAACAGATCGTCGCCGACCCGGGCGACCATCGACACGTCGGCGCCGCACAAGCGCGCGGCGACGGCCTGGTTGGCTCCCTTGCCACCGAAGCCGAGGTCGAAGCGGAGGCCAAAGATCGTCTCACCAGGACGAGGGAACTCGTCGGTGAAGGTGGTCAGGTCGATGTTGGCGCTGCCGACAACGGCGATACGGGGGCGCTTGGCCATGGCAAACGGCTCCTCTGGTTAGGGAATGGGCTGCGTAACCCGTTGCACGAACATGCGAATGAAGCGGTCCCAGTCGAGACCGTGTTGGACGGCCATGCGTTGTGCGCCCTCGGCCCCTGGCCAGGGCTTATCGCCGCCCACGGAGACGCCATAGTTGATGCCGTGGTTGGTATCGACGTCGACGATCATCTCCGTGGACGTGACGAGACTGGGGTCGGCGAGGCTCGCCACCGTCACCTGGTCGTACATCAACAAGCTGCGTCCTGGGTCCTTCTCGAAGACGGGCCCCAGACGCTCGCGAATCAGCCGGGTCAGCGGAGTGTCCACCGCGACGAGCTTCTCGTACTATGCGCGCGTCAAGTTCGTTTTGCGTGAGACGTTGAGCGGCGAGAGCACGGTGGGGATGCCCGAGCGCAGCACGATCCGGGCCGCTTCGGGGTCGACCCAGAAGTTGAACTCGGCGTTGGGGGTGATGTTGCCGGCGCCGTCGGGGAGGGCGGCCACCGCGCCGCCCATGATGTAGATCTGCTTCACCTTGCGCGCAAGGCCTGGCTCCAGGCGCAGCGCCATCGCCACGTTGGTGAGCGGCCCGATGGCCATCAGGGTCACTTCCCCGGGGTGGGCGTTCACCGTGTCGATGAGGAACTGCACGGCGCCCACCGCCTCCGCCTTGTTCTTCGCGAAGCCCCCGGGCGGGGGCGTCGGCGACGCATCCGACCACCACTCGCCGTGGCGCATCGTCGCATACTCGCTCTTTTCGTGGAGGAGCGGCATGTTGGCGCCGCGGTAGACCTTGATGTCGCTTCGGCCGGCGATCTCGAGCAGCCGCAGCGCATCGGCGGTCGCCTGTTCGACCGAGAAGTTGCCGGCTACGGTGGTCACGCCGAGAATCTCCAGTTCGGGGGAGCGCAGGGCGAGCATCAGCGCGAACGCGTCGTCCTGCGGGACCATGCCGAAGTCGGTGTCGAAGATGATCTTGTGGGTCAGCACCTCCGCGGGCGTCCAACCTGCGAGCACGAGCCACAGCGCCGCGACCGTCGCCCCCGCCAGAAGCCGATGTCTCATAATCGTCCCCCTCAGAGCGTTTGACGCTCTCGTTCTTTCGCGACTCGCATTCCCGCTCCTTCGATCGTGCGTTGCGCGCTCGATCCCGGCGTCGCCGCGGGGTTGGTGTGGTTCAAGTGAACGAAGACGATCTTCCGTCGTTCCCGCTCGGGAAGGGGGGCGAACCGGGCGAGCGATTCGGCGATGAGAGGGTGGGGCACCTCGGACATCGCGCGCCCGGGGAGTTCGCCTTCGTCGAAGAAACTGCCGTCGACGTAGGCGACATCGACGCTCGCGATCACCTCTTCGACCCGCCGGTCCCAGCGTTCCCATTTGTCGATGTCGGGCAGCCAGAGCAGGGACCGGGACGGGCCGCGGACGATGAAGCCGTAGGTGTCGCTGTATTCGTCGCGATGAGGAACCGCGATGGGGGTGATGGAAAGCCGGTCGTTCAGCTTCACGCCCTTGTCCGCCTCGAATCGCTCAATCGCGATGTGCTTCAGTTTCACCAGCAGGTCCCACGGTCCGTTCGTTTCGAGGAAATGGGCCATACGCTCCGAAGCCAGAACACGCTGGGCGTTGGCTCCGTACGACTCCCGTCCCACGTGCATCAGGCCCGCGTAATGCCCGACGTGGGCGTGGGTGAGGGCAATGGCGTCGAAGAGAGGCGGTCGTGCGGCGGCCCTGGGTCTGGGAGCGACGCCATCCGCAGCATCGACCTGCTCCCGAATGTCCGGAGTGGCGTCGATCAGGAAACGCTCCCGTGACGCGGGGTCGACGACCAGCAAGGACGCGACCAGACGTCGCCGTAGCGGGTCCCGCCGCGCCGCCTCATCTTCCGGGGCGGCGCCCCCAAGCTGGGGCAGGCCGCCATCCTGGGCGGTGCCGAGAACGACCGCGAACGGGTCTGCGGCGCCGGACGCCTCGGGCGCGCGCGAAAGTCCGAGGCCCCAAAGCGCCGCGAGGGCGATGACCACCGCCGCACTCCCGCGATCCCGGCCGGTTTCGCCCATCTCAGTACTCGACGAGATGTCGGATGGCGTCCTTGATGTTCGCGACCTGTGGAAGCGTCGCGTTCTCGAGGGTCGGGTGATAGCCGACGAACACGTCCAGAGCGCCCAGGCGCCTTACCGGGGCGTCGAGGTACGAGAACAGCTCGTCGGCGATCTTCGCGGCAATCTCTGCCCCGTATCCGAAGGAGATCTGATCCTCGTGGGCCACGAGAACGCGACCGGTTTTCTTGACGCTGGTTCGTATCGATTCCATGTCGTAGGGATTGAGAGTGCGAAGGTCGAGGATCTCCACCGACACTCCCTCTTCCTCAAGGTCTCTCGCCGCCGCCACCGAACGCTGCACCAGGGCGCCGAAGGTCACGATGGTCGCGTGCTCTCCTTCGCGGACCACCCGCGCCTTCCCGAAGGGCACCATGTGGTTCGGGCCCGGGTAGGAGCCCTTGTTGTAGGTCTGCCGATAGAGGTGCTTGTGTTCGAGGAAGATGACCGGATCGTCGGAGCGGATGGCGGTGCGCAGGAGGCCGTTCGCGTCTTCGGCGTTGCTCGGAATCACCACCCGGAGTCCGGGGATGTGGGTGAACAGCACCTCACCGCATTGGGAGTGATAGACCGCGCCGCCCTGGAGGTAGCCGCCGTAGGTGACCCGAACCACTACCGGGCACTTGAAGTGGTCCGACGATCGCCAGCGCATGAGCGCGAGTTCGTTGCGGATTTGATGGTAGGCCGGCCAGATGTAGTCGAAGAACTGAATCTCCACCACCGGTTTGAGGCCGCGGGTGGCCATGCCGATGGCGCGTCCGATGATGTTGGCTTCGGCCAGCGGCGAGTTGAAGACGCGATCCGATCCGTATTTGCGCTGAAGGTTGTAAGTGACCTTGAATACCCCGCCTTTGCCCTTCACCTTGTCGAGGTTGTCTTCGCGCGAGCAGTCGGCGACATCCTCGCCGAAGACCACGATCCGCGGATCCCGCGCCATTTCGTCCACGTAGGCGGCGTTCAGCAGATCGACCATGGTCTTGTTCGGGTTCTGGGCATCGCCGTATTCGGGCGGCGAATCGAACTCCCGCGACGTGGGATCGATGGACGAATAGACCCACCAGGTGGCGCTCTCCGCCGCGGGTGTAGGCGCCTCGAGAGCCCGGTCGGCGGCCTCTTCGACCTCGCGATCCACCTCCGCCCGGACGGCCGCGAGTTCCGACTCGACCAACAGATCCTCGGCGATCACGCGCGCCCGGAACGAGTTCAGAGGATCGCGCTCCACTTCAGCATCGCGCTCTGAGGACGGTCGATAGAGCGCTTCGTCGTCCGAGAGAGAGTGCGAATAGGGGCGGATGACTTGCGCATGAACGAGGGCCGGTCCTTTCCTCATGCGGCAATAACGAACCGCTTCGCCCATGGTCTGCAGGCTCGCGATGGGATCGCACCCGTCGACTTCGAGGACCAGAAGGTTCGGGAACGAGCGCACCAGGTTGCTGATGCTTCCCCCCGCGGTCTGGACCTCGACCGGGACCGAGATCGCGTAGCCGTTGTCTTCGACGAGGTAGACCACCGGCAGCTTCAGGTTGCACGCGCTGTTGAGGCTCTCCCAGAACTCGCCTTCCGAGGTGGTCCCGTCGCCGGTGCTCACAAAGACCACTTCATCGTGTTTGAAGGAGGGAGAGGCTCCCGTCTTCTGCATGTACAGGCCCGCTTCGGCGCAGCCCACAGCCTGGAGGAACTGCGTCCCCACCGGCGAGGACTGGCTCACCACATTCAGTCCCTTGTGTCCCCAATGCGAGGGCATCTGCCGCCCGCCCGAGTTGGGGTCGTCCTTGGCCCCGACCGAACCCATGAGCATTTCCGTAGGGGTCATGCCGAGGGTCAGCATCAGGGCGCGATCGCGGTAGTACGGATAGAACCAGTCGTAGCCGGGCCGAAGAGCCATGCCCGCGGCCACCAGAACCGCCTCGTGTCCCGCGCCACTGATCTGGAAGTAGATCTTGTTCTGGCGCTTGAGAGTGATCTCCTTGTCGTCAATGCGCCGCGACAGATACATGATCCGGTAGATCTCGCGCACCACCGTGGGGTCGAGAGCGATGGGGGGGAGGCTCGGCCGTGCGGGCGCCTCCATGAAGGCCGGGCGAGCTTCCTTTAAGGGACGTTCTTTGCTGTCTGGCCTGGCAATTTGGGGTGAGGGCGCGTCAGAGAGTTCGCCGAGGTCGGGAGCGGCGAGAAGGCGAGCGAGGAGCGCCGAGAACGGGCCGGTCGGATATGAAGGCTCGGCGGTTGAGACGTTTGGCGTGGAAGCAGGTTCGGGCTTGTCCTCTTCAAGAATGGCCGGCCGGGATTCGTTTTTCGCGGTCATCTCCGCGAGCAGGGATCGAGGTGTTTCGGAGGTCATCGCCTCGGAGGCGAGCAGACCGGGGCGGGCAAGGGCCGTCCGGCTGATTTCTCCGGTGTTGGCCCCCACAATTTCTCGCGGGGTTTCGGTTCCCGGCCCCTCGGGTTTTTGCAGGAGGCCAGGTCGACCGATCCGGCTCGTTCGGGCGAGGTCGTCTGGGCTCGGCCGCTCAAAGCCGGAGGTGACGTTCTCGGGAGATTGGGTCTGCGGAGGCACGATGGTGGCCACCGCGCCCTCCAGCGCAAAGGGCGGAGGTACCGCTTCGATGCCGGCCATGCTTCGCGTGTTCAAGGCCCAGGCCTGAGGCGCATCCCGGTACGTCTCTGAGGTCAGGTTTTCAGGCGGCGGTGGCAACAAAGGTTTGGGCGCGAGTTCCCGTTCCTCCACCCGAAGGGCGGCCTCCCGGAGCATGGACGCGAAGCCGATGGTCCCGGCTCCGGCCGTAGCGGCCACCGGACGGGGAATCTCTTGAACCATGGAGACGTTCCGAGGTGAGAAGGGGGCTTTCTGGGACGGGGGTGAATCGCTCAGGGGGGCGCTCTCGCCCGACCAGGGGAGAAGCGGCGATGAAGGCTCCGGGGCCGGTTCACTCTGGGTGCGCCAGCTCTCGGGCGGCTCCCATTCGAAAGACTCCAGTCTGTCGGCTGCGGCCTTTGGTGTGGGCCGCGGCGCTGGATCGGGCGAGGGCTTGCTGGCCTCGACTGGCTTGGGCGCGGGCGTCTTGGCCTCGGGGGCTTTGTGATCGGGTTCGAGAAAGAAATCTCGAACGCGGCCCACGACCTTCTTGAAGACACTCATCGGTTGGCTATCTGTCGGGAAACTCGATCAATACCGAAAGGAGGAAGGAGTGTAGCAAGGCCGCGGAAGCTTCTGTCAACCGACGCGGTACAGGATCTTTCCGTCTCAAGGTTCTCCAGAAAGGGACCCGGATCGACTTCGGGTGAGCGAAAATAAGACGAATGTACTGCGAGCTTCACGCTTCTTCCGCTTTCTCGTTTTTGCGAGGGTCTTCAAGTCCCGAAGACCTTGTGGCGCAGGGGGCTCGTAGGGGGCACGGCGCCGTGGGCCTCGCTGATCGCGACGGTCTGGCCGGGGCGCCGAGGTTCTTCCAGGCTGCGAAAAAAGCCGGCGTGCGTCCCATCGTCGGGGCCGAGGTGTCCTTGACGGGCGATTCGTTCGTGACCCTCCTGGTGGAAAGCCGGGAGGGATACCGGAACCTCTCTCGCCTTCTGACCCTGCGCGCCGCGAAGCCCATTGAAGGTCAGGCGGCGGCGGCCCGCCGAAGCGGACTCGGTGCGGGCTTCGATGAGCCGGAACGGTTGAAAGGTCTGGTAGCGCTGGCCTCCCGTTCTTCCATCATCGACTCGCTCATTCCCGTCTTCGGTAAAGAGCGATCGTTTGTCGAAGTGCAGCGGCATCTCACGCGCGAAAGCCACGACGAAGCGCTCTGCCTTCTCGATCTGGCCGAGGCGCGTGGCCTCCAGGCCATCGCCACCAACGGCGTTCTGCATGCCAAACCACAGGGCCGTCGCCTGGTGGATGTCTTCACCTGTTTGCGCCATCACACCACGCTGTCCTGCGCGGGCCGGCTCCTTTCGGAAAACGCCGAGCGTCATCTCAAGAGACCGAGCGATATGCAGTCGCTTTTTTCCGATCGCCCCGACGTCCTGCGTCACACCGAGGCTCTCGCCGATCGGCTGCGGTTCACCCTCGACGATCTTGGCTATCGATTTCCCGACTATCCACTGCCTCCGGGCGAAACCAACGATTCGTTTCTGCGCGCCATCACGGAAGCCGGCGCTGAGCATCGCTATCGCCCGTATCGTGGTCATCCCAAGGCGCGTGCGCAGATCGAAAAGGAACTCACGGTCATCGCCAAGCTCGGTCTCGCCGGTTATTTCCTCATCGTCTGGGATCTCATGCAGTTCTGCAAGGCCGAGGGAATTCTCGCCCAGGGCCGCGGCTCGGCGGCCAACAGCGCGGTCTGCTACAGCCTCGGCATCACCGCGGTCGATCCGGTGGGCATGGAGCTGCTGTTCGAGCGTTTCCTTTCCGAGGAGCGCGGCGAATGGCCCGACATCGACATCGACCTGCCTTCGGGCGATCGGCGCGAGCGCGTCATCCAGCACGTCTATGCGAAGTACGGGCCCCACGGCGCGGCCATGACCGCGAACGTCATTACCTATCGGGAGAAGAGTGCGTCGCGCGAAATCGGCAAGGTGCTCGAACTGCCCGACGTCGTCGTCGGCAACGTTTCGAGGCAGATGCGGCGGTTCGAATGGCACGACACCAAAGACACGTTCGACTCGCGTCTCGAACGCGCGGGGGTCGATCGCAGCGATCTTCGCCTGAAGGTCTTCGCCCGCCTCTTTCACGACATCCAGGATCTGCCCCGCCATCTCGGCCAGCACTCGGGCGGGATGATCGTGGCCCAGGGGCGGCTCGATGAAGTGGTGCCGATGCAGCCCGCGTCGATGCCCGGCCGCACCATCGTCCAGTGGGACAAGGAGGACTGCGCCGACCTCGGCATCATCAAGGTCGATCTGCTCGGCCTGGGCATGATGGCGGCGCTGCAAGACACCATCTCGATTCTCTCCAGCACCGGCGTCGAGGTCGACATCGCGCATCTGCCCCCCGACGATCCGAAGACCTACGCGATGCTGCGCGCCGCCGACACCGTGGGCGTCTTTCAGGTGGAAAGCCGCGCCCAGATGGCGACCTTGCCGCGGATGAAGCCGGAGCGGTTCTACGATCTGGTGGTCGAGGTGGCGATCATCCGGCCCGGGCCCATCGTGGGCCAGATGGTTCATCCTTATCTCGATCGTCGCGCGGGGCGCAAGCCGGTGGAGTATCCGCATCCCTCGCTCGAGCCCATCTTGAAACGAACTCTGGGCGTGCCCTTGTTCCAGGAGCAGCTTCTGCGCATGGCCATGACCGTCGCCGGTTTTACCGGGGGCGAGGCCGAAGAGTTGCGGCGCGCCATGGGTTTCAAACGTTCCGAGAAGCGCATGGCCGAGATCGAGGCCAAGCTGCGCGCGGGAATGGGGAAGAACGGCATCGAGGGGGCGGTGCAGGATCAGATCGTCAAGTCGATCGCGTCCTTTGCGCTCTACGGCTTTCCCGAATCGCACGCGGCGAGCTTTGCCCTCATCGCCTACGCGAGCGCGTACCTGCGCGCCCATCATCACGCCGCCTTCGTCTGCGCCCTGCTCAACAATCAACCCATGGGCTTCTACCACCCGATGACGCTCGTGAAGGACGCGCAGCGCCACGGTGTGAAGTTCCTTCCCGTGGATGTGACAAAGAGTGATTTGATTTGTACGTTGGAAGCGGCGACCCGCCCCTCGCCCCGGCTTTCGGAGCGCGATTCACTCGGGCGAACGAAGCATGATGAAGAACCGAGGGGCGAGGGAGCCGGGGGAGCACGAGGGGGTTGTGGCGAAGCGCACCCCCTCGTCTTAAGAGGTGCCGGCGCGCTCCGCCTTGGCTTGAACTACGTCACGAGTCTCCGTGCTCCGGCCGCTGTCGTGATCGTCGAGGAGCGGAATCGCCGACCGTTTGTTTCCATCGAGGACTTCGCCCGTCGCACCAAGCTCCACGCCCACGAACTCGAGCGCCTGGCTTCGATCGGCGCCTTCGCCGCCTTCGACCGCACCCGCCGCGACGCCCTGTGGCAAGTGGCCGCGCTCGGACACCCGCCAGGCCCACTTTTTGAAGCGTCATTGCGAGGAGACCTTCAAGAAGCGTCATTGCGAGGAGACCCCCGGCAGGGGGTCGACGAAGCAACCCCCTCATTGGACCTCGCCAACCTGATCCAACCCACCAGCCCGCAGCGCGAAGCCTCGCCTTTGGGCGACGACGTAACCCCCTCCCCCCTCCCCCCCATGTCCACCCTCGATCGCCTGCGCGCCGACATCCTCGGTACCGATCTCACCATCGGCCCTCATCCGGTGGCGAGGTTCCGAGACATGCTGAAGGAAGCGGCGGTCCTGCGCGCCGTCGATCTTCCCAGCCGTCGCGATGGAGACTTCGTCCGGGTGGCGGGCGCCGTCATCTGCCGCCAGCGCCCCGGCACCGCCAAGGGTTTTCTCTTCCTGACCCTCGAAGATGAAACGGGCCTGGTCAACGTCATCGTTCGCCCCGATCAGTTCGATCGCTTCCGGAAACTACTCACCGACGCACCGCTTCTCCGGGTTGACGGCGTCCTTCAATCGAAAGAGGGAATCACCGTGCGGGCCATGAACGTGAGCCTCATCAACGAAGAGCCGGATGAAGCGATTCCGGAAATACCGGTGAGGAGTTTCCGATGAACCATTTATATGGCATTACAATGGTAGAGTCATGGCATGAAGACGACCATCGACAAAGCGGGCCGGGTGGTCATTCCCGCGATGATCCGGGAGAGGACCGGCCTGACCCCGGGCACCCTGATCGACGTGCGGGTCAGCGAGGGCGGCGATATCACCATCTCCCGTCCGGTTCCGCCTCCGAAGCTCGTGAAGGTGGGGGGCGTCACCGTCGTGCGGGCGCAGACAAGGAATCCGCCGAAGATCGACGTGGTGAAACTGATCCGCGCGGAGAGAGACCGCTGGCCGCTTTGAAGAAGGTGTTCCTCGACACCAACATCTTCGTCTCGGGTCTGCTGGAGGTTTCCGCCGACTCCGCGTGCCGCGACATCCTCGTGGCCCTGGCCAACCGTCGTCTGCGCTCCGGTGTCACCGCCTGGCACTGTTGCCTCGAGTTCTACTCCGTCACCACGCGCCTGCCGCCCGACTACCGGCTTTCGCCGGAGGCCGCGATCACGCTGCTCACCGAACACGTCTTCAATCGGGTGGAGGTCGTCGATCTCAACGTCGAGGATGCGGTGGCGTGGCTTAAGAAACAGGCGGCTTCCAAGATTCGCGGCGGACTCATCTACGACGCCCACCTGGGCCAGATCGCCGCCCGGGCCGGCTGTGCTGTGGTTGTGACCCAGGACATCGCCGATTTCCGGATGGTAGCGCCTCCCGGGATAGAGATTCTCAGTCCCCAACAGTTCGTCGACCGGATGGTGTGACCCTGATGACCAAATTCAGATCCGTCTTCGCTTGCCAGGCCTGCGGGTTCCAGAGTTCCAAGTGGCTTGGGCGCTGCCCCGAGTGCGGCGACTGGAATACCTTCGTCGAAGAGCGCGAAGAGATTCAGAGCGCCAAGGCCTCGAAGCAACAACGCGTTCTCTCCGAAACCCTCTCCAAGCCCAAGCCGTATGACCTGGTGGATGCGGGTGATGCGCCCCGTTTTCCCTCGGGCATTGGCGAGTTCGATCGCGTCCTTGGCGGCGGGGTCGTTCCCGGGTCACTCGTCCTCATCGGCGGCGAGCCCGGCATCGGCAAGAGCACCCTCCTTCTGCAAGTGGCGCAGCTCCTCGCGCGCACCGGCGGCGCCGTCCTGTATGTCTCGGGCGAAGAGTCGGAGCGGCAGATCAAGCTCCGCGGCGATCGCCTTGGCCTCGAAGGCGGCGCGCTCTATCTCATGGCCGAGACTTCGCTCGAGAACATCCTCGAGCAGGTGGACGTGCTGAAACCGACGTCCCTGGTCATCGACTCGGTCCAGACCATCTACTCCTCCAGGTTCGCGTCGGCGCCCGGTTCGATTTCCCAGGTTCGAGAGGTGGCGACCCAGCTCCTCTTCGTGGCCAAGGCGCGCGCCATCACCACCTTCATCATCGGTCATGTCACCAAGGACGGGTCGCTCGCCGGCCCCAAGTCGCTCGAGCACATCGTGGACACCGTGCTGTATTTCGAGGGTCAGAAGAACCACCATCACCGGGTGGTCCGCGCGGTGAAGAACCGGTTCGGGTCGATCAGCGAGCTGGGTGTGTTCGAGATGACGGGCGCCGGACTGATACCGGTCTCGAACCCTTCGGCGCTTTTTCTATCCGAGCGGCTCCCGGGATCTCCGGGATCTGCGGTGGTGGCCACGGTCGAAGGCACCCGAACGATGCTGGTGGAGGTTCAGGCTCTGGTCACCAGCGCTTCCTTCGGATCCCCCAGGCGCATGGCCCTTGGCCTCGACCGCGATCGAACGTCGCTCCTGCTTGCCGTCCTCGAAAAGCGCGCGGGCTACCCGCTGGCCGATCAGGATGTTCATGTGAGCGTGGTGGGCGGCCTCGAAGTCGAGGAGCCCGCGGTCGACCTTGGCATCGCCGCCGCCGTGATTTCATCCTTCACCAACAAACCGGTGCCGGAGAAGACGGCGGTATTCGGCGAGATCGGCCTCGGCGGCGAACTGCGGTCCGCAGGTCAGGCGACGCTCCGCCTTCGCGAAGTGGCGCAGATGGGTTTTGAACGGTGCGTGATTCCAGCCGCGGGCGGCGCCATCTCGCCGGCCGATTTCCCATCGTCCCTGAAGGTCCACGCCGTCCGCACCCTCGATGAAGCCCTCCAGGTGATCTTCGACTAGCTGGCGCCCTGGGACCGGGCTTGAACCGGTCGCCGTCATAGACTCCGCGGGTCCTCCGATGTCCCAAACCCTGCCCAAAGAGCCGCTGTTCACCGGGCCCTTCATCACCATGTGGGCATTTTCGTTCAGCGTATTCGTCTCGCTGTTCATGCTCCTGCCCGTGGTTCCGTTTCAGGTGCTCGCGGAGGGCGGCACCGAAACCCAGGCCGGGCTCTTCATGGGTCTGCTGACCTACTCGTCCGGCCTCTCCGCGCTTTTCACCGGAGCGCTCTCCGACCACATCGGCCGAAGAAAGCAACTGATCATCTGCGCCCTCGCCATCACCACCTGCGTTCTTTTGTACGGCGTTCTCCCCAATCTGCCGCGGCTTTTCTTCGTGACTCTGCACGGCATCTTCTGGTCGGGCCTGTTGCTGGCTTCGTCGGCCCACGTCGCCAGCGTCATTCCGGCGACCCGGCGCGCCGAAGGTCTCGGGTACTGGGGCATGTCGTCTCTTCTTGCCGTGACCGTGGCCCCAACCCTCGGCTTCGCCATCTACAAACACGGGTGGCTCGCCCTGTGTACTTCCGTGGCGGCCATGAACGTGGTCATGGGACTCATAGCCTTCTCCATCCACGAGAGCCACGTGGGAACGCCGGGCTGGCCCACGTCCGGCGAACTCAAGGCCTCCCTCAATTTCAGCGTTCTGCGCCTCTCAATCGCTTTGTTCCTCTACTCTTTCGGCTTCGGCGCCGTCACTTCGTTCGCCGCTCTGGCCGCGGATGCGCGAGGAATCGCCCCTCGCGAAATCTTTCTGACCACCATGGCCTTCACTACCTTCCTCTCTCGACCCCTGCTGGCTCCGTTTCTGGATCAGGCCGGGCACGTCCGCATGTTTCGGATCTTCGTGGCCATGATTCCGTTCGGTTTGGCCCTCCTCTGCTTTGCCACGACCAAGTGGTCGATGGCTCTGGCCGCCGCTGTTTTCGGGCTGGCCTACGGCAACTGCCATCCCGCGTTCACCGCCTACATCCTCGGGCGGGTGGACGAGCGCGGCCGGGGTGGCGCATTCGGAGGAATCCTCGCCGCCTTCGACGTGGGCATTGGCACCGGCTCCATTCTGTCCGGCATCCTGGTGCATCGCTTCGGTTTCGGGGTCGCCTTCGGCACGGCCACCGTGCTCTCGGCTTTGTCCCTTCCGTACTTCAACTGGGCGAGGCCCCGCTTCGAGCGCGATAATGTCGCCCATCCGGTCGGCGCCACCGCCACCCCCGATCTCTGACATGACTCCTTCTTCCTCGTCTCGACCCCTCGCGGTCGTTTGCCTGTCCGGCGGGATGGACTCGGCAGTGACCGCGGCCCTGGCCCAAAAGACCCATGACCTCGCCCTGCTTCACGCGAATTACGGCCAACGCACCGAGGCACGCGAGCTCTCGAGCTTCGAAGCCCTGGCCGATTGCCTCGGCATCTCACCCTCCCGCCGCCTGGTGGTGGACTTCACTTCCTTGAGGCAGATCGGTGGCAGCAGTCTGACCGACCGGTCCATCGCGGTCCGACATGGCGAACCCGAAGCGGGAAAGGTCCCCACCTCGTACGTCCCTTTCCGGAACGCGCATCTGCTCGCCGCCGCCACCAGCTGGGCCGAAGTGATCGGAGCCACCGTGATCTCCGTCGGTGCGGTCGAAGCGGACTCGTCGGGTTATCCCGACTGCCGCCCGGGCTTCTTCCGCGCTTTCGCCGAGGCCATCCGGCTCGGAACAAGGCCCGAGACCCGAATCGCGGTCGAAACCCCGGTGATCGCGATGAGTAAAGCGGAGATCATCCGGCGGGGTCTGACCCTC
This sequence comes from Vicinamibacteria bacterium, assembly GCA_031362685.1. Lineage (GTDB taxonomy): Bacteria > Acidobacteriota > Vicinamibacteria > Fen-336 > JAGNNV01 > JAGNNV01. The sequence goes on along the minus strand of JANLSZ010000386.1, from coordinate 29,539 downwards.
TCGGTCCCGTTTGAACTCACCTGGTCGTGTTATGAAGCGAACGACGAAGCCTGCGGAGAATGCGAGAGCTGCCGGCTCCGCCTTATGGCCTTCGAAAGCGCCGGTTCGGTCGATCCGATTCACTACAGGATCCGCCCTAGATTGTGAGACACTTCGTCCGAAGAATGGAACAGGAGAAAATCATGAAACGCACACTTATGGCCCTTGCGGCCCTGCTCATCGGCGCGTCGGTAGCCTCCGCTCAAACCGGGGGTGTTCGAGGCAAGGTCTTGGACGACAAGGGGGCGGCCATCGAGGCGGTGGCGGTCAAGATGGAGTTCCAGGGCGGCGTCACGCTTGTCTTCGACAGCAAGACCAACAAGAAGGGCGACTTCATGCAGATCGGCCTTCGCCCGGGGGCCTGGAAGTTCACTTACACGAAGGAGGGGTTTCAGATCTTTGCCGCGCCGGCCCGGATCTCCCTCGGCGACGCGACCGTCTTGCCTGATATCAAGCTAATCCCCGCCAAAGGAGGCGGCGCCTCCGGCGAGGACATCCAGAAGACTTTCGGGGAGGCCGTCGCGAAAATTCAGGCCGGCGATTTTGACGGCGCCATCGCCGCTTTCGACGCGATGATTGCCAAGAACCCGACTTTGGCCGAAGCCATTTACAACAAGGGCTTTGCCCAGTATCAGAAGAAGGACTACCCAAGCGCCGAAGCGACCCTCAAGCGAGCGCTGGAAGTGAAGGCGGACTACTCTGACGCGCGCGTTCTGCTCTCGAATATCTACACCGCTCAGGGCCTCAAGGACAAAGCGGTCGAAGTGATGTCGAGCGGCTCGGGAGCCAACGATCCGAAGCAGCTCTTCAATCTTGCCCTCGCTCTTCTCAACAGCGGCAAGAACGAGGAAGCCGCTGCCGCCTTTGCGAAGGTCGAAGCGATCGATCCGACCAACGCCGAGGTTCAGTACTATCTCGGTACCGCAGACCTCCAGGCGGGCAAGACCGACGATTGCATCGCGCATCTGGAGAAGTATCTGGCCATGGGACCGAAGAGCGATCAGAACAAGGCCACGGCTTTGGGCCTCATCGCCGCCCTCAAGAAGAAGTGACGAGTCGCCTCCAAGCCCCTTGAACATCGCGGCTCGTCTCGCCGTGGTCCGCGGACGGATCGCAGCTGCGGCTCAGCGCGCGGGTCGCGACGCCTCGGCCGTCACCCTGGTGGCGGTCAGCAAATTTCATCCCGTGGCCGCCATCGAAGAGGCGTATGCGGCGGGTCAGCGCTGCTTCGGTGAGAACCGCGTTCAGGAGGCGGAGGAGAAGAAACGCCTCCTGCTCCGCCTTCTTCAGAGCGTTGATCCCCTGCGTTTCGAGCTGATCGGCGCCCTCCAGTCGAACAAGGTCCGCAAGGCCGTGGCCTCAGTCTCGCGGATTCAATCGATCGATTCCGCTGAGCTTGGAGTACGCGTGGGTCGAACCGCGACGGAGATGGGACTGGTGATGTCCGTTCTCATCCAAGTCGACCTGGCCGGCGAGGTCACGAAGTCGGGCGTGCCCGAGACGGAGCTTCTGTCGGTTCTCGACGGGTTACGCGGAGTGGGTGGAATCAGGGTGGATGGCCTCATGGCCATTCCGCCCTTCCTCGAAGATCCCGAGAACGTGCGGCCCTACTTCGCGCGCCTCCGTGCCCTGGGGGTTCAAGCGGCGGAACGTGGTCTTCTGTCCGGCCTGGAACTCTCGATGGGCATGAGCCACGACTACGAGGTGGCGATCGAAGAGGGGGCCACCATCGTGCGGGTAGGAACGGCGCTTTTCGGCGAACGGCCCGCGAAACAGGGCTGAGCACGCGTGGCCGGGCGCTCAGTGGACCCAGCCCGAGTCATTCGGGCCCTTCCCTCCATCCTTGTTCCACCCGCCTTCGACGACTTTGAGGCCCGGGTTGCTGCGTTTGGGGGCGAGGAGTCGATTCAGCTTCAACTGGGCGGCGATCACGGTGCCCCCCCGGATGTAGGCGTACATCACCGCCATGGCGAGGAGGTGGGGGACGAAGTTAGAAAAGCCGTACATGATGGCAAACAAACCAGTCATGCCCATGGTCATATAGAGCAGGTTCTTTCCCGCCGCCGGCAGCATCAGCATGAACAGGATGGTCCGGTTAGGGAACAGCAGGGCCCAGGCTACGATCAACGCATCGGCGAGCGGCCAGATCGACAGGTATTGAGTTCGAGAGACCTCGCCCCAGAAGAAGCCGACCAGGGTGGTCAGCAGGCCGGCCCCCAGGGTCACCCCGATGCAAATGACCAGATAGCGAACGCCGCCCCACAAGGCGGCCAGGTCGCGACCGAAGACGCCCAGCATCAACGCACCGAAAACGAGATTCTGTCCGTCCGCTTCGAAGAAGGCCCAGGTGACCATCCGCCAGACCTGGCCCTCCAGCACGAGCGACGGAGACAAGAGGACAAGGCTCAAAGACGGAGCCCCGAGACGAGCCGTGAAGGCCAGGAGCGCGCTTCCAAGCACGACGAAAACGATCAGGACGAGCGAGGCCATGGGCATGCTCTGATTCAAAATGGCCACGGGACGATTCAGGAATGAGCGACTCATCGACTCGATGGTATCGCGAGCGATTAGGATTCCGCATTCCTGGGCGAAGACCCAACCTTGAATCATGAGCCACGAACTCCCTGACGCCGACCTCGTTGTTCGTAATATCGGTCTCCTGGCCACGCTCAAAGGAGCGAGGCCGAGGCTCGGCGTGAAGCTGCGGGACCTTGGCGGACTGAGAAATGCCGCGGTGGCGGCCCAGGGGGACCGCATAGTCTTTGTGGGCCCGGAGAGTGATCTTGGCCGGGGCGTTCGCACCTCCATGAATGTCATTGAGATCGATGCGCGGGGCGCGGCCGTCATCCCCGGTTTTGTCGATGCCCACACCCATCTCGCCTACGCCGGCGATCGTGATGACGAGATCCGGGCACGGCTGGCCGGCGCCACCTACGAGCAGATCTCCGCTCAAGGCGGGGGGATCGTGAAGACGGTAGCGGCGACCCGGGCCATTTCAGCTGACGACCTGAGCCGCATCATTCGCTCTCGTCTCGATCGCCTCCTCGTTCTGGGCACGACCACCGCGGAAATCAAGAGTGGCTACGGTCTCTCCATCACCTCCGAGAAAGTGTCCCTTGCCGCGATCGCCGCCGCGGCCCTGGATCACCCGGTGCGAGCGGTTCGGACGTACCTGGGCGGCCATGAGGTTCCTCTCGATCGTCGCTCGGACCGCGAGGCGTACATCGCCGAGCTCATCGACCAGGCCATCCCCGAGATCGCGCGCCTCGGCCTGGCCGACTTTGCCGACGTCTTCTGCGAACGCGGTGTCTTCACCGTGGACGAGAGCCGTCGCATCCTGGGCGCCGCGGCCTCGTCGGGCCTCGCCCTGAGAATCCACGCCGACGAGTTCTCCGACACCGGAGGGGCAGTCCTGGCCGCCGAGTTGCAGGCGCGTTCCGCCGATCACCTCATTCAGGTTTCTGATGAGGGCATCGCGGCTATGGCGAGGGCAGGAGTGGTTGCGACCCTCCTTCCCACTGCGTCCTTCTTCCTGAAACTCGGAAGGTTTGCGCCCGCCCGGAAGATGATCGAGAGTGGAGTCGCGATCGCGCTTGGATCCGATACGAATCCAGGCGGAGGACTCTCGTCGTCGATGCCCTTCGCCATGACCCTGGCCTGCTTCGGCATGGGTTTGTCGCTGGAAGAAGCTCTTTCTGCCGCCACTATCGGCGGCGCGATGAGCGTGGGCCTTGAGAACGAAGTCGGCAGCATCGAGGTCGGAAAGCGGGCCGACTTGCTGATCCTCAACACGGATCGGCTCCTCGACCTCATCCGAGCGGGCGAGAACCCGGTGGGTCAGGTGGTGGCCGCGGGGAGAAGGGCCGGCTAGCAGCTAGAAGTTCGCGCGGATCTGAAGCTCGATGCGCCGGTTTCCGGCCTCGCCTCCGCCCCCGGCGCCACCCGGGCCGAAGCCCATGAAGAAGCCGGCGAGGGAGGTTGACTGACCGAACTTCGGAGACGAGAGGTTCCCGACCGGAGTGCCTTCGTTCGTGCGGTCGAGCAGGTTCGAGATATTCACCGCGAAGGTGAGGCCCGCACCGCCGCCCCCGGCGCCGCGCCCGCCCATCATCCCGCCGCCCCCGCCCATAAAGCCGCCGCCGCCGTGGTCGCCTCCGCCCATCCCCCCCGGAGGTCCACCGCCTCCCGGCCCGCCCCCCGCCATCTTGGCTTTCTTGAACGCGACGAATTTGGACAGACGCAAAGAGAGGCTCGCGAAATTCGGGCCGTTGCCGTAGTTTCTGGGGATGATCTGGCCCACGCCCGCGGTATTGAGGAGGCCGTACTTGGTATTGATCACGGCCGTCTGGCCGGCGGTTCCGAAGCTGGGCCGATCGGAGAACACGGTGTCGAGATTGAAGTCGCGGCCGCTGGTGATGTTGAACGGACGGCCGGTGGAGAGAATCAGCATGGGCCCGACCTTGATTCCCCAGGGCGCTTCGATGTTGCCGCCCGCCATCACCCGGTGACGCACGTCAGAGGAGGCTCGGCCGTAATCGGCTTCGAGATCGGTGGGAATGGCCGGAAAAGTGTTGGCGCCGTCGGTGTCGCCTTTGGCCCAGCCGAGGAAATAGCGAACGAAGAAGGAGTTCTTTCGGCCCGGACGGCTGGACAGGCCCGCGACCACTTGAAACTGCTGGTTTCGTCCGGTGGTCTCGTACGAGTAAACCGCACCTGGGCCGGCCAGAGGGCGCGAGCCATCGGCACGCACGGCGTTGATGTTCCTCGATCGCAGCTGATGGTCACCGCGGGAGCCAATCAGAGCGAGAGATCCCGTCATGCCCCCCATCTGCTGTTCCAGGGAGACCGAGCCCTGGATCGACCGCGGCGCCCGGGTCCCCTCATCGAGAACCCTGGTGTTTTGCGGCTGGGAGAATCGGTTCAGTAACTCGACGGACGGAACGCTGACCACGGATCCGTTCGTGACCTTGATGCTGTCCAGAATCAGGGGGTCCGTGACCACGTACTGGAGACGTCCGCCGTCCAGGTAGCGGTTCGCATCCAGCACGAGATTCTCGCTGACCCGGTCATAGAAGATTCCTATACCTCCGCGGGTGACCGACTTTGGCGTTCTTCCGTCCTTGTTCATCTTGAGTGAATAGGCGAAGGAGACCCGAGGCGCCAGGTCGAGGCGCGTGTTCAGGTTGTTCTGAATCTCGGCCCGAAGGCCGAGGCCCAGCACCAGCCGGTCCGTCTTTTTCCAGTCGTCGTTGAAGAACAAGCCGGCGTCGGTCTGGGCCACGTCGGCGCTGGGATCTCCGCCCGCCACCGTGTACTGGGAGACGCCGCCTCCCAGAAGCCGGATCTGGGTCGGGGAGAAACCGCGGGCCTGAAGTCCGAGCGTCCGGCGGTACCGCTCCAGGCTTTCGATGGGCCCGATGACGGGCGCGCCATCCGCGCCCAGGATGGGGTTGAAGTTCGCATCGAGGGCGGGGCCAAGGCCTCCCGCGAAAGTGACCACCCCGGCGAAGTTGTTTCGCGAGAGTTCGTCGGTGGTGTTGCGCCGCACCCTGAAGCCGCTGCGGAAAGCGTGTTTTCTGGTGGCCCAGGACACTACGTCTGAGAGTTCGAAGCGCGTCCCGTCCGTTCTCGACCCCACCGCGGCCCCGCCGCTGCCGAAGGACTCCTGGACGGTGAGGGCCGCCTGGGGGTTCTGGGAGGTCTGGTCCCGGCCCGTGGACCCGTAACGCATCCGGACCTCGTTCACCGCCCGGCCCAGAATGCTGTTGAGGGTGAGCTCGCCGTTGTTGTCGGAGTTATTCGAATCGAACCCCCGGGACGGCAGATTGAATCCCCCGATTCCACTGTCCTCGGCCTTGTTCTCCGAATGCGAGTAGCGGACGATGAGCGACTGCTTGTCGTTGATCTGCCAGTCGATGCGAGGCGAGTAGGTCAGGCGGCTCAGCGGCCGGGTGAGGGTCAGGGCGACCGGCGTGCTCACGAGGCTCGGGTCGAGAACGACCGCGTTGATGGTCTGGTTGTCGTCCGAACTCCGGTAGTCGGATTCGAAAGAGAACGACGCCTTTCCCTTGGCGATTGGCCCCGCGAACTCGAGGCCGTAGTCCTCGCGGCTGTACGGCGGCTTGTTGGGAGCATACGGATTGCGCGTATTGAGAGCATCGTTGTTGAAGCGAAAAGACGCGCCGCCGCGGTACGTATCGGTGCCTGGCCGCGTGAAAATTTGAATGTGTCCGAACCCCATGCGGTCGAACTCGGACGAAAACGGATTCGAGTTCAGTCGGACTTCCCGAATGGAGGCCTTGCTGGGCATGCGACCGCCGGTGAAGCCATCGATGGAAATCTGCCCGCCGTTGGGGCCGCCCGAGTTTCCCGCCAGGGCCTGAAGGTAGGCCGCGAGTTCGTCGGGGTCATCGGGTAGCGCTTCGATGTCGGATTCCTTCAAAACGATGGCGCCCGCGTTCTCCGATGCGCCCAGGCTCACCGCCGATGCGCGCTCATCCACGTTCACCGCTTCGGTGCGTGCCACTTCGAGTCGGATCTCCTGAACCATGGGAGCTCCCGCCTTCATTTCGATGTTGGCCCCCGTGTAGGCGACAAAGCCCGGCTTCTCGGCGGTGACTACGTAGAAACCCTCCGGAACGGTAGCCCGGAACTTGCCCGCCTTGTCGCTGGTGAACTGACGGCTGGTGGCGCCGATCAAGGTCACCTTGACTCCGGACACCGTGGCCCCGGTCTGGTCCATCACCCGGCCCTCCAGAGTCGCTTCCGCGGCGGAGGCGAACGCGTCGCTCCCGGGGGAAAGAAACGAGGCGACCATCACGGTCAGGATGAGGCCGGCAGCACCGGGTCGGCAACGAGAGAGAAAGGTAGCGGGGGTCATGTTGTAAAGCGCCGATCTTTGGGGTGTGAGTTCATGGTGATGATTGAGAAAGTTCAGAAGAGGCCTCAGGGTACGCCGAGCGCCCCGTCGAGAAGGCCGGCGGGCATTCCGACGTCGACGCCTCCGCTGCGATTCGCCCGTGAAGCAAAAACGTCGATTCCCGCCAGCAGATTGAAGGCGACACCTTTCCCCGACGCGTCGATCCTGCTGACCACCGCTCCCACCCAGTCGCCCTTCTTGAGATCGGCCAAGGTGATGATGGGCATCTTGTCGAGCATGTCTTCCATCACTCGGCCACTTCGCGCCCCGCCACCGCCCGGGCCCCGACCGCCCATTTCAGCAGGTCGGCCCGCTCCGCCCATGGCCGCACTGCCCGGCGCGTGTCCTCGCCATTCGCCTTCGGGTCGGGAAGCGCCCGGGTCTGCTCCGGCTTGCCCCCCTCCGCCCATGGCCTGATTGCCTGGCGCGTGTCCGCGCCATTCGCTTTCGCGTGGCGAAGCGCCCGGGCTTGCCGCCGCGTGGCCCCCTTCGCCCCCCGGACGCGGTCCACCTGGCCTGCCTCCCCCGCCTCCTGAGAGGGCCGCGAACATCGCCGCCATCTCCGGCGGGATCCTGCGAATAAACCCGCTGGTTGCGACCGAGATCGTGAATTTCCGGTTCGATTGAAGGTCCTTCACGCTAAGCAGGCCGGTGGCTGGATCGACATGCTCGATGGCGAGGGCCATGGTTTTGAAAGAACCGAAGACCACTCGCTCAGCCGTCAATCGTGCCCCATCGGCGGACCTTGTTCCGAGAACGCGCACCTGATCGCCCTCCGCCATGTCGGCGATCGCGGCCGGTTTGGCCTCATCGAACTTCACCGACCCATCCGCGTATCGATGAAGGGTCGCCTTCTGCGCGTCGACCACGAGAGCATTGGTCGCCTGAGGGTTCGGCGTGGTCGACACCGGGCCGGCCGGTGACGGGGCGCTGGTCTGGATCGTGAACGCGCCGTTTGCCGGGTCCGTTGCGGTCAGGGTTCCAGACACGCCGCGCTCTCGCCAGACTCGCTGCTCGCTCTCGTCTCGGGCGGCCAGATCGGTCTTCGCCATGACCACGACGCGGAGCGCGCCTTCGATTCTCCCCTCGTTTCGGGCGCCGCCCCGGACCAGAACGCGGTCCCCCGCGACGAGGCCTTCGAAGGCGATGGGCGCCGCGTTCTGAAGCGACTTCTCACCCGGCGCCACTTTCACCACCGTACCCTTTTCGGCCAGCGCCACCGCCAAAGACGCGCCATCCTCGGTCTTTATCCTGATGGTCCGGGAAGCGGCATCCACCGATTCAACCTGCCCCAGCACGCTGGAGGGCGCGGGAGTTTGAGCCCTACTGTGGGGACTCAGAAGGCACAGGATCGCGGCCACACCGATAGTCCACAACGTCTTTTTTGTCTTCACAACACTCCCCAGGGAAACACGACTTACCGGCATAGGTTCTGTTCCACTCTTTCACGCCGGTCTTAAGCAACTATTAAGGCTGGTTTGTGATGGTTCCCGAGACTTTTCCGAAGTGCGGCCAGCCGATCCTCGAAGAACGAAACCGACCGGCTATCTTAGACCGCGCCTCCGCTCGCGGGTTGAATGCCGGCACTCCGGATCGACGCGTTCGCCCTCTGAAATCAGGTGAACGCGAGCTTCATGGCCGCGATGACCAGAACCAGGGCCAGAACGCGGCGGAGGCGCGCCGTGCTGAGACCACGCGTTCCCAGCCACGAGCCCAGGAGTCCACCCGAAACGGCGGCCAGCATGAAGGGCGCCAGAATCCGCATCTCGGGCAGGTGAGACACTCCTGTTCCCAGCAGTCCGAAGATCGAGTTTCCCAGAATGAAGACCGCGGACGCTCCCGCGGTCTTGCGGATCCCCGCCCACCCAAGGAGCAGGACCAGGGGGGAGAGGAAGATCCCCCCGCCGGTTCCAGTGAGACCGGCGAGGAGCCCGATGAAAGCGCCGACGACGACGCTGAGCGCGGGGTTTGGCGGCGCCGCTGCGTCCTCGCCCGTCGACCGCCCCAGGGAGGAAAGGCCCAGACGAAGGGAGGCGAGGACGAGCACGCAGGCGAGCAAAGGCTTAAAGACTCCAGGCGCAAGGTGGATGCTTCCGCCCACGAAGGCCATCGGCAACGAGCCAACGAGGAGTGGAACGGCAAGGCGCCAGGGAACGAGCTTGACCTTGGTGAAGCGCACCGTGCCGATCAGGGCCACCGCCACATTGAGGGTCAGGGCCAGGGGTCGCATGACTTCGGGAGGGATGTCCCAGAGCGCCATGACGGCCAGGTACCCCGAAGCGCCTCCGTGGCCCACCGCGGAATAAAGAAGGGCGGCCACGAAGATCAGACCGATAAGAGCCGGGTGCAGTGTGGACATAAACATTCAGGATATAAGAAGGTCGCGGCCCGTGACATGATCTCGCTCGCTATGAGCCCCTCGAAACGCTATGACGCCATGGTCGAGAAGGTCCGGGCTCTCTATGACCGGAATCGTCAGCGCGGAACGGCTCCCTGGTGCGGGGAGGACTACGACTTCGTCTGCCCCTCGACCGGCACCTATCCATTTCAGTGGTTCTGGGATTCCTGCTTCCACGCGATCGTGCTCGCGCGCTACGACATGGATCGGGCCCGCTCCGAGATCCGCAGTCTTCTGAAAAACCAGCCCGCGGACGGCTTCGTGGGGCACGTGACTTTCTGGCAGCGCGAAGCCTTCGAGGAGATGCTGAAGGAGTACTCGATCGCGTACCGCACGCCTTACCTCTCCGACTGCATTCAGCCGCCTCTTCTGGCCGAGGCGCTCTTCGCCATCTCGAGAGGGGATGGAGGCCCTGAGGTTCTGGCCGAGATGCTGCCCAAGGTTCGACGCTATTACGACTGGCTCGATCGGATGCGCGACCCGGATCGCGACGGCCTCATCGCCATCCTCCAGCCCGACGAATCGGGGCTCGATCACATTCCCAAGTACGACAAGTACCTCGGGGTCACTCATCCCACCCGCGACCAGTTCACCGCGGCCTGGCAGCGCGCGGTGGGCCCGTACGCGGAGATGGAGCGCGATCACGACAAGATGTTCGCGGCCGACAAGTTCATCTGCGAAGACGTGCTGGTCAACACCATCTATGCCGAGAACGAGCGTGTTCTCTCCGACCTGCACGAGGAGGCCGGCGACCCGGAAGCCGCGAAGGTCATGCGTGTCCGCGCCGCGAAGACGACCCGATCCCTGCTCGACAAGTGCTACGACCAGACGACGGGTCTGTTCTACGACCTCGGTGGTTTGCGGGAAGAGCAGCTGAGGGTCAGCACCGTGACGTCGCTGATGCCGATTCTGTTGCCCGATCTCCCGCTTGAGATGGTCGAGGCCCTGGTGCGGCACATCTCCGATCCCAGGGAGTACGCGGCCGCGTACCCGGTTCCCTCCACCGCCCTCAATGAGCCGCTGTACCTGAAGCCATCGGACGGACGGCCAGAGCTTGATTCGAAGCTGTTGTGGCGCGGACCTTCCTGGATCAACACCAACTGGTACATCGCCCGCGGTCTGCGCCGGCACGGCTACGTCGATCTGGCCCGCACCATTGAAGACAAATCGGCCGAGCTGATCGAGAGAGGCGGCTTCCGCGAGTACTACGATCCCTACACCGGCGACGGTTTCGGTGCGCACGCCTTCTCGTGGACCGCCCTCGTCCTCAACATGCTCGCCGACCACGAAGGCGTATCTTGACAAGCGTTCTCACGAAGAAGCCGCCGCAACAAGACGCGAAAAGGGTCGTCATTGCGAAGGGCGCTGCCCGTTCGCATGGCCTGAAGCAATCTCTCGGGAGATTGCTTCGGTCTGACTCCACAACGACGGGTCCCTCGCAATGACGGAAAGGAGCTGAAATGGGCCGTAATCGAACGGGTTTCTCAGCAGGAGCGTCTTGACAAGCGTCCCCGCGAAGAAGCCGCCGCAACGAGACATGCCTGGGGTCGTCATTGCGAGGCGGCTGCTCGCGAAGAAGCCGATGCAGCGAAACGCAAGCAAGGACGTCATTGCGAGGCGGCCGTCGAAGGGCGGCCAACGAAGCAACCCCCTGATCCCAGCTACCAGGCTCGTCGCCGTTTTTGCGCTCGCATCCGTGTGGATGCCAGCCTTCGCGCAACCCGCACCTGCCCCAACTCCCCGCATCATCAAAACTCACTTCACCCCGAAACAGCAGCAGGTCGACCGCTACGTCCAGGTGCCCTTCGACGTCGCGCCGGGCACAACCCGAATCGACATCGAGCTGAAGTACGACCGCGGGAACGGGGAGAACGTGGTGGACCTCGGCCTCCTCGAGCCCGGCTCTGTCGAACTCGGCACGACGGCATTTCGCGGTTGGACGGGCGGCGAGCGGAGCGCCATCTTCGTGAGCGTTTCCGAGGCGACGCCCGGTTACTGGCCCGGGCCCATTCAGGCAGGACAATGGAACGTCAGCCTGGGTCTCTACAAGGTCGGGGCCGCCGGCGTCGATGTCGAGGTCACGGTGCGGACGTCGTCCTCCGATCCGGCCTTGAAAACCCCGTCGCTTCCGCCCCGACCAAAAGAGCCGATCAAGCCGGGCCCCGCCTGGTACTCGGGCGCGCTGCACGCCCACACCCACAACAGCGACGGCGCTTTGTCCGCGCAGGCCCTGGCCGAGAAGGCCCGGGCGGAAGGCCTCGACTTCCTGGCCATCACCGATCACAACAACACCGCGCATCAGCGGGAGCCCATAGACGTTCCGGGCCTCCTGACCATCGTGGGCGAAGAGGTGACGACGCCGGGCGGTCATGCCAACGTGTGGGGCCTCGGCGGGGTTCGGGACTTCGTCGACTTTCGAGTCTCGCCGGGCGAGGTCGCGATCGACGGGCTGTTCCGCGCGGCCGTGGCCAGAGGCGCGCTCGTGGGTATCAACCATCCTTACTCGGCCTGCGTCGCCTGCTCGTGGACGCACCCGGTCCCGGACATCGTGAACGCGATCGAGATCACGGGCCGGGAGCCCGCGGAGATCGTGAGAGCGGTCGCCTTGTGGGACATGCTGCTCACCGCCGGGAGGCGCATCACCGCGATCGGGGTCAGCGACTGGCATCGGGGTGACGCGCCCATCGGTGCGGCCAGCGTCCGGGTGTGGGCGAGCGAGCTCTCCACCCGGGCGGTCCTCGACTCCATCCGGGGCGGTCGTGTGATCGTGATGGCCGATGGCGCGACGGCGCCTCCCGATATCCGCGTCACCTCCTCCTCGAAGGAAGGGCTGGTGGGCGACACCCTGGTCCTGGCCCGGGGCGATGCCTATGCCGTGAACGTCGCAGTGGCCGCGGAGGCGCCGCTCTACCAGGGGGCGAAGGCGGAAGTGTTCTGGAACGGCGAGCGCGTAGCCGAAGCGCCGCTTGCGGGCGGAAAGCTTCTCGTCGAACGCTTCGCGTCCACCAGCGGCTATCTGCGCGTCCACATCCTGGCCGCTTCCGGAGCGCCGCTTGCCGTCACCAACCCGATCTGGATTCGGACTAGGAGTTGGCGTGGCAGAGAGACTCCTGTCCACTCGGCGGCAGACCGTTCTGGCGGGCGTGAAGGGACGAGCGTGCGCTGATGTCCCGATCGTTGTGCCTGGCCGCGGGACTTGCGTGCGGGTTGCTCCTGGCACCCGCGGCGGCAAGTCCGGCTGAGCAAGGCGACGATCTCGTGACCCCGGTCCGCATCGGCCGGGCGGACGCGCCTCTCGTCATCTCGATGTGGGCGCAGCAGGAGTATTCGCACCTCGCCGCCCGTCAGGACATGGCCGCCACTTTTCACGGCATCTTCCGCGACTGGGCGCTTGCCCATCCGGAGATTCGCATCGACATTTCCGTCATGCCGGCTCTCGAACTGCACAAGGCGAAGCTCATGATGGCGGCGGCGAATCACCGACTTCCCGACGTGGCCTCGATCGACAGCTTCTGGGTGCCCCTGTTCATGGCGGGGAAGCACATCCAGCCGCTCGATCCTTACTGGCCGAAAGAAGACCGCGACGATTTCCTTCCCTTCACCATAGACACCCTCAAGGATGCCGAGGGTCACGTCTACGGTATGTGGCACGGTACAGACTGCCGGGTGCTGTACTACCGCAAGGATCTGGTTCCGAAGCCGCCGCAGACCTGGGACGAACTCATCGATATCGCCAGCCGGATAACGCGTGAGAAGAAGATCTCCGGGTACCTGTTCAACGCGGGGCGATGGGAGGGTGCGGTCTTCGATCACCTCCCGATGTTCTGGGGGCAGGGTGGGGAACTTGTCGACGAGAAGGGCGCGCCCATCTTCGGCCTGCCTCCCAACCGCGACAAGATGATCCGCGTTCTGCAGTTCATGCAGGACACCATCACGAAGGGCGCGTCGCCGAGTTCGGTCCTCGCCAACAACGACTACCAGCAGCTCTCCGCCGCCGCCATCGCCGGCGACACCGCGATGTTCCTGGGGGGAAGCTGGCAGTTGCGCGACCTGGAGCCGAGCCTCAGCAAGGAGCAATTCGCGTTGTGGGACATAGCACCCATCCCGCAGCGCGAACCCGGTGTGGTCGCAACCGGCGCGGGCGGGTGGATCTGGGTGAGCTTTGCCAGGGATCCGGCGCGGCAGAAAGCGGTGGCGGAGCTGATTCAGTTCATCGAGTCGTCAAAGAACGTCGGCGTGATCAGCCAGCTCGCGCATCAGCTCCCGGCGCGACGCAGCGTGTATCAACAGTTTCCCTTTTTCCGCGAGGATCCCTTCCACGCGCGCTTCGGAGAATGGCTGGCCGGGGCCCGCGCCCGCCCGGCCGTCCTCATCTATCCCACGATCTCCGAGCAGCTCCAGCTTGCCATCGGCTACGCAGTGTCCGGCGACAAGACCCCGGAACAGGCCGTCGATGGTGCGTGGGCGGAAGTCTTGAAGGTGGCGGACCGACAGCGAGCAGGCGCGGCTCCCCCTCCCGCGTTCGACGCCTTGATGTTCGCACCGGCGGCTCTCACCATCCTTCTGCTGGCCTTCGGCCTCTTCGCGGTATGGCGTGAGAACCGGGCGCTCGTGGTCTGGCTCGCTCCCGCGCTGGCCCTGGCCACCGCCTTCCTTCTTTACCCGATGCTGGAGCTGATCCGGCTCTCCGCCACCAACGCCACCACCGAGGGTGCGGGGTACTCCTACACTTCCGCGAGCCTCAAGTCCGTGGCCGCGGATCCGGGGCTTCCCGGCATGCTCTTCGTGACCCTGATCTTCGTGACCACGTCGGTCGTGCTTCAACTGGTGATCGGTCTCGGCCTCGCGGTCCTCATCGACGCCGCGCGACGGAGGGGAACCGCGGGCACCATGTTCGCGCGCGCCTCGGTGGTGAGCGCCTGGGTGATTCCCGGCGTTCTCATCGGCGTCTTGTGGCGGATCCTGCTGATGGAGAACCGCGCGGGAATCGCGAACTACATGGGCTCGATGTTCGGTCTGCCGGCCCTGCCCTACCTGTCGAGTGGGTCGCTGGCCCTGGCTTCGGTGGTGGTCGCGAACGTCTGGCGCGGTTCGGCGTTCAGCATGATCCTCCAGTTCGCGGGGCTCACGCGCATTCCGAAGGAACTCCACGAGGCCGCGGATCTCGAGGGCCTCACCCGTTCGCAGCGGCTGCGCTGGCTGATCCTGCCTCAGCTCCAGCCGATTCTGGCCTTGAACCTCGTCCTCATCACCATCTCCACCCTGAATACGTTCGACCTGATCCTGCCCCTCACCGGCGGCGGTCCGGCCCGGCAGACCGAAGTCATCGCGCTTTACATGTACCGCTCGGCCTTCTACTCGCTGGAAGCCGGTCGCTCGGCGGCCATCGCGGCGGTGATGCTGGCCGTCAATCTCGCCCTCGCCCTCGTGGCCGTCCGGACCATGCGACGCCAGGCGGCCTCATGAAGAAGCGCACCGATTGGCCGATGCAGCTCGTACTCGTTCTGGTCGCGGCCGCGTTCCTGCTGCCGCAACTCTGGCTCTTCTCGCTGTCCACGAAGACCAAAGCCGAGGTCTACGAGTACCCGCCGAAACTGATTTCCCAGAATGCGTCACTGCGGAACTACGCCACCGTTCTCGAGAAGACGCAGATTCCCTTCTATCTTTGGAACAGCGCGCGGGTGGCCGCTCTGGCCACCGCCCTCACCCTGCTCCTCGGGATTCCGGCGGGATACGTGTTGTCCCGCGAGAGATTCAAACGCCGCGACGGGATCGTCTTCCTCTTCCTGGCCGCGCAGATGGTCTCGCCGTTGATCCTTCTCGTGCCCATCTATGGTCTTGTCGCGAAACTTCACCTCCTCGACACTCACGCGGGTTTGATCCTGGTCTACGCGGCCATCCAGATCCCGTTCACGGTGGTGGTGCTCAAGAGCTTCTTCGATGGTCTGCCGACCTCGCTGTTCGAGGCCGCGCGCCTGGACGGCTGCTCGCGCTTCGGGATCTTCCGTCTGGTGGCCCTGCCCCTGCTGGGGCCAGGACTCGCGTCGGTCGCCATCTTCAACCTCGCCGCGTACTGGTCGGAGTTCTGTCTCGCCCTGGTGCTTCTCGACTCGCAGGCCCGGTTTACGATTCCGGTCGGTCTCTTCAGCTTCCAGAGCGGCTACGAAACGGAATGGCATCTGGTTGCGGCCGCGAGTTTCATCGGCCTGCTGCCCGTGCTGCTGGCGTTCATCCTGCTGCAACGCTTCTTCGTCGCGGGCCTCACCGCCGGGGCCACGAAAGGTTGAGTCTGTTTTGAGCAAAGCGCTTCCGACCCAGGTCCATGTGATCTCGCACACCCACTGGGATCGCGAGTGGTACCTCACCCGCGAGGAGTATCGGCTGCGCCTCATCGACCTGGTCGACGGCGTGCTCGACCGCATGGACACGGACGACAAGTTCACGTTCTTCCACCTCGACGGCCAGACCATCGTGCTCGAGGACTATCTTGAAGTGCGGCCCGACCAGAAGGAGCGGCTGCGTCGTCGCATCGGAGGCGGGCGCCTGCTGGTGGGTCCGTGGTACGTCATGCCCGACATGTTCCTGGTCAGCGGCGAAGCCCTGGTGCGCAATCTCGCTCTTGGCCATCGGATCGCCGAGTCGTTCGGCGGGGTGATGCGCGCGGGTTACACCCCGGATCCTTTCGGGCATGTTGCTCAGATGCCGCAGATCCTCAAAGGCTTCGATCTGGACAACGCGATTCTGTGGCGAGGCTTTGGTGGACCGCGGGCGGAATACATCTGGGAAGGTCACGACGGCACCCGGACCTTGTTGCTGCACCTCCCGCGCGAGGGTTATTGCAACGGTTTCCGTCTGCCCCTCCTTCCCGCATCCGTGCGGCCGAAAGAGGCGGCGGCGGTGGTGGAGCGCGAGCGCTCTCGCTCGGCCGTGGGCTCCGCGCTGATCATGGCGGGCATCGATCACACCGAGCCCCATCCGGACCTCCTCGAGCTGGTGGGAGAGATCGGGGCGGGCGAGGGAGTGGCCGCCGCCCTTTCCACCCTGCCCGCCTACGTGGATGGAGTTCGCTCGGCCGTGGCGGCCCGGGAGATTGCCCTGGAGGTGGTGCATGGCGAACTTCGGGCCGGCGAGGACTATTCGTATCTGCTTCCGGGCGTGCTTTCCGCGCGCACCTATCTGAAGAAGAGCAACGTCCGCGCCCAGGCCCTGCTCGAGAAGACGGTCGAGCCCCTGGCCCTTTTCGCCTGGCTCGGCGGAGAGCCGCATCCTTCCGGCGTTCTGGCGTATGCGTGGAAGACGTTGCTCGAGAATCACCCGCACGACAGCATTTGTGGATGCAGCATCGACCCGGTTCACGACGAGAACGAAACGCGGTTTGGCCGCGTGCTGCAGGCAGCCGAGGGTCAGGCGCAGCGTTCACTCCGCGCCCTCGCCCGTCGCGTGGCGCCGGCGCCTGAGGGTTCAGTCCGGTTTCTGATCGTGAACACGGACATTCAACCTTTCTCCGGCGGGGTCGAGGCGGTGATCGATCTGCCGATTGAGAGCGCCGAACCAGGTCGGATGCTGGATTCCGGCCTCTTCGACGCGCCCCTCGCTTTCTTCCCCCGCTCCTCCTCGATCCTCACCATCACCGATCCCGAAGGCCGTGCCATTCCCTTTCAGGAGGTGAGGCGCGAGGCCCGGATCGAGCAGTGGACGAGTCGGGTGGAGTTGCCGCTGGCCGTTCGAGTCGAGCGGCTTCACATCGTCTGCGCGGTTTCCCTTCCGGCCGCTGGCTTCGCCGCTTTCGACGCCTGCGTGGGAGTGCGCCCCGAGGCGCCGGCCGCGCCGCAAGGGCCCGAGCGGTGCATTGAGAATGATCTGCTCCGGCTGGAGGTCAACGAGGACGGCACTCTGAACGTTCATGACCGCAGGTCAGGCGGCACCTACCGGCACGTCCTCGAGATGGAAGACGTGGGCGATGTGGGTGACGAGTACAACTATTCGCCGCCCGCGCACGACCGGCGCGTCACCACGCGCGGCCTCGCCAAGGCCACGGTCTGCGTCCTTTCCAAAGGACCGCTTCGAAGCGCGCTACGCATCGAGACTGCATTTGCGGTTGCGAAGTGCGCCACCGCCGACCGCCAGGGCCGCAGCCCGGAAACGTCGGCGATCGACGTGGCGATAGAGGTCGAACTCACTCAGGGCTCTCCCGTTGTCTCCTGCCGTCTAAGGCTAGAAAATGGCGCGTCCGATCACCGCCTTCGTGTCCTTTTTCCGACCGGCGCCCTTTCCGTCATCGAGTCACGCGCGGACACTGCGTTCGGTGTGGTGTCGAGGCCGGCCCAGCGGTTCGTGCCGGCCACGCCGATGCCGGAAATGCCGGTGAACTCGGCGCCCTTGCAGTCGTTCGTCGACGCGGGAGATGCGAAAGCGGGGACGACGGTTCTGAGTGAAGGTCTCATGGAATACGAAGTTCTGGCCGATGAAGGGGGCGGTGAGGGCGCGCGAATCGGACTCACGGTTCTTCGCTCAGTGGGGTGGCTCTCCCGCGACGATCTTCATACCCGCAGCGGGAACGCCGGCCCGAGTCTCGAGACCCCGGGTGCTCAATGTCTCGGCGTCCACGAGTTCCGGTTTGCCTTCGTGCCCCGCGCTGCGCCGCCGACGGAGAGCGCCCTGTGCGCCCTGGGACGACGGTTTCTGGCTCCTCCGAGCGTGGTCGTCGGAACCGGTGGCGGGGCAGCGATTTCACCTCTGCCGCGCCGCCACTCGTTCCTTACCGTGGAGTGCGAACCTCCGGTGGCCGCGGCGCTGAGCGCGCTCAAGAAGGCCGACGATCGCGACAGCGTGGTGCTTCGCCTCTTCAACCCAGGGGTTGGTTCGGTTCGGGTTGGGGTGAGGGGCGACCGCGCGTTGACGGGCGCCTTCCGCACCAACCTGCGCGAGCAACGCAAGGATCCGCTGGCCTCGGAGAACGGCCGCGTGGTTCTTTCTCTCGGCCCGCGAAAGATCGCCACGATGGAGTTCCAGTCGTCAGATTGACTCGCTCTTTGACTCGTCGTGACTCGCGCTATGATTCAGTCATGGAACAGCTCTCGATGCGGGGTTTCGACAAGGAATTGAGCAAGCGTCTGCGCGGAGTCGCCAAGGAGCGTGATCTGTCCCTCAACCGAGCGGCGCTTCTCCTGATGCGCCGCGGCGCGGGCCTTTCTGAGGACAAAGGCTCGACGGCTTCCATCGGCGGAGCGCTCGACCGTTTCATCGGATCCTGGACCGAGGCCGAGGAGAAGCGGGTCCTGAAGGCGATCAAGCCTCTGAGCGTCGTCGACCCTGACCTCTGGAAATGAGAGTCCTTCTCGACACCAACGCCTACACCGCTCTTTTTCGCGGCCACCCCGAGGTCTCTCGCCTTGTCCGTCGCGCGGAAGAGGTGTTGATCTCACCCGTCGTCGCGGGCGAACTGCTCTTCGGATTCCGTAATGGCGCCAGGTACGAGGCGAACCGCCGCGACCTGGATGCTTTCCTGGACAGTCCTTTCGTGCGGCTCCTCGAGGTGACGCTGGTGACCGCGGATCGGTTCGGCCGCATCAGCGCCGCCCTGCGGAAGAAGGGCCGGCCGATTCCCACAAACGATCTCTGGATCGCGGCCCAGGCCATGGAGACGGGCGCCGACCTTCTGTCCTTCGACCAACACTTCGCGGAAATCGAAGGCCTCGCCTGGGTGCGGCCCGAGGCCTGAGCCTGGCCCCCAGGTGCGGCCACCGCGCCTGGCCGTCGCTCCACGAGTTCTGTGGGCGGTCGCCATGGCCGTACTCCTGCGGTACTCGGCCGTATCGGTGATGTCCCAAAGATGCACCTATGTTCCGACTTGCACAGACTTGCACCTGCCGCTTGGTGTGCAAGTCGGAACATAGGTGTCAACTTCTTCGAGCGGGTACGCTCACGGTCGGCGCCTGCGTACCATCGCCCCCCCGCCTCTCGCCCTACGGGCGCCTCTGGGTGATGAAGAAGTCGTAGATGTATCCGCCGAGGACGCCCCCGATCAGCGGGCCGGCGATGGGCACCCACCACCAGCCGTTCGCCGCGATGAACACCTCACTGCCCCAGCCCGCGATCGCAGTGAAGAGACGCGGCCCCAGGTCGCGGGCCGGATTGATGGCGTAGCCGGAGTTGAAGCCGAAGGTCGCTCCGATGAGGACCACGGCCGCGCCCACCAATATGGGTTGCAGCCGGGGATCGGGACCGAAGTTCTTCTGATCGCCGATGGCCAGGACCAGGAGCAGGAGCAACGCGGTGCCCACGATCTGATCGATCAGGCCGCCGGGCACATTGCTGAGGAAGTCCTGCGGATAGGTCGAGAAGATTCCCGCCGTGGCCTTGGCGCCGGTGACCATTCGCGTGCCGCCGTCGAAGTGATTGAACGCGTCGCGATAGGTCAGATAAGTGACCGCAGCGCCCGTGAACGCGCCGGCGATCTGGGCCAGGCAGTAGGGGACTACCTTGGACCAGGCAAAGCCGCGGTGGACGGCGAGAGCCAGGGTCACCGCCGGGTTCAGGTGGGCGCCGGAGACGCCGGCTGAGACGTAGATGGCCATCGTGACCCCAAGGCCCCATCCGAGGTTGATGGAGAGATAGCTCCCATTGGCGCCCCCCGAGAGGACCACCTGAGCCACCACTGCCGTTCCGAAGATAATCAGGACCGCGGTTCCCAGGAACTCCGCCAACGCCTCGCGTGTAGTACTGGTCAGCATGTTGTCCTCATCTCTTTGGTGTTTTGATGTCCAGAGTTACGGGTTCGCCATCCAAAGCGAGAGCCGCCACTCCGGTCCAGGAGAAGAGGCTTGGTTCGGGGAGGTCAGCGGGACTCATCAGGAACAGTTTGTTGACTCGGCGCAAATGAGCGGGTCCCGAATACGTCGCCGGCGGTGGCTCCCCCTTCTTGGGCGGCCGGGCGTGAGCGCGAACCTGCAGGGCGGTCACATCTTCGGCCTTCGCTCCCCGGGGCAGAGCCACCGCGCCGCGAAAGCAACTGTTGGGGAAATTGTCGGGAGACCGGGAAATTCGAAATTCGCGAACGCCGACGGTTGAATCGTAGAAGCGGGTCTCGCCTCGACCCTCGGAAACCCCCACTGCGAACGTGAAGGTCGCGAAGGTGGTGTCGTCGGCTGCGGTGCACAATTCGACCACCGCGTATCGACGGGGGTCGAAGATCTGCTTGGAGCCCGGGGCCGGGGCCTTCACTACCCGCCCTTCACGCCGCGCCTCCCGGGCAGTCACCGCGTAGGTCCACGGGTTCTCATCCATGACCTTTTCTCGGGAGGCGTCAGTGAGGTCGAACGGTATGGGCGCCGGCGCGAAACGCTGTTCTGTCGTCCCGGCGTCCTTCACCATGTTGTTGTCGGTCACGACATACAGAAGAGGATGACGCCCCTCACGCTTTCCGCGGAAGGGGACGATTTCGTGATCCTTGCCCTGGAAGGTCTCTTCGATCACGTGGCCCGCCTGGTCGAATTCGATGCCGTAGACATATTCGATATCGGTCAGCCGGCCCCATGTGGCGAGCAATCGATCCGCCGGAGTGCCGCCGTCCTCATTGCTGAAGATCACCGAGTATCGGATCCGTGAGCCTCGTTCGGTCTGGTCGGTTTCGTACCACGTGACCAGGGGAACATCGGTGAAGTGACCGACCGTGTTCGGCCGCGCGTGGAGGATCGGTGCGAGTTCGGTGGCGGTGCGTTGCGGGCTCGATCCGCCGACGGGAACAAAGTCCACCCGGGATAGGGTCGCGGACTGCGGGGCCGTGGACCAGGGTCCGCGGTCGAGCGCGAAGGTCAGATTGTGGCGGCCTGCGGCCAACCCTCCCAGCATGACCCGGTACTCGGCGGCCTCCCCACCGCGGGTGAGGAAGAGGTGCTGAGAGTAACGACCGTCCACCTCCAGCCGAAGCACGGAGGCCTCGTGTCCGGCCCGGGCCCAGTCGCAGCCCTCGCATTTGGCGGTCACGCGGGCGATGACTTCGGCATTCTCGGTGAGGTTGAAGGACTGTTGCTTGAGGACAGCTCCGGCGGGTGAGTCGGCCCGCACGGACGCCGATGCAGCGACACTCAGCACGGCAGCTCGGAACCAGGGCCCGATCATTTCAAGTGGCCGGGAGTATAGAGTCGAGCCCGGCCAGTGAGAGCCGGAAAAAAGAATGAGAGTTCGCTTCGAGAAAGTCAGCAAGCAGTTTGGCGCTCATCGCGCCCTGCGCGAAGTCGACCTCGACATCGAGCCGGGCGAGTGCCTGGTCCTCCTCGGTCCTTCCGGTTGCGGAAAGACCACCCTGCTCCGTCTATTGGCGGGCCTGGAGGATGTCGACACCGGTCGCATTCTTATCGGCGATCGCGATGTCGCGGAAGTCAAGCCGGCGGACCGCGACGTGGCCATGGTCTTCCAGAACTACGCGCTCTACCCGCATCTCACCGTCTTCGAGAATGTCGCGTTTCCCCTTCGGGCCCGCCGTACCTCACCCGAGGAGATTGATCGCCGGGTCCGGGCGGCGCTCGCCCGCATGGATCTCACTGCCCTGGTCTCGCGCAAGCCCAGCCAGCTCTCGGGTGGCCAGCAGCAGCGGGTGGCCCTGGCCCGGGCCCTGGTTCGAAATCCGGCGGTCTATCTGATGGACGAGCCGCTCTCCAATCTCGATGCCCAGCTCAGGCTGCAGACCCGCACCGAGCTTCGACGGCTGCAGCAGGAACTTCGAACCACCACCGTCTATGTCACCCATGATCAAAGTGAAGCGATGACTCTCGGAGATCGCATCGCATTGCTCCGAGACGGGGCGATCGAGCAGGTGGGCCCGCCCCTCGAACTCTATCGACGCCCGGTGAGTCGTTTCGTGGCGACGTTTCTCGGCAGTCCGCCGATCAATATCTGGCAAGCCAGCCTTGGCCCGGACGGCGCCCTCACCGCTGCGGGGGTTCCGCTTGCTTTGCATCGGTCGCTCAGAAGCGCCTCCATGCCGCCAAAAGTCGAAGTGGGAATTCGACCTGAGGACGTAGCCGTCTCCGAGAATCCCGGCCCGGGCTTGATCGAGGGCCGAGTGCTCCTGGCCGAACCCATGGGGAACGAAACCATCGTGACCCTTCAAAGCGAAGCCACCCGGGTGGTGGCCCGCGCTTCGGCGGACTTTCGCGCGCGTCCCGAAGCCCCGGTGTTCTTCTCCGTCTCGACCGACAAGGTTCTTTTCTTCGACGCGGAGACCGGGCGCCGGTTCGACTGAACGTTCAAGGGTCTGGAACGTTCCAAGGCGCGTCCCTTCTCGCCTTGGGTTTGGTTGACAGCCGGGAAGAACTGAGCGTATCTTGCCCCTAGTTCGTCACCGGACGGTGGCCGGAATGTCGTTGTTCCTGGTCATGATCGTCCCCGATCTATAACTAAGGAGAGACACTGATGAAGCGAGTTCTTAGGGCCATGATGGCGTTGCTGTGCATCACCCCCGCCGTGTACGCGCAAGTCGACCGAGCCACCCTTTCCGGGACGGTCAAAGACGCCTCGGGCGCAGTGCTGGCCGGGGCCACGGTCACGGTAACGAATATCGCCACCAACGTGGCGGACAAGGCCACGACCTCGAGCAGCGGCGCCTATCTCGTGGTCAACCTCCGCTCCGGCCAGTATCTGGTCGAGGCCGAGGCCAAGGGCCTTCAAAAGTCCGTGCAGTCGGTCATCCTCGAGATCGGCCAGCGCGGCCGGGTGGACATCACTCTCAGTGTCGGCTCGCTCACCGAGTCGGTCACCGTCGAGGGGGCGCAACGGCTCCTGAACACCGAAGACGCGACCCTGGGCACCGTCATCGATAACAACTCGGTGGCGAACCTTCCCCTGGCCATCAGAAACTGGGACGACCTCCTGGCCCTGGTCCCGGGCGTCCAAGGCGACCGCTATACCGAACAGGGCGGCGGCACCTCGTTCGGCCGGACCGGCGGGGTCAACGTCCACGGCGCCCGCTCGCTCCAGAACAACTTCCTCCTCGACGGCGTCGACAACAACAGCATTTCTGAAAACGTCCAGGAGCTGACTTCGCAGGTCTCTCGCCCGTCGGTCGACGCCATTCAGGAGTTCAAGATCGTCACTAGCCCCTACTCGGCAGAGTACGGCCGCTCGCCCGGCGCCGCGGTGAGCGTCTCCACCAAGTCCGGCACCAACCAGATCCACGGCACGGTGTACGACTTCTTCCGCAACGAATCGATGGACACCGTGGACTTCTTCTCGAAGCGGGCCGGCCAGAAGGTTCCCACCAACGACCAGAACCAGTTTGGCGGCAACCTTGGAGGTCCGATCATCAAGGACAAGGCCTTCTTCTTCGTCGACTACGAAGGGACGCGCATCACTCGTGGGGTTACCCGCCTCACCGTGGTGCCCACCGCCGACCAGCGGGCGGGGATCCTCCCCGGAGTGCGCGACCCCCTCACCGGCGTGGCCTTCCCCGGCGGCGTTATCCCGGCGGACCGAATCGATCCGTACGCGGCCGCCATCATGGCCCTGGTCCCGCTTCCGAATCAGGCGGGGGCCAACAACTTCTTCCGGCAGGGCGACCTGCTCGATAACTCCGACCGCATCCTCGGCCGCCTCGACTACAAGATCAGCTCGAATGACAGCGTCTTTGGTCGCTATATCTACTCCAATCGCGACCGCCAGATTCCCGGCGCCTTCGGGGGCGTGATCGACGGAACCGGAACCTCGGGTTTCGGCAACCAGAAAATCAAGACCAACGCCATGGTTCTCGGGTGGACCCACATCCTTTCGCCGAGCATGGTGAATGAGTTCCGCTTTTCCTGGTCGAAGTCCGACTCGGACGCGCTTCATCAGCCTTTCGGAGTCGCACCTCCCCCGGCGGCGACCATTCCCGGTTCGATCACCAACCCGGTCGTAGCTGGCGGTTTCCCCGGCATCACTATCGACGGTTTCTTCGGCGGCCCCGGCCTCGGTCGTCTCGGTTCACCCGACTTCCTCCCGAAATTCCAGCACACGAACCAGATGGAATTCGTGGAAAGCCTGTCCTGGCTGCGTGGCAACCACGCGTTCAAGATCGGAGCGGACATCATCGCTCCCATGAAGAACGAGTACTACGACGTTCCGGCCGCCCGTGGCGCCCTGCGGTTCCGCAACAGCTTCACCGGCAACCCGATGGGCGACTACCTGCTCGGGTACGTGGCGGACTTCCAGCTTTCCAACGTCTGGGTGGTCAACCAGGAGCACTGGGCGTCCATGTTCTTTCTGCAGGACGACTGGAAGGTGAACTCGAAGCTGACTCTGAACCTGGGTCTGCGCTACGACTTCATCACTCCCGCCCTCGAGGCCAGCAATGCCCAGACGAACTTCAATCCCGTGGGTGCGGGCAGTCTGGTGTTCGCGAAAGACGGGTCACTCGAAGAGCGCGGCCTGGTCAAGGCGGACAAGAACAATTTCGCGCCCCGGGTCGGCGTGGTTTACACCCTTAATGAAAAAACGGTTCTGCGTGGGGGGGTGGGCATCTTCTACAACCTCTTCGATCGGGTGGGCAGCGAAGACCAGCTGGCCTTGAACCTGCCCGGCCTCAACAACTCGACCGTGACTCAGACCTCCGGATCGCCGGTGTTCTTCCTTCGCCAGGGCATTCCCTCCAGTTTCCTGGTGGCGCCCAATCTCGATCCCGCGGCTGGTCAGCTCAAGACGAAGCGCCTCCGCGCGGTGTCCAATGACGCTCCGAAGAGCACATTCACCCAGGCGAGCTTTGGTTTCCAGCGTGAATTGATGAAAGGCATCGTGCTAAACACCGACTTCGTGTACTCCAAGGGCGCGAACCTCGCGTCCCTCATCAACCTGAACCAGCCTCTTCCCAACGCCGCCGGCAACAACGCGCTGGGTGCTTTGCCCTATCCAAACTTCGGTTTCGTCGAGTGGCGGGCTCAGGACGCGAAGTCGGAGTACAAGGGCATCGATGTCGGCCTCGAGCGCCGGTTCTCGAATGGCTACAGCTTCGGGATCTCGTACACCCTCGGCGACTCCAAGGACAGCGCATCCGAGCAGCTTTCCACGCAAGGGTCGAACGCGTTTCCCCAGAATTCCCGCGACACCAGCGGCTGGTATGGCCCCAGCGACTACGATGTTCGTCATCGGGTGGCCATCAACTACGTGATTGAGTTGCCGTTCGGCAAGGGCAAGAAGTGGGCGAAGGAAGGGGTGGGCGCCGCCCTCTTCGGCGACTGGACGCTTTCCGGGATCTACACTTTCCGCAGCGGCCGGCCTTACACCGTGAACCAAGGCAACAACAACGTCGGCCAGAACATGACCGGCCTCCCGGACCTGGTTGGTGACCCCGACAGCGGCGTCGATCGCAGCTGCTCCTCCATCATCGACTGTCCGGCCGCCGTGCGCTGGTTCAACCCGGCCGCCTTCCAGGCCGTGGTCTCCGGCAACTTCGGCAACGAGAAGCGGAATCTGCTGCGTGGGCCGGACTACAAGAGCCTCGACTTCACTCTGCAGCGCCGGATCGAGTTCTCGAAGCGCGTGGGCACGGTTCTGCGCTGGGACGTGTTCAACGCCCTCAATCGGACGAACTTCGGTCTGCCCGTTCGCAACCTTTCGGACGCCGCCAACGTGGGCACGATCACCAGCCTCGGCGGGGATCCGCGCCTGATGCAGGTCTCGCTCCGACTGACCTTCTAGTTCGCTCGCTCCCGAAACGGCGCGTCGCCTCCTCCGAGGCGGCGCGTCGAGCGGCTCAATCGATCCCGGACCGGCGGATCAGGCGAGGAAAGACTAGGCTCGTCCCATGAGAAATGTTGTTCTCGGATTTGGGTTGGCGCTGGCCACCTCCGTCGGCGCTCAGACTCCTCAGGCGCTGGCGCCTCTCTCGCCCAAGCCCCGCCTGGTCGTGGTGCTCTCGATCGATCAGATGAGGTACGACTACCTCGTTCGCTTCAAGCCTCTCTTCACCGGCGGTTTCAAGACCCTGATCGAGAAGGGCGCGGCGTTCTCGAGCGCGCGCTACCGGCACGCCAACTGCGAAACCGGACCGGGCCACTCGGTCATCTTGTCCGGGCGCAACGCCCTGCATTCGGGCATCGTCGCCAACGAATGGTTTGACGGGGGGCTGGGGCGGGTGGTCAACGTGGTCGAGGATCCGGCGGTTCGGCCCCTGGGCGGAGACGGGCGGGGCGCCTCACCGACGAACTTCATCGGCTTCACCCTGGGCGACATTCTGAAGAAGGCATCGCCCGAGGCGAAGGTGGTGGGCGTTTCCTTGAAAGACCGCGCCGCCGTTCTGATGGCGGGTCCCCGCGGGGACGCCGCCTATTGGTTTGAGCAGGACGTGGGTCGTTTCATCACCAGCACCTACTATATGAAGACCGCTCCGGCCTGGCTCGACGCCATCAATGAACGTCGGGTTCCGGATTCTTATGCCGGAAAGATTTGGACGAAGCGGCTCACCGACGAGGGCATCTACCGCGCCTATGCGGGAGAAGACAAGGTGGCGACGGAGGGCGACACCATCGACACCACCTTTCCCCATGCGGTTCAAGGGACGCCGGGTACGCCTGCGTTCTACGAAAACTTTCGCCGCACCCCGTTCGCGGACGAACTTACCCTTGACGTGGCTCTGGCCGCCATGAACGCTCACGGTCTCGGGACCGACGAGACCACCGATATTCTGGCCATCGGCTTCTCCGCGACCGATGTCATCGGCCATGCCTTTGGTCCCGATTCTCACGAGATCATGGACCAGATGCTGCGGTTGGACCTCACCCTTCAGCGTTTGTTCGATGCGATCCAGGCCAGGGTCGGGCTCGATCAGACGGTCTTTGTTCTGTCCGCCGATCACGCGGTCATGCCTCTGGTCGAGTCGCTGCAGAGGCAGGGTCTGCCCGCCAAGCGTGTGAACCCGGCCGATCTACAGGCCGCGGGGATGGCCGCCCTCGAGAAGCGTTTCCCGGGCCGCAAAGATCTGGTGGCCGCCTATCTGGCCCCCGACTTCTATCTGAATCTCGATTCGATTGCGCGCCAGGGCCTGCGCCGGCAAGACGTGGAGCAGACCCTCGCCAATGCCTTGATGGCCACCGGTGTGGTGGCGAAGATCTACACCGCCACCACCTTCGCGGGCGACCCTCCAACGATCCGGGACGACCCCTATTTCGACGCGGTGCGCCGCTCCTACTTCGCCTCGCGCAGTCCCCACGTGATTGCCCGGCTCAAGGAGTACGTGTATTGGACCAGCCGCCCCGGCGGAACGGGCCATGGAACGCCGTATGAATACGACCGGCATGTTCCTCTGGTCTTCATGGGCCCGGCCATCAAGGCCGGCGCCTATGCGGGCGACACCGGACCCGAAGACATTGCTCCCACTCTCGCTCTTCTCCTCGGCCTCGACTATCCGCTTCAGGACGCGCGCCGTCTTTTGACCGAGATGATTCGGCACTGACCATCGGCCTTAGAGTACGGGTGCGAGGTCGAGCCCATGACACTACCGAGCCGAATGCGTCTCACCATCCTTCGCGGGGCCGAGTTCTGGAACGACTCCTGCGCGCTGTCAGAGCTCAAGGACGCGGTGGATCACGGGGCGACCGGGGCTACCTCGAATCCGGTCATCGTTTTCTCGGTGGTCAAGTCGGATCCGAAGACCTGGAATCCGGTGCTCGACGCCATCATCCGCGCGCACCAGACCGCGACCGAGGATGAGATCGCCTGGCTGCTCATCGAGGAGATCGGGCGCCAGGCCGCGGCCGTTCTCGAACCCGTCCATCGCCAGACCCACGGACGACAGGGTTTTCTCTCGATGCAGGTAAGTCCGAAGTTCCACGCGAATCCTGCGCGGATGATCGAGCACGGGCGTGCTCTGGCCGCCCTCGCGCCGAACATCGCCATCAAGGTCCCATCCACCGCGGCCGGGGTACAGGCCGCCGAGGAGCTGGTCGCTTCCGGGATCAATGTGAATGCCACGGTGAGCTTCACCGTCTCGCAGGCCGTGACGGTGGCCGAAGCCTTCGAACGCGGCCTTGACCGTGCTCAGAAAAGCGGCGCGGACATGACCCGGCTGCATCCGTACATGACTTTGATGGTGGGCCGACTCGATGATCTTCTGCAGCGGGTGATGGTGAAGGAGCAGATCGCCATCGATCCGGGGTATCTCGCCTGGGCGGGGATTGCCGTGTTCAAACGCGCGCACGAGATCTTCAAGCGACGAGGCTTTCGCTCCAGCCTTCTCTCCGCCGCCTATCGTCATCACCTGCACTGGTCCCAACTGATTGGCCCGGGGGTCATCCACACCATGCCGTATCCGTGGTGGAAGCAGTTCGAGGCTTCGGACATCGAAGTCGAAGAGACACTCGACCGGCCGGTCAGACCCGAGATCGTGGCCACTCTTCACCGGAAGTTCCAGGATTTTCGGCTGGCCTACGACGAGGGAGCTCTGCCTCCCGAATCCTTCGCGTCCTTCGGCGCGACCGTCCACACCCTCAACCAGTTCCTCGGCGGATTTCAAGACCTCCTCGGTCTGGTGCGAGAGCGGATGCTCGCGCCGCGGTAGGCGCCAACCCGGAGCGCGGCAGGCCTGGCCTTGGGCCACTGAAGCGATCTCTTGTGCCGTTGTTGCGTCGTCGTCCCGCGCGAGGACACCGCGCGCAAGCGTGGTGACGCTACGGCCAAAGCACCCGGACGTTCCCTCACATCCGTGGGCCTCGAAGCGTTCTCGCAGGAACGGCGTGGGGCCCCCACCCCACGGGCAATAAGGTACGGCTCGGCCCTCTCCGTTCGGGAACGGTGCTTTGGCCTTCGCACGCCGCGTCTCCGCGCTGCACCGCGCGTCCGTCGGATGGCTGCTTCGTCGCTTCGCTTCTCGGTGGGCTTCTGCTGATCTACTACTTCGGGGAGTCGTCGCGTCCCGCCACGATTTCTTGAATTGTTGGGATGCCGCCTTTTGGCTGCGGCCGATCAGGCCGCGCCATGAAATACCTTCAGAAATGGCCCATTTCATGAGGTTTCTCAAGTCATCTCATTGGGCAAGAATGGAGCGAGGCCGAGGGTTGGGACGGACGTCCCGGTCGCGCGTGCCGCGCGGAGACCCTGAGTGCGAAGGCCAAAGCACCGTTCCCGAACGGAGGGGGCCGAGCAGTACCTTAGCGATCGTGGGGTTGGGGCCCCACGCCGGTGCTTAGAGACCGCTTCGAGGCCCCCGGATGTGAGGG
>JANLSZ010000369.1:0-2354 GCA_031362685.1 Vicinamibacteria bacterium | reverse complement strand
CTTGGTCGCATGCATCGCGTCTTCGACGCGGGCCTTCTTTTCCTTCATCTCGGTCTCGGTGGCCGAACCGACGCGGATCACCGCGACGCCGCCCACCAGCTTGGCCAGACGCTCCTGGAGCTTCTCGCGATCGTAGTCGGAGGTGGTCTCTTCGACCTGAGTCCGGATCTGCTTGACCCGAGCCTCGATGTCCTTCGCTTTACCGGCGCCTTCGATGATCGTGGTGTTCTCTTTGTCGATCACGATCTTCTTCGCGCGGCCGAGATCCTCGAGCTTGAGGTTCTCCATCTTGATGCCGAGGTCTTCGGTAATGGCCTTGCCGCCGGTGAGGCAGGAAATGTCTTCGAGCATGGCCTTGCGACGATCGCCATAACCCGGAGCCTTGACTGCCGCCACCTTGAGGGTGCCGCGGAGCTTGTTGACCACCAGGGTCGCCAGAGCCTCGCCTTCAACCTCTTCCGCGATGATCACGAGGGGCTTGCCCTGCTGGGCCACCTTCTCGAGAATCGGGAGGAGATCCTTCATGTTCGAGATCTTCTTCTCGAAAGAAAGGATGTACGCGTCCTCGCAAACCGCTTCCATGCGCTCGGCATCGGTCACGAAGTAGGGGGAGAGGTAACCACGATCGAACCGCATTCCCTCGACGACCTCGAGCGAGGTCTCCATGGAGCGCGACTCTTCCACCGTGATGACGCCGTCCTTGCCGACCTTCTCCATCGCTTCCGCGATGATCTTGCCGATGGTCTCGTCGCTGTTGGCGGAAATGGTGCCAACCTGCGCGATCATCGTGCCCTTGACCGGCTTGGAGAGCTTCTTCACTTCTTCGACAACCACTTCAACGGCCTTGTCGATTCCATGCTTGATCTCCATCGGGTTCATCCCCGCGGTGACACTCTTGATGCCCTCGCGGTAGATGGCCTGAGCGAGAACGGTCGCGGTGGTGGTGCCGTCACCGGCCACATCGGACGTCTTGCTCGCGACTTCGCGGACCATGCGGGCCCCGAGATTCTCGATCGGATCCTTGAGATCGATTTCCTTGGCGACGGTGACGCCGTCCTTGGTGATCGTCGGGGAGCCGAACTTTTTGTCGATGATGACGTTCCGGCCCTTGGGACCGAGGGTGACCTTGACCGCGTCGGCCAGGGCATTCACGCCACGGAGGATCGCGCTGCGCGCGTCGTCGTGGTAAACAATTTGCTTTGCCATAGTTCTTTTTCTTTTCCTCTATCTCTTAGCCGAGGATCCCGAGGATCTCGTTCTCTTTCAGGATCAAATACTCTTCACCGTCGATCTTGACCTCGGTGCCCGACCACTTGCCGATGAGCACCTTGTCGCCCGCTTTCACGTCGAGCGGCTTGCGCTTGCCGCTGTCGTCGTATTCGCCGGGGCCCACGGCCACCACGTCGGCCTGAAGCGGCTTTTCCTTGGCGGAATCGGGAA
Source organism: Vicinamibacteria bacterium (assembly GCA_031362685.1). Classification (GTDB taxonomy): domain Bacteria; phylum Acidobacteriota; class Vicinamibacteria; order Fen-336; family JAGNNV01; genus JAGNNV01. Next base: position 914 of record JANLSZ010000369.1, on the reverse strand, counting down.
TAATGATCCCTCCCACCTTCTGTTCCTGCTCCTCAACGACGCGCTTTACGAGAACGCGGTCGTGGAGGGGCTTGACGTTGATTTTTTTCGCCATCCCGTGTTTTCTCCTTGACAGTGACCTGACTTTGGGTCGGTCGGTTGATTGTTGAATTCGGGGTAAGTGTTGTGACTTTGCGATGGCCTTTGGGAACGGCAAGGCGTTTCGCGGTCTCGACCAGTCGCCCCCCAAAGGCTATGGCTCAACGAAAAATTTCAGTTACGGTTGTGCATCCGGTCCGGGCTTGACCTCGTATTCGGCGTCGACCACGTCACCCTTGGGAACACCGGCTCCCGGGGCGGCTCCCTCACCAGGCGGCTGATCGCCGGGAGCGCCCGCGGGGGCGCTCGCCTGGGTGTTCTTGTAAAGCTGCTCGGCCAGCTTGTGCGACACCTTCTCGAGATCGGATAGGGCGGTCTTGAGGGCGGCGGCGTCGTCGGCCTCGGAACCCTTGCGGGCGGCGGCAACGGCCTCTTCCACGGGCTTGGCGTCCGCTTCCGAGATCTTGTCTTTGTTGTCCTTGAGCAGCTTCTCGATGTTGTAGCAGAGGCCGTCGATCTGGTTGCGCAGGTCGATGACTTCACGCTTCTTCTTATCGGCGTCCGCGTTCGAGGATGCCTCGCGAACCATCCGCTCGACCTCGTCCTTGGCCAGGCCGGAGGAAGAGGTGATGGTGATCTGCTGGGTCTTGCCCGTGGCCATGTCCTTGGCGGTGACGTTCACGATGCCGTTCGCGTCGATGTCGAACGTGACTTCGATCTTGGGCACGCCGCGGGGCGCTGGCGGCAAACCGACGAGCGAGAAGTTACCGAGAGTCCGGTTGTCTTTCGCAAAGTCGCGCTCGCCCTGGAGGACGTGGACGTCGACCGACGTCTGC
>JANLSZ010000358.1:0-13479 GCA_031362685.1 Vicinamibacteria bacterium | reverse complement strand
CGCGACGCTGGTGTAGCTCGTCCCGATCGCGTTCGTCGCGAAAGCCTTGAACGAGTGGCCCGTGGTCGGTGAGAGGCCCGTGACTCCGGTGGAGAAGAGCCCGGTCGTGCCGATCACCGTTACCTTGGTGACGTTGAGGGCGCCGATCACAGGATCGTTGTCGACCGTGGTCTGTGAGTAGACGACGCCACGCTCCGTGATCGCCGAGCCGCCGTCTGTGGTCACGTCGCCGCCGAGGGTCGCGGTGGTGCCGGTGATCGAAGAGCTCGTCGGCGTGATCACCGTAGGCGCAACCAACGGAACCGCGCAGACGGCGGGAGTGACATGGACGGTGAACGCGCGGAGGGTCCCCACGTCGCCGGCTCCTCCATCCTGCATGGTCACGGTCCAGGTCCCGTTCGGGTCTTCGCCAGCGAAGGCGGAAAGAGCATCCACCGGTCGATAGCTGCCGGTGAAGGGCGCGGAGGCGGCCGTTGCGCTGATCCAGGCCGTCCCGGCCGCGTCATCGAAGACGGTGTTGCAGAAGTTGACGCCGGAGTTGCCGCCCACCGTAGTCAGCCTGATGGTTGTTCCGCCGGGAGAGGTGAGATTGATCGCGAGGTCGCCCACGAAAGTGTGATCGAGGCCGACGGTGGTGGACGCGGGTGTGGTGTTGCAGATCGTCCCATCGATGCTGAAGGTGACCTTGGAGATCGCTCCGATGATGCCGGAGACCGTCTGGGTGGCCGTGACAGCGGGCGCCGGGCTGTCGGGTATGGCCACCGGAGCTCCCACGTACGCGGTATCGGTCGTCGAACCTGAAGGCGCTCCGGTCGGAACCTTGACCGTGTAGACGCGCGGGCTCGAGCTGTCGCCGGTGTAGTTCACGGTCACCGTGAACGTCACCACGGTGCCGCACAGCACCGTGGAACCGACATGGAAGGTCAGGGGAACGAGGTTCGCGCCGGTCGTTCCGGGAGCGAGGTTCGAGTAGGCGCTGGTGCCGTTCAGAATGGTGATCCCGGGCGTCGACGTGGTGATGGTGGCAGTCATCGCGGTGGGGGTTCCCGAGGCGCCCACGGCGTTGCCGAGGGTGATGGACAGGGAGGCATCCTCGTCGGGCTCCAGGTAAGGGTTCCCGTTTCCGCTGGTAATGGTGCTGCTCGAGGAGACGAGCGAAAGGAATGACTCCGGCATGATCGTTCCGGGGATCTGCAGCTCCCACATGCCACGACCATGGGTCGCGATTCGCAGGGTGCGGCTCTGGTTCTGGATCGCGAGGTCGAACACGGCCACGCGCGGCAGCCCGCTCCCCGCGGGAAGCCAGTTGGCGCCGGCGTCGGTGGAGACGTACACGCCGATGTCCGTGGCGACATACACGCGGTTCGAGTCCTGGGGATCCACGACGATGGAGTTGACCGGAACGTCCGGGATCCCGGTGCCGGAGGCGACCCAGTTCGCGGCGCCGCCCGATACGTTCGTGTTCTTCCAGACGTGCTGCCCAGCGGGGACCAGGAATCCGCCCAGGGTCGCGTACGCGACGTTCTTGTCGTTCGGGTCGAAGACGACGCGGTTCACCGGGCGCGCTGGAACTCCGGTCGGAGTAAAGTCGACGAGCGGATTGGCCCCGGTGCTCGTGCCGAAGATTCGACCGTTTCCGTTGAGACCGACGAGCCGGAAATTGTCATCCTGCGGAGCGACCGCGATCGTCGACAGGACAAGACCCGACACCACGGGGTTCTGCGAAACCTGGGTCATCGTGGTGCCGCGGTCGGGGGATCGATAGAGCCGATCGCCGCCGAAGTATAGGGTGTTGGGCGTTCCCGGTCCCAGAGCGATCGGGGCGTAGAAGAGAACGTTCTGGTTGACGATTCCATTGGGTACACCGTTGAAGCCCAGGAACGTCCAGCCAGCTTCCTGCGCCGTCTCGCCGGGCAGGACACGGGCAACACCGATGATGCTGTTCGCCTGGTTGAAATATGTGTGGTACATGGTCCGGCTTGCCAGGGTGTCGTATGAACCCTGGTCGATCAGCGCGTAGCCGCCATCGCCGAAGTCCACGCGGTTCCAGGTCCCCGAGACGTCCATTCCGTTCGTGCCGTTGTCCTGGGTGCCGCCGATGGTGAACTTCGGGTGGCGCGGATGAACCGCGATGCTCTGGAACTGGGTGGCGCTCATGAAGGAGTTGTTGAGGCTCGTCCAGCTGGTTCCCCCATCGGTCGACTTGAACATGCCGCCATCGTTGCCGGTGTAGACCACGCTGCTGTTGGTGGGCGCCACCGCCACGGCGTGGGAGTCGGCATGCAGGCCGCTGCTGTTCCGGGTAAAGGTCGTGCCACCGTCAGTCGAGCGCATAGAAACCGAGGCGCGGCAGAGGTTGGCCGACGAACTGTCCGCCCCGCCTCCGAGGTAGATCTTGCTCGCATCGCCCGGATCCAGGGCGACGAAGATGTCGTAGAAACACTGGGCGTTGCAGAAGCCGCCCGCGGATTGAAGGGGCGCGGCCGACCAGGTGACGCCGCCGTCGGAGGAAATCCGGACTCCGCCCTGGACCTGGGCCGTGCAGCGGGTGCCGATCGGCGTATTTTCGCCCGAAGCCACCACCACGGTGACGGTCGGTCCCACCTTGTTGATAGCGAGCTCCGCGCGCACCGAGGTGAGGGCCAGAGTTTTCGTGAAGACCACGGTGGTCGGGTCGACGGCGAGCGCGTTGGTCGTGCGCCAGACGCCTCCATCCGTGGCCGAATTCACGGTCACCAGAACGTTGTCCGGATTACCCGGCTCCATGACCGCGTCGTAGTAGGGGAAGTTTCCGGGAGCCGTTCCCACGGAGAGTTTCGCGAAGACCGGGCTGGCCCCGGTCGCATTCGTCGATCGCCAGAAGCCGCGGTTCGGAAAGACGAAGCCGCTCTGGCTGCCCGGGTTGCCGCCCACGCCCGAGGCGGTGGAAACGAAGATAGTGGCAGGGTCGGTGGGGTGAACCACGATCTTCGACACCGAACGGCCGTTGAACACATCCGTGGGGGTGGTGTCCTGGTTGAACGGCCCTTCGACCAGCGGACTGCCCGACTTAGCGGCGGTGATGCGATAAAGGCCGACGCCCATGAAGCTGTCGGCCGATCCGCCCGCCTCACCCGTCCCTACATAGACGATTGTGGGGTCGGAGGGCGCTATGGCTATCGCGCCAATGGCTGAGGTGAGAGCGCTATCCAGCATCGGAACCCAGGTGGTTCCGCCATTGAGCGATCGATAGACACCGCCGCCGGCCGCGCCCGCCCACACCACGTTCTCATCGGTTGGATCCACCGCGACCGCGCTGATGCGTCCGCTGACCGATGAAACGACGTTCGAGGTCTGCCCGTTCGGGATGGGGTTCGGTCCCACGAATGTCCAGGTGGTGGTGTTCAGAAGAGGAGCGACGGGAGCGTTCGGGCCCTGGAGACCGGCGGCCTTCTCCTGCTGGTCCATCTGCCGCATTGCCTTCGCCCGCGAGTCAGGCTGAGCGGTGTCGAGCCCGCGCATCATGGCCACCCAACCCTCGCGGCCCTGCATGTATTGCTCCTTGTCGATCTTGCCCTTGACGAAGCGAGGCACGTCGGCGTCGCTCTCGGCGTCCTCGCGCTCCTCGGCCTCCGCCGCCTCTGCGGCTGCGTCCTCGTCCTGTCCTTTGAGAAGTTTGACCGGCGCGGCAGACTTCGCCGCCGGCGCGGGTGCCTGCGCGGAGGCCGCACGCGATGGAGCGGGCGCCTTGCCCTTTCCAGACTGAGCGGACATTCTTGGCGCCGCACCGGCCAGCGTCAGAGCCATGGCGAGAACGGCGGCGATGGGCGCGAATCGAATGAATCGGGACCAGATCGAAAGGTCGGCCTTGCCGGATGTCATGCTGGGTTTCTCCTGGGTCTAGGGGGTTTGATCGCGCGTCCGTCCGGCTGGGAGAGCCGCACTTCGTCGGATTATCTCGGGCTAATAGTAGGCTCGCCGCTGCTATGAGTCAAACGAGAATCGGGGCCTTTTCGCGGCTCCATTGTCCGGTGTCGTTGGCTCTCCTGATTGGATGCCCTTCCGCTTCCTGCGCCCACACCGCACCCGCACGCCCGGTGGTCCGCGAGCCGATGACCAATCCGGCGGCCCAAACCCAGCCTCAGGACCCGGCCAATGAAGTGAGGGTGGTCGAGGTAGTTCTCCACGAGAATAGGGTCGATGCACGCGCCGAACTCCCGGCGGGGGCGTTCACCTTCTCTTTCTCCAACGACACCGACCGCGAGAGAACCGCAGAGATCGAGGGGAAAGGCGGTCCCTGGCGCGTCGACCGCTCCATCCCGGCTCATCGATCGATGACGCTCGAGGTGGTCCTCGAACCGGGGGAATACGTTCTCGTCAGCCGAGCCGGTCGAACCCGCCTCACCGCGAAGTTCCGCGTGCTCAAGCCGACATCGTCCGCGCACCCCGATTTCCCCACCTCAGGTCCGTAGTCACGGCACGCCTGAAGGTTCCAGTCCTCGAAGCCCTCTAACCCAGCTTCGATCCCTCCTTCGGAGTGATCGACTCTGGCGCGCTTCCCTAGCGCTCAGCGTCAAGCCCGATCCGCCACATCGAGACGCATCGGCGCTATCCTCAATCTGATCTACCTCACCGGCCAAGGTGACGGTCGTCCTTCCGCCACCGCCCGGCCTGGAAAACAGGAGAAGTGCGATGAAGCGATTGATTCCGGCCGCGGTCTTGGTTTCTCTGATTGGCCCGTCCCTGACGCAGGCCCAGCCCCCGCCGTTCCCGTTGGGTACGGCGTTCACCTATCAGGGCCGGCTGACCGCCGCGGGTGTTTCGCCCACCGGCGACTACGACACGAAGTTCACGCTCTACGACTCGCCGAGCGGCGGCAGCGTCGTGGGCAGCGGCATCGTCATCAACGCGCCGCCCGTGCCGGTGTCGAACGGCCTCTTTACCGTGACCCTGGACTTCGGCGCCGGTATCTTCACCGGCAGCAAGCGCTGGCTGGAGATCGAAGTGAAGCCCGCGGGCCCGGGCACGTACACGACCCTCAGCCCCCGCCAGGAACTGACGCCAACGCCGAACGCGGTCTACGCCGCCAGCGCGGCCAGCGCGACCACCGCCACCACCGTGGCCGGGCTCGTGTGCACCAACGGGCAGGTCGTGAAGTGGAGCGGGAGCGAGTGGACGTGCGGCGCGGACCTCGACACGAACAGCGGCGGGACGGTGACGAGCGTCGGCGCCGGCACGGGCCTTTTGAGCTCGACGACGAACCCCATCACCAGCTCCGGCTCAATCTCGATCGACACCGCGGTCGTGCCGCGGATGGCGAGCGCGAACACGTTCACGACGACGCAGACGGTGTCGACCGGCGCCGCGGCGGCGAAGGGTGTGATCGTAAGGGGCGCCGCGAGCCAGACCGCGAACCTGCTCGAGCTGCAGAACTCGGCGGGCGCGGTCCTGTCCTCGTTCGGCCCCTCCGGCGGATTCAATGGCAACGTCAATGGCAATGCGACCACCGCCACGGCCATCGAGGGGGAGGAGGGCGGCTTCACGCTGTCAACCGGCTGCTTCTACATCCCTGGCGTCCAGCCGGACTGCAGCCCCTGCATCACCAACTCGTGCGCCATCCTGGGTGGCACTGCCGAAGCCTCCACAAACTGGATGACGATCGCCAGCTATGACTTGCCGCCCCCCGGCGTCTACGGCGATCTCGAGCTGACGGCGGCGCGCAGCATCGTTTGCGAAACGTTCTTCGGCGGCAGCGTCTCGATTCGAGTCGACCTGGTGGCGCAACTTCAGACGGCTTCTCCGGCTTCGCCGCCGGACCCGACTCAGTACGTCAACCTGGGCTCCGTAACCGTGAGCCATACGGGAGCCGTCCCTGGCTGGACCTATCTGAAGGTGCAACCTCCCGCCACCGGTCGGCTCAATACGCGTCTCGAGGAGGCGCGTCTGCAACTGGGCGCGGCCCATGCTTTTTATCTCCTGGCGACAGTCGTTACGGGACCGCCCCTGGGCGCCGGCTGCTATTTCGTGCGGACTCCGATCAGCCTCCGCTTCCGCAAGGAGCTGATCAACACGGATATCACCCCGAAATAGGTCTCCTGCCGTACTAAGGGCCAGGTGGACGCCTATGCCACGAACCCTCCGGTCGGAACAGGCCTCGGGACTAGGCTACTGACCGGATATGAACGCGAATGTGACGCTCGAAGCGGACGCCGAGGTTGTCGCCTGCCCTTCGTGCGGCCGGGCGAACCGGGTTCGTCGGAATCGGGTGGTGGAAGGGCTGAATCCGGTTTGCGGCCACTGCAAGAAGAGTCTGGCCGTCGATGCGGCGCCGGTGACGGTCACCGATTTGAACTTCGCTGCCGAAGTTCTCGGTTTTCCGAGGCCGGTGCTCGTCGATCTCTGGGCGGCGTGGTGTGCGCCCTGCCGGATGATCGCCCCCGCTCTCGAAGAGATCGCGGGCGAGTTGATGGGCAAGGTGCGAATCGCCAAGCTGAATGTGGACGAGAACCCTCGGACCCACGCCGGCCTTCGGGTGTCCGGCATACCGACGCTCGTGATGTTCAAGGGCGGAAAAGAAGTCGACCGGGTGGTGGGCGCGCTTCCACCACCGCAACTGCGTGCCTGGATCGAACGCTTCGTCTAGCTCATTCACCGAAGCTGGCACCATGGAGAAGAGCGACAAGGGACTGGTGGTGGCTCTCGCGAGTGCTCTGGGATGCGCTCTTATTGCCATTGCGTTTCTACTCGGCCGGATCTCGGCGAGGCCGGCTGACGTGGCCGGGTCTGCCACCGCGCCGCCCGCCTCCGCCGCCACCGCGCCGAACCTCACCCCACCGCCTGCGGACCTTGCTTCGACTCCGCGAGACGCAATCGTCAACGGAACGTCATTTCCCATCGCACCCCAGATCACGCTCGAATCTCCCCGCCGGGCGAACCCCACCGTCTCGGACGCAGGCGCGGTCATGCCCGGTTCGCCGCCGTCTCCGGAACGACCCGCGATCGCGGCCTACTTCACTCAGATCGAGCACATTGACGACCTGGGCGCGGGCGACCCTCAGGCCTTTGCGACCTCCATGCTTCAATCAGTGTCGTCGGGCGACTTCTCCGGCTTCGATGATCTGGTGGCGCGATCGAAGAGTCAGCGTGAGCGGCTCCGCTCCCTGACTCCACCGCGAGCCTGCCTCGAACATCATCGGCTCGCTCTTGCTCTCTCGGGTGATTCCGTGGCCATGCTGGAGCGACTCAAGGCGGCTCTGGCCAAGGGAGACACTGCGGCACTGATGACGATGGCGGCCGAGGGTCAGGCGCTGGAAACGCAGGCGAATCAGCTCAAGTCGATGGGCGAAGCGATCAAGCGACAGGCCGGGCTCTAGCAAGAACCGATTCCCGTTCGAGCAGCGTTCTCTTTCGCTCGACCCCCCACCGATATCCCGAGAGGCCGCCGTCGTTTCGCACCACCCGGTGACACGGTATGGCCACGGCCAGGCGGTTCGCGGCACAGGCCTGGGCCACCGCGCGGGCACTCCGAGGCGCGCCCATCTGTTTCGCCACTTCCGAGTAGCTGGCCGTGGATCCGATCGGGATCTGCTGCAATGCCTTCCACACCCTTCGCTGGAAGACCGTGCCCCGGACATCGAGAGGAAGATCCAAACCGAGGCGAGGCGCTTCGACGAAACCAACCACTTTCGCCACCCATTTCTCGAAGGGCCGGTCGCCCCCGATGACCCGGGCTTTCGGAAAGCGATTCTGCAAGTCCTCCGCGAGCGCGCCCGGCTCTTCACCGAAGAGAATGGCGCAGACCCCTTTCTCACTCGCGGCCACCAGAACCGAACCCAGAGAGCACTCGCCGACGGCAAAGCGAATATCCGCGTTTGAACCGCCCTCCCGAAAATCAGTGGGGGTCATTCCCAGCATCCTCTCCGAGGTCGCGTAGAACCGGCCGCTGGAGTTGAAGCCTGCTTCGTAGATCGCATCGGTCACGGTGGCGCTCCTTTTCAGTTGTTCGCGCACCCGGTTCGCCCGGTTGGCCAGCGCGTAGGCCTTGGGGGTCAGCCCCGTGATCGTCCGGAACACGCGCTGGAAATGGAAACGACTCATCCCCACCGACTTGGCTACCGTATCGAACTCGGGCGCATCCTCCGCCTCCTCGATCAACCGGCAGGCTTTGACGATCGCCTCGGCACGGCGCGCGGCCAGAGGAAGTTCATTCGGCCGGCACCGCTTGCAGGCCCGGAAACCGGCGAGTTCCGCATCAGCGGTCGAGGAATGAAATAGAACGTTCTCCCGACGAGCCCGCCGGGCCGCGCACGAGGGCCGACAGTAGACGCCGGTGGTGCGGACGGAGTAGTAGAAGACTTCATCCGCGCGGGGGTCACGCTCGACCACCGCCGTCCATTTTTGGTGGTCAGTGCCAAAGGGCCCGAGCGCCGCGACCTTGACTGCGAACGGTCGATCCGTTTCCGGTTTCCCTGCGTCCCTCATTGTTGTCATTTCCATTCCCGGACTCTAAGACTCGGGGGGCTGGCTCCACACTCTGTTTGTTGCTCCCGAAACAAGTTTTCTGAAGATATTCGATCGTCCATCACCGGGCGCGTCGCAAGGTCAGATTGATGCGCTGTCGGCCCCACCCGGGATGGTGGCCCTCGGCCAAAGGCGCGATCCCGTGAAAGGCCAGCCGGGACGGCCCGCCCCACACCGCCACGTCGCCGTGGAACAGACGCACCCGCCGGGGTCGATCACGTCGCTCCGACCCCCCAAAGAGAAAGGTGGCCGGCAAACCAAGCGACACCGAGACGATGGGAGCGCCGAAGTCGACTTCGTTCTTGTCCTGGTGCAAGGTCAACCGGGTTCCCGGTTCATAGCGGTTGATCAGGCACGCGTCCGGCACGAAACCCGGATATCCCGCCTCGGACGCGGCGCGCGCCGCCAGATCAAGAAAGGCCTTTGGCATGGCGGGCCAGGGCCTGGAAGAGTCCGGGTCAAGGGTGTCGTAGCGATAGCCGCGGCGATCGCTGACCCAGCCAAAGCCGCCACAGTTGGTCATGGCCACCGACATGCGATAACCGCCGGGCGTGATCATGTGGCGGAACGGCGCCTGGGCGACTATGCCCTCCAACAACTTCCGCACAACGCCATCACCCTCCAGAGCCAGCGCGCGCAGCAGCACGGCGCCTTCGGCGAGCGGCTCTTGAGATCGCGGCCTCTCCATCGGAGCGTCGAAGAGATCGCCGGTGACGCCCCGGGCCCTCATATCGCGTCGTGAAAGATCACGCCCAGAGTATGACGATGACCGGTTCGAATCCGGCTGACGCCATGACGGAGACTGACGCGATAGAAACCACGCGTGCCCTGGACCGGCCGATGATGAACCGCGAAAACCACGGCGTCACCCTGCGCGAGGGGCACCACTTCGGGCCGCGACTGCATCCTCGGCCGCTGTTCGGTGAGAACGAACTCTCCGCCGGTGAAGTCCGTCCCGGGCGCGGACAAGAGAACCGCGACTTGAAGCGGGAAGACGTGTTCGCCATAAAGATCCTGGTGCAGGCAGTTGTAATCCCCCTCGCCATACTGGAGAAGAAGCGGCGTGGGCCGGGTCTGGCCCGCGGCGCGGCAACGCTCAAGGAAGTCCCGGTGATCCTCGGGAAAGCGGGGATCGAGACGCATGGCTTCGTTCCAGCGGTTCGCCACCGGGCACAAACGCGGATAGAGGGCCTCGCGCAGTTCGGCGACCAGGTCGGGCAGCGGATAGGCGAAGTACTTGTATTCGCCGCGGCCGAAACCGTGGCGCGCCATGACCACGCGACTTCGAAAGTGGCGGTCGTCCGGGTACAGCGCCACCATTCCCTGAGTCTGTTCGGTTGAGAGGAGTCGGGGAATCACCGCGCATCCCCTTAGGTCAAGTTGGGCTTCAAGGTTCGGCCAGCCGAGGGCGCGGACGCGTTCGGCGATGGAGGGAGGGGGCGGAAGTTCAGCGGCGCAGATCATGGGCTCAACGTACTCGAACCAAGGAGATGCCGGCACTCCGCATCTTGCTCTCACTTCACTTGATGTATCCGAGTGCGCGCAATTCCTCGCTCAACTTTGGATCGAGGGTTTTCATGCGTGAACCCGCGGGGGCGGCCTGATACCAGAGGCGGATCGGTCGATCTCCCGAAGGGCCAGGCGCGCGCGCGGCCTCCTGCGGAAGGAAGGACCATTTTGATCCGCGGGGCGAAAGACCCGGGCCCACCAGGACCCGCGCGGAATTGACCGCGGAGCCCGCCACCCAGATCTCCATCTCGACCAAAGCATTGAAGGCGTTGGGGACGGCAATCACGTGATGGGGAAAGCCGGACCGGCGGAATTCGTAAGTCACGGTTTTCGCGTCGGGCGAAACCCGGAAGGGCTCGCCGGTGCGCTGGCCCATCAGATACGCGCGCTCGAAACCGGTGGCGCTCCGCAGCGCCACCCGCACGGGAGCATTGTCGGGGTCGGTGTCGATGGTGAGGTGCAGGCCTTCCTGGGCCTGGGCCATGAATTCGGCCAGATCCCGGCGCAGCGCCTGCACGCGGCTGGGGGTGTCGGACAGAGGCGCCTTCTCTTCGGGATCCCGCGCCAGGTCGAAAACCAAAGACCTCGCCTGCGGCGCGAGCTGCTCGATGGCCTTGTAGCGGTCATCGCGCACGGAGTAGAGCGTCTCCACGGGCGAGATCTGCTCCGCGAAGAGGGGCAGGGGGCGGGGCGGCGCTTCCCCGCGCAAACGTGGAGCAAGGCTGACGCCATCCACTCCCGCGAGGGGCGGAAGACCGGTCAACGCGAGCAGAGTCTGCGGAAGATCGATGAGACTGACGGGTTCGGGAATCCTCCTCCCGGCCTGAAGAGCGGCGGGCAGACGGATGACCAGAGGCACATGCACGAGGTCCTGATAGAGCGTATGCCCGTGGCGGGTAGTGCCGTGCTCGCCAAATTCTTCGCCGTGATCCGCGGTGACCACCACAATCGTGTCCTGTAGACGGCCCTGCTGCCGCAGAGTGTCGATGAGCCGGCCGATTTCGTGATCGTTGTAGGCGAACTCGCTGTCGTAGAGGTCCGGCTCGGACGCGCCTTCGGGGATTTTCGGTCGGCCGGGGGTGGCCCGGGCCAGGTAAGGAAAATGAAGATCCAGCGAATGGAGATAGAGAAAGAACGGCCGGCCTTCGACGGAGGGAAGCCAGGAGATCACGTCGTCGGTGATCAGCTTCGCGTCCGCCGAAACCGAGTTCACCGCAAGCCCCGCATAATCGCGCGCGAGATTCCGATAGGAACGGAAGCCGCGGCCGAAGCCGAAGGTCTCGGCGTCGAGGACAGGATTGGCGACCACGGCCCGGGTGGCGTATCCCGCACGGGCGAAGGCTTCCGCGAGAGTCGGAACCCCGTCGGCCAGACGGTCTCGGGTGGTCCTGGCTCCGTGGCGGGGCGGATACCGGCCGGTAAACATGCAGGCGACGGAGGGCTTGGTCCACGAGGCGCATGACCACGCCTGCTCCAGGACCACACTCTCGCGCGCGAAGGCATCGATGGCGGGCGAGAGGTCGCGCTTGGAGCCGAAGGCGCCCACGCGATCGGCGCGCAGACAGTCAACCACATACACAATGACGTTGGGTTTGGCGCCGTTCACCGCTCCGAGCAGTGTGGGTTCGGCGATCGCGGCCCGTCCCCCGGGGGCTTCGGCGGTGATTTCAACCACGTAGGCTGAACCGTCCGCTCCCTCGAGGGCGAGACGCGTCTCGATCCAGGGTGCGGTGCTTGAGGAGGCGCCCGCGTGAAGCTCACGCAATCCGCCCGGCGCGCCCCCCAAGACGCGGTAGGTCAGTGGTGTGGAGTGCGGCTTGGAGGTGAGCGCGAATTCGAGGCGGGCGCCTTTGGTGGGCCGGAGCGACCAGCGCAGGGTGACCGCGTCGCGGCCCACGAAGGCGCGCCGCATGTCCTTTCCTGCCTCGATGTCATTGACCCGCAGCGATGCCGGGTTCGGAGACTCGAGTTCGACCTGCGCGACCGCCGGCGTTTCTGTGACCTCGACCCCTTCGAGCAAGCGCACGCGCGTCTCGAACCGCGCCGGGGCTCGATCACAGGCGGTAGTGAGGGTGAGGGTGAGGAGAAGAGTGACGCCACGGTCGCTCATCGGCTTACGTCCGCCACCATGACCGTCGATCAACTCTTCGGCGCCGCCGACCCGGAAACCCCGGCCTGGAAGTAAGTGTCGGTGCCGTCCAGCCAGTCCTGGCGAATCGGACTGAAAATGTCGAGTTCTCGGGTCTGTTCCAGCGCCGTCGCCTCGTGCTCCACCCAGGCCGGAATCACCAGTATCTCTCCGGCGCGCACCAGGATCTCGCGGCCTTCGATCAAGAACCGGAGCGAGCCTTCGAGAACATAGGTCAGTTGCTCACTCTCATGCGAATGCTTCGGCACGTAGCTCCCCTTCTGGAGCGTAATCATTCCCGCCATGGCCTGAGCGCCGGTCACAAACTGTCGGGCGATGGTGGGGGTCACGTTCTCTTTGGGGACTTCGGACCAGATGACTTTGCGGACGGTGGGGGTGGACATTCGAGCATCGTACCCGAAGGACGGTTGGAGGCCGGACCTGGAACACGGAGAATGGAGCCGATGGATCCCTTCCCAACCGACGCCGAGCCTCTCCCGATTCTGATCTCGGGTGACGCGCGCCTTCGCATTCGGTCCAAGGAAGCGCCCTGCGTCGATGGCACGCTTCTTCGGGAGGCCTCCGAACTGATCGCCACCTTGCGGGATTTTCGGGATCGCAGCGGTTTCGGCCGAGCCATCTCCGCCCCCCAGGTGGGCCTGATGACACGGCTGGTGGCCATGAACCTCGGTGCCGACCCCTTCGTTCTCATCAATCCCGAAATCACCGGGCGAAGCGAGGAGACGTTTCTGGTCTGGGATGACTGCCTGAGCGTTCCCGATGTGCTCGTGCACGTGCGCCGCCATTGCTCGATTTCCCTCACCTATCGCGATCATCGGTTCCGATTGCGGGAGTGGAATCGCCTTCCCCGCGATCTTTCCGAGCTGGTTCAGCATGAGATCGACCACTTGAACGGCGTCCTGATGACCGATCTGGCCGAAGGCGAGGACGCGATCCAGCCGTTGTCCCGCTGGTCCGAACTCGTAGGGTCGGCGCGACCGACCAGCCGGCTCTCTCTCGGCAACATTGTCGAGGCCGCAGGGAGAATCGATCCGGTCTTCACGAACTCTCCGCAGTACGAATGTGAATCCTTGTCGAACGAGTTGGGCGCCCGGCTGACTCTCAAAGTTGAGATCGCCAATCCGATTCGGAACTTCAAAGGGCGAGGCGCCTCGTATTTCGTCTCAAGATCGGGGAAAGCCGGAGGCCCGCCGCAAGCCGGTTTCGCCAGCGCCAGCGCGGGCAACTTCGGCCAGGCTCTCGCCTACGCGTGCCGCGCTCACCAACTTCCTTTGACTATCTTTTCCGCAAGGAGCGCTAACCCGCTCAAGGTGGCGCGGATG
>JANLSZ010000350.1:0-3393 GCA_031362685.1 Vicinamibacteria bacterium | reverse complement strand
TGAGGCCCATGCGTTCGGCCAGTTGTCGGAAGACAAGGGTGTTGGACCGACACTCGCCCAGGGGTTCGATGGCGGGCCGGTTGAGGGCGAGGTGGAGATGGCCGTACGACTTCAGTATGTCGGTGTGCTCCAGCACCGTGGTCGCGGGGAGGACGATGTCCGCCCAGTCCACGGTATCGGTGCGGAAGAGCTCGTGCACCGCGACGAAAAGATCCTCGCGGGCCAGGCCAAGGCGCACCGCGTTCTGATCCGGAGCCACCGCGGCGGGATTGGAGTTGTAGACGTAAAGCGCCTTCACCGGCGGCGTGAGTGCCGGATCGAGGGCTTCGCCGAGGGCCGACATGTTGATCGTCCGGGTGCCTTCGGGAACCATCTCGGGACGCGTGAGCCGGGCCGTGGTCTGAGCGTACGTTCCCGAGGACGAGAGCTGAATGCCCGCGCCCACGTGACGCCAGTCGCCCACCAGAGCGGGAAGGCAGGCGATGAGCCGCACCGTGTTGGCCCCGCCCGCCGCCCGGTTCAGGCCGTAGTTGATCCGGATGGCGCACGGCCGGGTGGTGCCGTATTCGCGGCCCAGCTTTTCGATGGTCTCCGCCGGGAGGCCGGTCTCCGCCGCGGCCCTGGCGGGACTCCATTCCTGGGCGCGCGCCTTCAGGCCGTCAACACCCAGGGTGAACTTCGCGATGTAGTCGTCGTCGGTCAAGCCATCGCGAAAGAGGACGTGCATGATGGCGAGGGCGAGGGCGCCGTCGGTTCCGGGCAGCGGGGCGATGTGCCAGTCCGCCTTCTCCGCGGTCTTCGATCGATAAGGGTCGATGACGATGAGCCGCGCTCCCTTTTTCCGCGCCTTCTCCACGAACGGCCAGAGGTGAACGTTCGACGAGATGATGTTGGCGCCCCACGCGATGATCAGCTTCGCGTTGTCGACCTTCTCGGGGTCGAAGCCGATGCCGGCGCCCACCACCGCCTTGTAGCCTTCGAAACCGGCGGAGGCGCAGATGGTGCGGTCGAGCAGCGACGCCCCGATCGCGCCAAAGAAGCGCCGGTCGAGGCTGCCGAAATGGATCATGCCGGAGTTGCCCGCATACGAATAGGGCAGGATCGACTGGGGTCCATGAGCTTCGCTGACCCGCTTGAAATTGGCGGCGATGATGTCGAGGGCCTCATCCCACGAGGTCTGCTCGAACTTGCCCTCGCCTTTCTTCCCGACCCGTTTGAGGGGGTGAAGGATCCGATCCGGTGAATAGACGCGATCGAGATACTGGTTCACCTTGGCGCAGAGGAACCCCTGGGTGAACGAATGGTCGGCGTCACCGCCGATCTTGACGGCCCGGCCATTTTCGACTTCCACCGTGGCGACACAGGTATCCGGGCAGTCGTGCGGACAGACGATCTTGTGGGTGGTGGACATTTGAGGTCAAGGATAACCAGATGACCCCTAAACCCCGCGAGCGGCGAATTGCGTAAAGTCACCCAATGACATCCAGGCGCAGTCTTCTCGCGGCGGCTCTTGCCCTCGCCGTCTCCATGGTTGCGGTACGCTCCGGAGTCGTGGAGGTGACCTTGGCGGCCGAGACTCCGTTCGACCTGCAAGGGCATCGCGGCGCCCGCGGCCTGCGGCCCGAGAATACCCTCGCGGCTTTCGGTCACGCTTTGTCGGTTGGCGTGTCGACCCTCGAATTGGACACCGCTCTCACCCGCGACGGTGTGGTGGTCGTGACCCACGACTCCGAACTGAATCCCGACATCACCCGGGATGCCGCAGGTGAGTGGCTCAAGGAGACGGGCCCCACGATGTTCGCGATGACGTACGCGGAGATCCTCCGCTACGACGTCGGCCGACTGCGCCCAGGCACCGCCTACGCGATGCGCTTCAAGGATCAGGCGCCGAGGGATGGCGAGCGAATTCCGAAACTCAGCGATCTCTTCGCGCTCGTGAAGAAGGGTGGCAACACCACCGTTCGGTTCAATATCGAAACCAAGCTGGATCCGCGCAAGCCGGAGGCCACGCCCAAGTCCGAAGCTTTTGCCGAGGCGGTGGTGCGAGAGATCCGCCTGGCCGGAATGGAGAAGCGCGCCACTATCCAGTCCTTCGACTGGAGCACCCTCAAAGTGGTGAAGCGGATGGCGCCGGAGATTGCCACGGTGTGCCTGACCACGCAGCAGGGGAATGACGACAACATCGGGGTCGGAAGACCCGGGCCTTCGCCCTGGCTCGGCGGCCTCGATGTGGACGACTTCGCCGGTTCGGTGCCGAAGCTGGTGAAGGCCGCGGGGGCGGCCGTCTGGTCGCCCAACTATGCGGATGTGAGCCCCGCCGCGGTCGCCGAATCGCACGCCCTCGGCTTGACCGTCATTCCCTGGACCGCGAACAACCTAGACGACATGGCTCGACTCATCGACATGGGCATCGACGGTTTGATCACCGACCGCCCCGATCTGTTGCGCCAGGTTCTCGCCCGCAAGGGGCGCGCCCTTCCGCCCCCGACGATCAGCCGGTAGCGCCCGCCCCGTCGCCTATCATCCGCGACTGATGAGCGACACTTCTCTCACCGTCATCGGCGCGGGGGCGGTGGGCCTGGCCATCGCCGCCCGCCTGGCCGCGCGTTTCCCCGACCTCATCCTGCTCGAGCGCCGCGAACACCACGGCACCGAAACGTCGAGCCGGAACAGCGAAGTCATCCACGCCGGGATGTACTACACCCCGGGTTCCCTGAAGGCCACGCTTTGCGTGGAGGGAAATCGCCTCCTCTACGAGTACTGCGAGGCGCACAACATCCCCCACCGTCGTCTCACCAAGATCATCGTGGCCATGATTCCCGAGGAGGTCGCTCATCTCGAGCGCATCCTGGTCACCGGTCATCAAAATGGCGTCGAGCTCGAGATGATCACGGGTGAGCGTTCGCTCGAACTGGAACCCCACGTGCCTGCGGTGGCCGCTCTCTTCTCTCCCAATTCCGGCGTGATCAGCGTCCACGACCTGATGGACACCCTGCTCCATGAGTCGCGCTCCAAGGGCGCCACCTTTCAGTCCAGCGCCGAGGTGGTGGGCCTGGAGAAAGCCAGCGGCGAATACAAGATCGCCATCAACACTCCAGGCGGGGTCGAGAGCTTCACCAGCGAGCGCGTGATCAACGCCGCGGGACTCGAGTGCGACACCGTCGCCGGCCTCGCCGGGATCGATCTCGACGCCGCGGGCTATCGGCTTCACTACTGCAAGGGCAGCTATTTCTCGGTGACCGCGTCCAAGTCGTGGGTGGTGAGTCGTCTGGTTTATCCCGTGCCCACCACGGTCAGTCTGGGGGTTCACGCTCTGGTCGACATTGCGGGGCGGGTTCGATTCGGGCCGGACGCCGAGTTCCTGAAGGAGCGCAGCCTGAACTATCGAGTGGA
>JANLSZ010000344.1:0-18019 GCA_031362685.1 Vicinamibacteria bacterium | reverse complement strand
CGACGATGTTCGCGGACAGTACGCGCGTTTCGTCGAGGCCGGGTTCGAGTTTCTCGCTCCGCCGCTTTGCTACGCGGTTCCCTGGGGCCAGGGTGCGGTAGCCACCGAGGCCCATATGCCCACCGAGGACGGGGTGAAGATCTCACTCGCGAAGATGGCGGGTGTTCCGCGCATCGCCATGGGACGCAGCGCGCGGGCGTCCCCTTTTACCGAGGTCGCGGCGGCCACCCAGATCGTGAAGGACTTCGACCGCTCGGAAAGTTTCTACTGCGACGTCCTGGACCTCGTTCCCGCCGCGCCCACGGTGATTGAGGGCGAGTTGATCGAGACCCTGCATCTTCCCAAGGGGACGCGCCTTCGCATGAGTTTTCTGTCGGGTCGGGACGCGGCGGGCGGGCGGGTGGGCATCGTTTCGTACGAAGGTTCCGGGGTCGCCGACGCTTCGGACCTGAAGGCGCGGGTGCGCGCGCCCTTTCGAGGGATCCTCGCCCTCACCTTCGAGGTGGCGGACGTGGAGCAGGTAACCCGAAGGGCCCTGGCCCTTGGTGCGAGTCTGCGTTGTGGGCCGGACGAACAACGTCTCGCGGGCGTCACATCCTTTGAATCTACCGTGGTTTCGCCGGACGGAATACCGCTGCGCTTTGAGGCCGGGACCGCCGCTTCGGCCGAGGTGCGTGCCAACGCCGGCCCCGAGGCCATCTTCACATCCGCGTGCGTTCTGGATGACCTGAAGCCTGGCTCCATTCGCGAACATCGTCCCAAAGACGGCTCTCCACGCGTCGCTCTCGCGAACGTGGCCGGAGAGGTATTCGCTTTCGAGGATCGCTGCCCGCACCTGGGCGCGCCGCTCTCTCGCGGCGAGATGCGCGGCCGCACTCTTGTGTGTCCGTGGCACGGCTGGATGATCGATGTGCCGACCGGTCAGGTGGTGGGAGGGCGCGGGGCGGCGGTCCGGCCTTGTTCGGCGCGCGTTCGCGGCGGCGTCGTGGAAGTGGCGACGCCAAAGACGACCGAATCATGAGCCTCGATCTGCTCCACGAACATCGCCGCGTCTTCGCGGAGAAGGCGGTTCTCGCCGAGGTCTATGGCGTCTGGTTCGACCGGCTGCTTCAAGGCCTGCCCCGGCGCGCGAGAGTTCTGGAGGCGGGCGCGGGGCCGGGACTCTTCGCTCCCTACGCGCGCGCCGCCCGCCCCGATCTGCGATGGATTGCCCTCGATCTCATCCAGGCGCCCTGGAATGACCTCGTGGCCGACGCCCAGGTCCTTCCTTTTCTCGACGCGTCCTTGGACGCGGTGGTGGGCGTTGACTTCGTCCATCACCTGTCGACCCCCCTGGAGTTCTTCCGCGACGTGGCCCGCGTCTTGAAGCCGAGCGGTGAATTGCGGGTGGTCGAGCCGTGGATTTCTCCGTTTTCGTTTCCGATCTACCGCTTGTTTCACCAGGAAGGCGCCACCCTGGGCCTCAATCCCGCGCGGCCGTTTCAGAGAGGAAATTCAAAGGCGCCGTTTGAGGGTGACGCCGGAGTCACACAGTCCATCGCTTCCAAGGTCGACGAGGCCGCGTGGCGGAAGCTCGGCTTTGCTGGGAGTCCCGAATTCACGCCCCTCAACGGTTTCGCCTATCTGCTCAGTCTGGGGTTCAAGAGGCTTTCGCTTCTTCCCCGGTTCCTTGTAGCACCCGCGATCGCCCTGGACCGCCTGCTGCCCGCACGCCTTACCGCGATGCGCATCGATCTACGCGCCCGCAAGTCCGCCTGCTGAGCGAGCTACTTCACCAACTCGCCCAACGCATCGAGGAGGCGGCTGACGTCGTGCTCGTCCACCCAAAGATGCGGCGCGAACCGCAGCGAGTTCCCGCGCTGGCTGATGTAGATGTCCCGCTTCTTCAGGTCGGCGACGAGATTGCCGGTGTGCGATGCCGGCAGCACGGCGCCAAACATGTGGGGGCAGCGCCGCTTTTCGCTCGGCAATTTGAAACCCAGCTTCTCCAGATGAGCGGAGATTCTTGAGTTGATCAGCGAGAGCGACGACGCGATGTTCTCGACCCCCCACTTCTCTATCTGCTCGAGTGCGGCGATGGTCCCTGGAAGAGTCGTGTAGGAGCCCTTCTCACCCACTTCGAATCTCCGGGCTCCCGCCATGTAGTTGTCCGAATAGTTGACGAGCGAAGTGAAATCCGCGGCGTTGTCGCGGGCGAGCCAGCTTTCTTCCAGCGGGCGCGCGCCTCGCCACTGCTCGGAAACATAGAGCAGGCCGACACCGTAAGGACCCAACAGCCACTTGTAGGCCGCGGCGACCAGGAAGTCCGGCCCGATGGTCTCGACAGAAAAGGGCATCGCCCCCAGACTCTGGGTCGCGTCAATCACAAGGATGCTGCCCTTCGCGCGACAGGCCTCGCCGATGGGTTCAAGATCGATGCGCGCCCCGTTCGTCCAGTGGCACGTCGACACCGCGACGACCTTCACGCGTTCGTCGATCCCGGCCAGGATCGCGTCGGTCCAATTTCCGTCTGCCGGGGTGGGGACAGTGGCCATCGTGGCGCCCGTCTCCTGAGCGGTTCGCCTCCAGGGCAGAACGTTGCTCGGAAATTCCTCGGCGATGACCAGGATACGGTCGCCCGACTTCAGGTGAGGCTCAATGGCGCGGGCAGCGGTGCTCAGCCCGTAGCTCGCCGCGGGAACAACTGCATATCCATCGGGGTCGCCGCCAAAAATCCGGGACGAGAGGCGGCGGATGGTCTCGGCGTCATCGAAGAAACTCGGAGGCAGGCGCTCCCAGGGGGAGCTCTTGGCGCGCACTCCGGAGAGCAGGCGGTCGCGCGACTCGTTCAGTTGAGGCGAGTAGTACGCGCAATTGAAGTAGGCCACGCCACGGGGGATGTCGAACAGGTGACGCTGAGACGGAAGGATGGACATAGGCCCTCCATCCTACGACGTCGGAGAGGTGAGGGAGGCCAGGTCCCCTCTACCGCGGGGGCAGGGGCAGCAGCAGGCGCGGTTCCGCGGTCAGCGAGGGCAGTTGATAGAGCTTCCCGTCCGCCGATTGCATCAGGCGAGCGGCGGGACTTCCGGGCGGTGGAGGGATGGAGAAGGAGAAGTTCGAAAGCGCGTCAAGGCCCGGGACACGTCGCAGGACGACGCCGGTGGCGCTGTCGACGAGACTGAGTTCCGAATCGACCCTGGAGAGCCCCACCGCGAGCGTACCGGGGAACATCTCGCCGCCCAGCCGGGGCGCGAGGCCCTCGCCCAGGGGAACATCGAGGATCATCTGACCGGCCGCTGAAAAGACTCGCAGGATGCGTTTTCCCCAGGCTTCCCCCGAGCCTCCGCCCGTGGCGGCGATTCGGCCGTCGGCAAGGAAGATCGCGCTCGGGAAGAGGACATCGCTCAGGAGAACGGTGGATCGGCGGGACTCCGCCGCGGGGGTCAGGTCGACCAGAGAGATCGAGGCGCCTCGGCCCGGCTGAGTGGTCGAAGTGATGAGGGCTCGGGTCAGCTTCCCGTCGAACTGGATCCGGGCCGGACCCGGCACGTTCATCGAAGCCACGGTTTTCAGAGTGCCCGATTTCGGATCGATATCCACGAACTCCAGGCTCGGTGTACCTGCCGGGTCTCGCCGGACGATCGACGCCCGCAGATCTCCTGACGGCAGGTAGCCAGCTTCTCTAATGCGGGGGCGGCCGGGCCCGAGTTTGGCCTCGGACAGTTCGCCGCGCGACCGCGATGTGAAACTCAGGTGAGCGTCCCACAGGATCGCGAAGACATCGCCGTCCGGAGAGGGCAGAACTCTGTCGACCAGGCCGCCAAAGGATGCGAAGTCTTTCGCCCTGAAGAAGTCCGGGAGCTTTGCCGGCATGGGTAGCGGCTCCACGTCGCCCGACGAAGTTCTCACTCGGAAACTCGTGGCCCCGCCCAGGTACCGCCAGACGGGACGAAAGAAGAAAGGCGTTGCCTCGCTCCACACCATGGTTCCGCCATCGGCCGAAGTCCACGGACCCTGATCCTGGTCGGCGTTGAGGCGCCGGGCCTGACCCGAAGCGATATCGAGAACGAAGATGGGCTTGAACCACCCGGAACCCCCGGGGTCGACGGTCGTGGCAACGAAGGCAACCCGACCATCCGGCGACCCCCACGTCGGGTAGGCGACGCGTTGAATCGCGTCGGGGCCCGGGTGCAGGAGGTAGCTCCAGGCGGCGACAACAACCACGGACACCAGAACGAAGTGAGCCAGCATCACCCGGTTTTGGAATCGGCTGATTCTCAGGCGCTCCGTTCGTCCGGCCGCGATCGC
Source organism: Vicinamibacteria bacterium (assembly GCA_031362685.1). Taxonomy (GTDB): domain Bacteria; phylum Acidobacteriota; class Vicinamibacteria; order Fen-336; family JAGNNV01; genus JAGNNV01. Next base: position 13,729 of record JANLSZ010000344.1, on the reverse strand, counting down.
CACGCAACTGGCGGCGAAGGCCGCGACAAACCAGGAGCCGAAGAAGATCCTTATGGGCGTCGGCGGTCCGCCGAAGTAGACTCGGAGCAGGATCTCGGCGAAGAGTCCGAACACCACCAGAACGGCTACCAGAGAGGCGGCGAGGCGAAGGGGGATGGTGAAGAAACGTCGCCAGGCCGTCTCGTTTCGCGGCCCGCGTCCGTGGGCGGCGATCGAGAGACTGGCGAAGAGCGACAAAGACCAGGCGATTCCCAGGGCCTCGATATGACGGCGGGTGAGCACGGCGGCCGTCCAGTCGCTTCGGTTGCCGCTGGAGAGCCAGTGGGAAGCCATGAAGGCGAGGAAGGCCACGCCCGACATGGTCACGAGAGAAAGGACACGACCGCCGATCAGGGTCGAGGTGGCGAGCGGTCGGGCGAAGAAGAAAGAGGACCGCCCGTCCGTGAAGTCGTTGCCGAACGAACCGCCTACGGTCGCGCCCACGATCATCAGAACCAGGAAAAGCAGGACTTCGACCACCGCCGGCATCTTTTCCCCCACTCCCGAGGCGAACGCGGGGAGGAGGCCGGCCAGAAGCCCGGCGGTAAGAAGGCCGAAGCCGAGCCGTCGAACATCGAGAAGAGTGACCGCCAGCATTTTTCTCATGACTGCCTCCCAGGTCCCTGGGTGATTTCCGTAAAGATCTGCTCCAGAGACTGGCCGCGCTCCGCTTTCAACTGCTCGACTTCCTCGTCGAGGGCGAGGCGCGCGCCTTGAAGTATGCCGACCCGATCGGCGATGCCTTCGACTCCGGCCAGATCGTGGGTGGTCAGGATGACGGTAGTGCCGCGGTCCGCCAGTTCTCCGATGAAATCGGAGAAGAACTCGTTCCGAGCCACCACGTCGAGGCCGAGGGTCGGGTCATCGAGGACAAGCAATTCCGGTTTGCTGGCGAGGGCGAGAGCCAAGGTAAAGAGGGCTCGCTGCCCTTTCGACAGCGCGGAGATGGCGGCTGATTCGGGGACGCCGAATCGCTTCAGGCGAAGGCCGACATCGCGGCGGTCCCAGGTCGGGTACATCGCTTCGTAGAAAGCGGAGATGTCGCGGACCCGGAGAGAGCCGGGCGCGTCGGAGGCCTCCGGCACGTAAGCCGCGCGGGAGAGCAGGCGAGCGCGATGGCTCCACACATCCTCGCCAAAAACGAAGACCTGGCCCGACGTCGGCTTCTGAAGCCCAAGCAGGCATCGCATGAGAGACGACTTGCCCGCTCCGTTTCGGCCGAGGAGCGCATACACCGAGCCACGGGCCACGGTCAGGGACACCCGGTCGACCACGAGGTTCTTGTCGTATTTCACCGATACGCCATCTACGCGCACTACCGCTTCGCCGGTCATCGCCCTTCTCCTTCCTGATTGCTGCTGAGTTCTTCCCAGGCCTGCTCCAGCGACTCCCGGGCCGTCTCGAGTTCCGCGCCGTGAGTGATGGCGAGCGAGGCGAAGTTCATCGCGGCCTGGCGAATCAGCCGGGTTTGTTCCGACTTCCGCACCGCCGGCGGCGTCGCCGAGACGTACGTTCCGTCGCCTCGTCGAACCTCCAGCAGTCCCGCGCCCACCAGTCTTTGATAGGCCTTCGACACCGTGGCGGGGTTGATGCGCAGATCGGTCGCGAGCTCACGCACGGAGGGGACCGGGTCTCCGGGGACAAGAGAGCCTGAAGCCAGCAGACGTCTCAGGCCTTCTTCGATCTGGCTCCAGATCGGTCGAGGGTCTCTGGGCTGCACCGGGATTCGGCTGGTCCAGGTTTCGGCTCGGGCAGGTGTCATTGTTGACTCACTGTACCGGTACACTAGTACACATGAAGGGGAGTGTCAAGACTTTTCTCTTGTTTTTTTGCACGTTCGTTGACGGCCCCTCTTGACCACTCCTACACTCGGTTCACAACTTGGAGCCTTTAACCTCTTGAACTGCCCGGTTTGCTCGACATCCGCACCCACCGGCGCGCGTTTCTGCCCTGGTTGCGGCGGGCCGATTCGCACGGATGCGGGGGGCGGGGACACGCTGCGTGAACGGCTTCAATCGGCGGTGGACGACTCATTTCATATTGAACGGCTTCTGGGTCGTGGAGGGATGGGCTCCGTTTACCTCGCTCGCGAACCGGCGCTCGACCGTCTGGTCGCCATCAAGGTGCTCCCGCCCGAACGCGCCCAGTCTTCCGATCTGCGGGAGCGGTTTCGCCGAGAGGCGCGAACCGCCGCTCAACTCTCGCACCCGAACATCGTGCCCCTGCTTACCTTCGGCGAGGACGAGGGCCTGATGTACTTCGTCATGGGTTACGTGGAAGGCGAGGCCCTCTCGGTGCGGGTGCAGCGCGAGGGCCGGCTCCACACTGCCGAAGCGGTTCGTGTTCTATGCGAACTGGCCGACGCCCTCGGTTATGCCCATGGTCGCGGTGTGGTTCATCGCGACGTAAAGCCCGAAAACATTCTTCTCGAAGCGCCGAATGGAGTGGTTCGGCTTACGGATTTCGGAGTGGCCAAAGGTCTCGCGGCAACGTCATCGCTGACCACCGAGGGCGCCGTCATTGGAACGCCTCACTACATGTCGCCGGAACAGGCGTCCGGCCGCTCCGACCTGGATACGCGCTCGGACATCTATTCCATGGGCGCGCTCGCCTTCACCCTTTTCACCGGGCGCCCGCCCTTTGATGGACGCAGCGTGAGCGAAATCCTCCGCCAGCACCTGACCCAGGAAGTACCGCGCCTGCGCGACCAGGTCCCCGAATTGCCGTCCGCCCTCGATGACGCGGTTCGACGGTGTCTCGCGAAGGACCCTTCCGCGAGATGGCCGTCTGCACTCGATTTCTCGAAGGCCCTTCAGGCTTCTGGCGACTCGTGGTGGGGTTCACTCCTGCGTCGCACCCGTGCGCCGAGGCCGGCATCCTCGCCACCGGCCCGCGGGATTTCAACGTCCACCCCGATGCCATCCTCGCCCGCGCAATTTCTCTCCGCCGCCGAGGCGATGGCGGGGAGGCTGGGGGCCGCCGTTCTCGCCGACCGGTTGCGTACCTCCGCCGCGCGGCTGGTTCAGGAATCGAGCGTCCTTGACCGCAAGATCCTCGGCCTTCAGACCGCGGCCGACCCGGTCGAGCTACGTCGCGCGGAGAAGAAGCTCGGCTTGTTACGGGCGATTGCCGAGCCCGGGCGCGAAGTGGCCGACACCATCGAGGCCCTGGTTCATCTGACGGTTGCCTCGCAGAAAGCGGCGGCGAGGCTGGAGGAGGCGAAGGTCGCGCGAGCGTCAACTCTGGCCGGCCTTCGTCGCCTTCACGGTGCGGCGCGACGGCTCGCCGCCGTAAACGGCGATCCCGCCGCCCTGGCCGACTTCGAAGCGGCCTGCCGGATGGCGGTGTCTGAGGGCGACACGATGGCCGCCGCCGCCGGAATCGAGAGCAGCCCCAGGTAGCGGGAGACCGCGCTCAGCGCCCTGATCGTTCGAGGCGGACTTCCCACCGCAAGACCCGCACCGCGACTCTGTCTGGTCCTCGCAATCGAACGATGTTGTCGCCTCGGATCAGCGCATCCCGAGGGATGACAAGGGTGGTCGACGAACCGTCCGCGGGGGCCGGATCGATCGACCGGCCGGCCACGCTCACCTCGACCTGCGCGCCCTCGGGTCCCTCGAGTTCGACCGACAAGGTCGCGGTTCGGGGAACGAAGACGGGCAACAACACTTCGGCGTCTCCCCGAAACTCCGGCGCTCCGGATCCGAAAGCCGCCTCGGGACCGAAGCCCGAGTACAGGAACCATCGTTGTTGCCGTCCCTCGGTGAGATTGAATCTCTCCCTCACCGGCGCGGCGAAGCGGCCGGATCGCGCGTCGAAGGTGAAGGTCTCTCCGGCTTCGAGTGCGCCCGCGGTCTTGAGAGATTCGCGGAACCGGGCCAGGAATGTGATGGGGTTCGGCGAGGCGTCCCTCTCGGGGGCCCGCCGGAAGGGATCGGTGAGGAGGACGAGAGAGACGCAGATGAGCAGGGTCAGGACCGATGCGGTCGCGGCCAGACGAGGGAGTCGCGCGGTCCGCTCCGGTTCAACCGCACGAGCGAAACCGAGGCCCGAGAGGGCAAGGGGCAGCAGGGCGGGCCACGCAAAGACCGAGAGACGGGTCAGGTCCGGAATCGAGAACTGATAGGGATTCACTATCGCCGCGGCAAGAGTCAGGGCCCACATCACCGCTCCCTGGATGCGGAGCGAAACCGATCTCTCTCGGACCAGGCCGACCAAAGCCACCACCGACAGGCCCGACAAAGAGGCCACGGCGGCGAGCAGGCCGCCGGATTGCTGGATGCGATCGACCACCACTTGCAGGAGCGGGGCAGGGAGGACCGGCCGGGCTTCTCCCCAGCTGGCACGGAGAAAGAGGGCGAGCCCTACCGCGGGAGTGGCGACGGCCAGAGTCTCGAGCGCTCCGCGCTTCCATCCGCTCCTTTGGATCAAGACCAGGGGAGCCATGAAGAGAGGGAGGAGACACACTTCCTTGGTCAGAGCCCCCGCCGTGAACAGCGCGGCCAGGACCAGCGCCCGGGGCGCCAGAAGCTCCAGGAGAATCGCGGCAAGGATGAGGAGGGCCGGCGGATCGACGAGTACCTCATACTCGATCAATGTGCGCAGGGGAGGAGCCAGCGCGAAGGCGAAAGCCGCGATCGCGGCGGCCGCGCTCGAAAAGCCAAGTCTCCGCAACCAGAACCCGACGACCAGGAGGGTCGCCGAGAGACACGCGAGATTCATCCAGAAGAAACCCACCGCCGCCGAAGACACGGGAAGGAGGTGGACGATCCAGGGTCCGAGAATCCGGTAACCCCAGGGCGCCAGCGTGAAGACTTGCGGGTGGTCGGCCATGGCGTCGTACACGAATCCGTCAAAGGCCGGCAGAACGAAGCGGTCGTACTTCGGGCCAGTCCACAGGCCGTAGCCCAGAACCAGTAGGGCCGGGGCCAGGGCGAGCGCGCGCTTCACCACGGACCTGCTTCTGCCCCTCCGCAGACGCGCGGGCCGTCAACCAGGCGGAGAGTCAGAGCGGCCACTCCGGGCCGCCCCTATGAACCCGCCTTATCCAGATTTCCCGACCAGAGGTACTCCTGGGTTTCCTTGACCACCACGCCGGAGAGGCCCAGGAGGGCGATGAGATTTGGAACCGCCATGAGACCGTTCGCGATGTCAGAGAAAGTCCAGACCAGAGACAGCGGTTGCACCGATCCGACCATCACCGCGATGACCCACAAGACCCGGTACGGGCGGATCACCTTCGTTCCGAAGAGGTACTCGGCGGCTTTCTCGCCGTAGTAGGACCAGCCGAGGATGGTGGAGAAAACGAAGGTCAGCAGGCCGACGGTGAGAATGAGCCCGCCGAGAACGGGAATGTCCTCGAAGGCGCGATGGGTAAGGGCAGCCCCGGAAAGACCGTTCTTCCATTCGCCCGAGTTCACGACCACAAGGCCGGTCATGGCGCACACCACCACGGTGTCCCAGAACGTTCCGGTCGACGAAACGAGGGCCTGACGCACCGGGTTCTTGGTCTGGGCCGCCGCGGCCACGATGGGCGCGCTGCCCAGGCCCGACTCGTTCGAGAAGAGGCCGCGCGCGATGCCGTAGCGGATGGCCTGTGAAATTCCGGCGCCGATGAAACCGCCCACCGCGGCCTGGCCGGCAAACGCCGAGGTCACGATGGTCACGATGGTGTCCGGCAGCGTGCTTGCATGCATGAGCAGGAGAATCAGGCAGCCGAGCACGTAGAAGATGGCCATGAAAGGCACCAGTTTTTCGCAGACCGCGGCGATTGACTGGATGCCGCCAAGGATCACGATGCCGGTGAGCACGGTCATGACCGCGCCCGTGACCCAGGGGGAGAGCCCGAGGCTCTCTTTGGCCAGGGCCGAAATCGAGTTCGCCTGGGTCATGCATCCGATGCCGAAGGCCGCGACCGCAGTCAGGGCCGCGAAGACCATGCCCAGCCACTTCACGTTCATGCCCCGCTCGAGCACGTACATCGGACCGCCCGCCATGGTGCCTTCCTTGGTGAGCACCCGGTATTTCACCGCGAGCACGGCCTCCGCGTACTTGGTGGCGATGCCGAAGACGCCGGTCAGCCACATCCACAACACCGCGCCCGGTCCGCCGAGGGACACCGCGGTGGCCACGCCCACGATGTTGCCGGTGCCGATGGTGGCGGCCAGGGCGGTGGTCAAGGCTCCGAACTGACTGACGTCGCCCGCTCCCTCTTTCTCCCGCGAGAGCGAGAGCTTTATGGCCTGGGGGAGATAGCGCTGGATGAAGCGCAGCCGGAAGGTGAGGAACAGATGGGTTCCAAACAACAGGATAAGCAGGGGAGGTCCCCAGACCCAGTCGCTGATCGATTGCAGTGTGGTTTCGAACGAAGTCATTCAAATCTCCAGACGTGTGAAAGGTTGGCCACAGTAGCAGACGTCCGACCCGGCTCAAAACCTGAGCGGCTCTGCTACGCTTTTGGGGTGAGAATTGTGACCGCTTCGTCGGAGATGGCGCCCTACGCCAAGACCGGCGGGCTGGCCGATGTGTCGGCCGCGCTGCCCAAGGCGCTGGCCGCGCGGGGCCACGACGTTACCTGCTTCCTTCCCCGGTATGGGTTGATTCCGTTCCCGCCCGGACGGTTCGTCGGCTCCGTCCACGTGCCGGTGGACAGCCTCCAGCGCAGCGCCGGTTTCTACGAGCGAGAGCTGGCTCCCGGACTTCGCGTCATCTTTGTGGAACACCCGCCTTTCTTCGACCGCCAGGGTATCTACGGCGATTCGAACGGCGACTTCGGCGACAACGAGTTTCGTTTCGCCTTCTTCTGCCGCGCGGTTCTGGAATACTGCCGAAGCCGGGGTCTGCGGCCCGATGTGGTCCACGCCCACGACTGGCAGACCGGACTTCTCCCCGTCTACTTGAAGTCGTTCTATGCCGACGATCCGACCCTGCACCGTGTGCCCTCGGTCTTCACCATTCACAATCTCGCGTATCAGGGACACTTCTCCTCGTCGACCCTGGGGCCCCTGGGTCTACCCGACTCGCTGGCCACCGAAGACGCTCTCGATTGGCAAGGCAACATTTGTTACATGAAGGGCGGAATCCTCTTCTCCGAAGTGGTGACCACGGTCTCACCCACCTACGCGCGCGAGATTCAAACGCCGGAGTTCGGTCAGGGCCTGGAAGCGGTGGTGCGATCCCGTTCGGAGGATCTGGCCGGCATACTGAACGGAGTCGACTACGAAGAATGGGATCCGCGCGACGATCGGCACATCGCGGCTGCGTTCGACCAGACTCAGCAGGCGGGCAAAGCAGTGTGCAAACAGGCGCTGCTCGATGAGTTCGGCCTGGCCACCGACCCCGACCTGCCGGTCATCGGAATCATCTCTCGCCTCGTCTATCAGAAAGGCTTCGACCTGGTCACCAAGGCCATGGAGCCGCTGCTGGCCCGAGGCCTCCGCATGGTGGTGCTGGGATCGGGGGAGCCGGAAGTTGAGGAAGGACTGCGTGAGTTCGTCCGTCGCGATCCGCGGCGGTTTGGGGTCCGCTTCCAATATGACAACGGCCTTGCCCATCGCATCGAGGCGGGGGCTGACATGATCCTCATGCCCTCGCGGTTCGAACCGTGCGGCCTGACTCAGATGTACAGCATGCGCTACGGCGCCATTCCCATTGTGCGGGCCACCGGAGGACTGGCGGATACGGTCGAGCATTTCGACCCCGCGACGAAGAAGGGCACCGGTTTCGTCTTCGAGAACGCCGACGTCCCCGGGCTGCTTTGGGCGGTCGACCAGGCGCTTTCCGCGTACGCGATGCCGGGGCCCTGGAGGGCGCTGATGCAGAACGCCATGATCCGCGACTTCTCCTGGGGTCTGTCGGCCGAGCGATACGAGGCCGTATACTCGCGCGCCCGATTCAACGTCTGAGTCTCACCCTGAGGTCCCCAAGCCATGTCCGACGTCATCGCCACTTTCACCGACCAGAACTTCGACGTAGAGGCTTTAGGCTCCAAGGTTCCCGTCCTTCTCGACTTCTGGGCGGAGTGGTGTCAGCCGTGCCTGGCCATGGTTCCCGACCTCGAAAGCGTGGCCACGCAGTTCCAGGGCCGGCTTCTGGTGGGCAAGGTCAACGTGGAAGAGAACGAGCACGTCCCTTTCAACTACAACGTCACGGCCATGCCCACCTTGATTCTGCTGAAGGGCGGCAAAGTGGTGGAGCAGCGGGTGGGCAAGCTCAGCCGCGAGGCTCTGACCAAGCTGGTGGAACCGCACCTGTAACCCCTCGGACGTCGAGAGACGCTTCTCGAGTCCTTGCGCGGAATGGCCACGACCTTCAGCGGGACTGGCCGGCGGCGTCGGCTCAATTCCTGCTAACATGGTTCAGTAACAATCCTCGTCGATATATCCGAACAAACTGTCAGGAGACATAAAGCCGTGGCAAAAAACAACCAGCGTGACCCCAGCCTTCGCCTCAAGACCGTGGCCCGCGTGAACCAGCTCGTGAAGACCGGCCTGAGCAAGGCGGGCGCTTTCGAGAAGATCAGCGCAGAAACAGGCCGCGCCAAGGACGCGGTGCAGATGCTGTACTACCGTGCGATGCGCGCGGCGAAGAGCACGAAGTCAGCCGCCCCGAAGGCTGCGGCAAAGCCGGCCCCCGCCCGGAGACGGAGAACGCCCGCGAGGCCGGCCGCTCGGGCCGCCGCTCCGGTGGCCGCCGCGAAGCCGGTAGCCGCCCCTCCCGCTCCCCGGCCGAGCCGTCGCCGCCGCCGCTCTCGTTCCGCTTCAAGGAGCACGGCGCCCCGCGTTTCGAGCGTCGCCCAGAGCGGTGATTTCCCGATGTTGCTGAACGGAATCGCCGCGGCCATCAATGCTCTTCTCAAGCATGTTGAGAAGACGGTGGAAGAGAACAAGACCCTCAAGGGTCAGGCGCAGCGGCTCAAGGCGATCGCCAATCTCATCCGCGGGCGTTAGTTAACTGGGGGGCGTGGAACTCCCCGCCCCCCAGACCCCGGCGCTGCGGCCGGAGTGAATCCGGTCGCAGGTTGCCTTCGATGGCGCGGTCAGTCGATTTCCTCGAAGCGGTCGATGCGCTTCGGCGGCAAGTCGGTTCCGTCCGCCGGACGGTGGTCCCTGAGCGGCTTGCCCTGAGCGGAGTCGAAGGGAGCCGAAGGGTGGTCCGCACCCACGCGTGCGGCCACCAGGTTCGCGATCTCGCCCTCGGTCGGATGGCCTCCGCGGCCAAGATAGAGCCCGGCCCATAGGCCCAGAATCGGATCGGCGAAGTCGTAGCGTTTCTTGATCTGAGTCAGCAGCCCAACTTCGACCAGCCACCGCAGGTACTGCCTTGATGCGCCGGCGGTTCGTCCGATCGAAGGGAAGAGATCGGTGAGTCTCTGGTTGGGCGAGCCGGCCACTACTTCGGAGGCCCGTTTCGAGACCGCGTAGCCACGACTCCGCATCAGCAGGACCTCATAGTGACGTCGACACGTCAGTTCGAGGGCCCCGCCCGGTAACAACAGTTGGACGAGAGAGCGGGCTACTTCGCGCGAGTCGCGCATGTGCGCCACCAGAGGGAGCAAGGTGGCCGCGGATCCGCCGGTGACCGTGATGGCGAGGGCGATGGCTCCATCGTCGTTGCGCAGGGCTGGCACGTCCAGCACGTCGGTCGAGGTCAGTCCCGGAAGTGACATGCCCTCGACATCAGGGAACAGGTCCGTCGCGAGGCCGAGGTAGGAGGAGGTCAGGATCGCGCCGCGCGAGGCCCGGAGCGCCTTCGCGAACGGCGTTTCGATGTGACCGAGCCCGGGGAAGTAGGCGAGAGAGCGGATCTCGGTTGCCTCGTCGACCAGCCACACGAAAGGCCGCGACGGTCCCCGGGTAGCCAGTAACTCCAGGAGACCAAGCAGAGCGGGAGACGAATGATGCCGGCTCGTAGCACCCTCGGCCGCGAGCGCTCGGATCGATCCGGCCTCCGATTCCATGAAGGGGAGAACTGATTCCGAAAGGACGGCCAGAAGTCGTTCGGGGGTGGAGGCGGCGGTGAACAGATCGACGAAGACAAAGGGCACGGACTCCGCGCGAAGGGACTGGCCGATGCTCATGAGCGCGTGAGTCTTGCCTGCTCCGAGGGGGGCTAGAAGCAGCACCTTCTTCCCGGAACAGGCTTCCGCAGCCAGATTGGCGGCGAAGAGCGCGCGCGAGGAGGCGCCGGGCAAGATCACGGAACCAGGGGCGTCTTCATCTTGGTCTGCTTCGCGACCTCGATCGCTCGATCGTAGCCCGCGTCCACATGACGGACGACACCCATGCCGGGGTCGCTGGTCAATACCCGGGCCAGCCGGCGCGACGCGCCCTCGGAACCGTCGGCCACCACCACCATGCCGGCGTGAATCGAGTAACCCATGCCCACGCCGCCGCCGTGGTGGACCGACACCCAGGAAGCGCCGGAGGCGGTATTCACCAGCGCATTCAGGATCGGCCAGTCCGCCACCGCATCGGAACCGTCGCGCATGGCCTCGGTCTCCCGATTGGGCGAAGCGACCGAACCCGCGTCGAGGTGATCCCGGCCGATGACAATGGGCGCGCTGACTCGGCCGCTCTTCACGAGGTCGTTGAAAACTGCGCCCATCTTGGCGCGCTCGCCGTAGCCCAGCCAGCAGTTGCGGGCGGGAAGGCCCTGGAACTTCACGCGCTCGCGCGCGAGCGCGATCCAACGATGAAGAGAGGCGTGGTTCGGGAAAGTGTCGAGGATCGCCTCGTCGGTGGTGGCCAGATCCTTCGGATCGCCAGAGAGAACCGCCCACCGGAACGGCCCCTTGCCTTCGCAGAAGAGAGGCCGGATGTACTCCGGCACGAAACCCTTGATCTCGAATGCGTCGAGGGCGCCGGCGGCCTTTGCTTCGGCGCGGATGTTGTTCCCGTAATCGAACGTGATCGCGCCGCCTCGCTTGAATGCGAGCATGGCGTTGACGTGGTCGGCCATGGACGCGCGGGACAGGCGGACGTAGGTCTCGGCATCCGAACGACGCAACTCCGTCGCGGCCTCGAGGGTGTAACTCTTCGGGATGTAACCATTCAGCGGATCGTGGGCGCTGGTCTGGTCGGTGACCAGGTCGGGCCGGAACCCGCGAACCACGAGCGCGGGCAGAACCTCCGCGGCGTTACCGAGCAGGCCGATGGAGAGGCGTCGCTTCTGGGCCTTGGCCGCGACGGCGAGTTTGAGAGCCTCGTCGATAGAATCGGCGCCCGCGTCGAGATAGCGTGTTTCCAGGCGTTTGTCGATTCGAGAGGGATCGACCTCGACCACGATGGCGACACCGTCGTTCATGGTGACGGAGAGCGGTTGTGCGCCGCCCATTCCACCCAGACCCGCGGTGAGAGTGATGGTTCCGGCCAGGGTGCCGCCGAAGTGCTGACGCGCCGCTTCCCCGAAGGTTTCGTAAGTGCCCTGGAGAATCCCCTGGGTTCCGATGTAGATCCACGAGCCCGCGGTCATCTGGCCGTACATCATCAGACCCTTGCGGTCGAGTTCGTGGAAGTGTTCCCAGGTCGCCCACTTCGGGACGAGCATGGAGTTGGAGATGAGGACCCGGGGCGCGTCTTCGTGGGTCTTGAAGATGGCCACCGGTTTCCCCGATTGCACGAGCAGGGTCTCGTGATTCTCCAGTTCCCGGAGGCAACGCACGATGGCGTCATAGCACTCCCAGTTCCGCGCGGCCTTGCCGATTCCTCCGTAGACCACGAGGTCCGCGGGCCGCTCGGCCACTTCGGGGTCGAGGTTGTTCATGAGCATGCGCAACGCGGCTTCCTGTATCCAGCCCTTGCAGGTCATCTCAGAGCCGCGCGGCGCGCGAATGATGCGGGTCATTCGAGGTCTCCAGTCTTGCTTTCGGCCGCGCGGGCAAGCTCGCCGTTGCCAACGAGGTCGGCGGCTCTCTCGATCTCCGGTCCCATGATCCGATCGGAGTCGTACTTGGGAATCGCACTCCGCAAGACCGCGTGAACGGCCTCGAGGGCGGCCGAGGTTCGGAGCGGCCGATGAAACTCGATGGCCTGGGCGGCCGCGAGAGCTTCAATGGCGAGGATCCGGCGGACGTTGGCCACCACCGAGCGCGCCTGTCGGGCCGCGATCGGACCCATGGAGACGTGATCTTCCTTGTTGGCGGATGTGGTGATGGAGTCGACGCTCGCCGGATGGGCGAGGGACTTGTTCTCGGAAGCGAGGGCGGCCGCGGTGACGTGAGCCATCATGAAACCCGAGCGTAGGCCGCCGTCTTCGGTGAGAAAAGCGGGGAGGCCCGAGAGGGAGGGGTTTACCAGGCGCTCGATCCGCCGCTCGCTGATGCCACCCAGTTCGGCCACGGCGATGGAGAGAAAATCCGCGGCCATGGCCACCGGTTCGCCATGAAAGTTGCCGCCGGAGAGAAGCTCGCCCGAGTCGGCGAAGACCATGGGGTTGTCGGTGGCGCTGTTCATCTCGATCTCGATGGTCCGGCGCACGAAGGCCAGGGTGTCGCGGGCCGCGCCGTGAACCTGGGGCGCGCAGCGGAGCGAATAGGCGTCCTGAACCCGGCCGCAGTTGCGATGGGATTCGCGCAAAGCGCTCCCCGCGAGAAGGCGTTTGAGATTACGCGCGGAGGCGGCCTGGCCCGCATGGGGACGAGCCGCCTGGATCCGCGGATCGAACGCGACGTCGGTGCCCAGCAAAGCGTCCACGGTCATGGCCGCCACCACGTCCGCGGTGCGGGCCAGGGTCTCGGCTTCAAGGAGAGCGAGGCCGGCGATGCCGGTCATTAGCTGAGTGCCGTTGATCAGGGCCAGGCCTTCCTTGGCGGCGAGCGTGACCGGCTTCAGGCCGGCCGCGGCGAGCGCCTCCACTGCCTTCAGGGTTCGACCTTTGAATTCGCACTCTCCCTCACCAATAAGAAGGAGAGCGACATGAGCGAGAGGAGCAAGATCGCCGGAAGCTCCGACCGACCCCTGTTCAGGGACTCTCGGGTGAATTCCCCGGTTGAGACATTCGATCAGAAGCTGCGCGGTTTCCACCCGCGCCCCGGAGAAGCCTTTGGCGAGGACGTTCGCGCGCAGAACCATCAGGGCTCGCGTCTCCAGCGTCCCAAGCGTTGGGCCGACTCCCGCGGCGTGAGAACGAACCAGGTTTCGCTGAAGCGCCTCGAGATCGGAAGCGCCGATCCTCACATCGGCGAAGTTGCCGAAGCCGGTATTGACGCCGTAGACCACGTCGCCCCGCGCCACCGCGCCATCCACCACTGAGCGGGACGCCCGCAAGGCCGCGACCGCGGAATCGCTGAAACCGACGGTCGCGCCCGCTGCCACGGCCGCGAGCTCGGCGACCGAGAGGTCATTTCCGGTGAGAGTGATTCTCGTCATGGGCGTGCAAGTCCGATCTTAGGAGAACTTTCGCCTTGCCTTTTCGCGACCGCTCTCCCTACAATCCGCTTTTCCCGCCCGAGACGTTTGGGCTCTTGCTCCCCTCCATCAAAGAACCCAAGGTCTTCCTAAGAACGCGCTATGCCGAACATTGCAATCATTGGCGGCCAGTGGGGCGACGAGGGCAAGGGGAAGATCGTCGATCTCATCACCCCGGCTTTCGAGATCGTGGCGCGTTTCAACGGCGGCCACAACGCCGGCCACACCGTCATCCGCGAGGGCCGGAAGCTCGTCCTGCATCTGATTCCCTCGGGGATCCTGCA
>JANLSZ010000322.1:0-8179 GCA_031362685.1 Vicinamibacteria bacterium | reverse complement strand
AACGAGGCGCCCCCCGGAGCCCAAGTCGCGTCCCTGAAGGCCCCTCGTTTCGCTCCGGGAGGGTGCTTCGGGACCTCGATCCCGCCCGCCGCACAGGCTGCGTACGCGTCATCCTGAAGAAGGCGTAGCGAGAAGCCTGGCGAACCGGGCCGGACCGGTCCTCGCCGGCGGTCCGGACTCGATCTAGAATCGACATCGGTGAAAAGCCTGTTCCGGCGGTGGCTCGGTAACCCCGCTCCGAGCTTCCTTTTCTTCCTGTTCCTGGCGGGGCTGTGTGCAGTTGTTGACTTGACGGAGCCGGTCTCCACGGGCGAATCAGAGCCGTTCCTTTATGTCTGCGCAGCGCTCGCCTTCGCCAGCGCGGTGCAATTGCTTCGCGTCCTATGGCGTCGTTCGCGCGTTCTCGCGATCCTCCTCGGCGCCGGCATTCCGGCCTTCTTCACGCTGGCCGGCAGGAATCCGTTCGCTTTGTGGGGTGCTGATCGCGCTCTCGGGATCATCCTGGTTTGGTTCCCGGCGGCCCTGGCCGTGGCGGTTGAGCTGACGGTGCGCGGCGTCAGACGAGCGCGTGGTTTGCCCGGAATCGAGGCGTCGGCTGCTCCCCGCGAGTCGCACAAGGCGCCTGGCCGGAAGCGCGGCTGTCTCGTCGGCGTCGTGTTGCTGGCGCTCTTCGGCGGGACCTTCGTCATGATGCTCGAGGCTCCGCGGATCGCGTCGAGCGTTTTCAAGCAGCGCGTGCGTGTCGGAATGACGCTCGGCGATGTGGTGGTCGCGAGCTTCGATACGGGCCGCCATCTGGTGTTCGTCAAAGCGGTCGACGGAGCGCCCGAGTTGCAGGTCTACGAGTCCACCGTGAGGGCCGACGGTGAGGCGGCCGAAGGTGAGACCGCAGTGCGAGCGCTCCTGGAACGCAAGGCAGCCGAGCTGCGCGTCAATTCGCTGAGCGTCATGTTTGTGAGCAGCATCCCGGTGTCCTCGTCGATCGTGGTGCGCTTCGGCCCCGACGGACGGGTTACGGTGATCGAAGGTCCTTTCGACCGCGGCGACTGAACGGAAGTCAGCAGCCCATCATGCGCCGAGCCGCTTCGCCGTGGGGCGCGAGCACCTGCGCGTGGGAAGAGTGCGCGTTGCGGCCGCCAGGGTCGCCCGCTATCGAAGCCGAGGGCCTCGCCCGGCCCTCGCTACTTGAGCCGACGCAACTCGGCCTCGGCCAGGATGAAGCCGAAGGCCGGCCACCCGCCCGATTGGGTCGCCCGCTCGAACCACGCGCGCGCACGGGCCTTGTCGCCCTGAACCAGGAACCAGTTGCCCGCCCCGAACGACAGCGTCGCGATCTGGACATCGTCGGTGTCGGCCGGGGTCAACAGGTTGTCCGGTGTGACGGCGCCCGCATAGAGCTGAAGCCTTCGCGTGTAGCCGTAATCCGGAGGCAGCGTCGGTGAACGTCGATCCAGCACGACCTTCGCTTCCGCCGGGCGACCCGCGCGGCTAAGGGACATCCAGAGCCAGTCGGTCGAACCCGCGAGCTCGTTCGGATCCGGAGCCATCGGCTGCGCCTTCGCGAACGAGCTAGCCGCGTCCTCGAACTGTCCGCTCAGGAACTGGACCACGCCGAGGTGGAACCAGGCGCCGTACAGAGACGGGTCCAGCCGGGCGGCGCGCGTCAGATCGGCACGAGCGCGATCGAACTCACGGATGGAGATGTAGCGGTGACCGCGCCAGCGCAGGAGGAGCGCGTGGTCAGGTTCTATCTCGAGACCACGCGTAAAGGTCGCAATGGCTTCACGAAACCGGCGTGCCCCCGACTCCGCCACGCCCAGTTCGATGATGCGGCTGATGTTTTTGGGCTCCGCCGCGAGCGCCGCGCGCGCCTTGACGATGGCTTCGGTTTCGGGAAGCGATCGATAGACGATGCCTGCGGGCGATGTGTACTGCGCCGACCCGGGGTCCGTCTCGCAGGGCGAGTGGGCCGCTGCTACCGACGCGACCGGCCGGCGTCCGTGGCGGGTCAGGACGGCATTGAATGCCGCGAGTCCGCTGTCGGCCGCGCGGTTCCACTGCGCCTGAAGGCTGGTCAGGTCCCGGCAGGCGGCCGTGTACGCCGCGAGCGTCGGCGCCGTCGGCGCATGATCGCCCTTGTCCTGCGCGACCAGCTGACGCGCGAGCGTGCGGCTGAGCGCGCGGAACGTCGGGGCGCTGCCCCGCTCCGCGCCGGCCACGGCCTCGATCGCGGTCTTCAGAGTAACGGCGGCGGCGGTCACCTCGTCCGGAGCGCCCGAGGCGGCTGCATCCGCCGCGGCGCGCAGCGCGTCGGCACGCTGCTGCATCTCCCACGTGGCGTTGACCCCTTCGTAGAGGCGCATCAGCAGACCGTGCTGCGCCCCGAGGGCGGCGGCCGTAGCGGGCGAGCGCGGATCGTTTCGCACGGCGACTTTCTGCTCGTAACGCGCTCCGTCCACGGTGAGCCTCAGCGTATAGGCGCCGGGCAGGGCGAGAGGACCTTCGGGCGAGGCGGGAGTGAGCCCGGGGTTCGCGTTGATCTCGAAGTCGTGACTGAAGACCTTCGGCGCGTCATAGCGCAAGTCCCAGTTGAAGCGGTTGGTCCCGACCGACACGGGCATGCCGGTCGGTCGGGCGAGCCAGTACTCCGGGAAGGGCACGCGAGGAATCTCCGCCACCGGCGGAATGGGCGCGCTCGACAGATGGCGCACGACGCGACCCGTGGCGTCGAGGACCTCGAGCGTGATCTCGCCTGACGGCTTCGCGCCCAGCCAGTAGTCGACGCTGACGCCATCGGGCGGATTCAGGGCATGCGGTATCTCGGGAGGCAGCGGCGTGTTGTCACCGACGTTGCGCCGGACGCGGACCGCGCCCTCGGATGCGAACAGACGCGCGCGCGCCGTCTCCATGCCCGGAGTGAGCTGCCTCAGCAGCGCGTAGTTGTCGAGCACCCAGATCCCGCGGCCATACGTGCCGACGATGAGGTCGTTGTCCTTGATGGTCAGGTCCCAGCACGGCGTGTCGGGCATGTTGAGCTTCAGGGACTGCCAGTGATCCCCATCGTCGAAGGAGACGCGCACGCCGGATTCGGTGCCGACGAAGAGCAGGCCGCGCCGCTTCGGGTCGGCGCGGATCACGCGGGTGATGCTGCCGCTCACTTCATCTACCGGCAGTCCCTCGTTGATCTCGGTCCACGAGGCGCCGAAGTCGCGCGTGCGGAAGAGATGCGGGCGATGATCTCCGAGGCGCAGATATTCGATGGCCACGTAAGCCGTGCCGGCGTCGAACGGCGAGGCCTCTATGCCCGAGATGTTGGCTCGCTCCGGCCTCGCGAGACCGGCGATGCTCACGTTGGTCCAGTGCTTTCCCTCGTCCCGCGTGAGGTGAATCAGCCCCGTGCTGGCGCCCACCCAGATCGTGCCCGGGGCGACGGGCGACAAGGCGATGCCGACAATGGCGTCCCTTGCCGCGGGCGGCCGCGGCGGGCTGCCGCGCTCGGCGTCAGGGCGAAGCGAAAGGTCCGGGCTGACCGTCGTCCAGTGAGCGCCGCCGTCGGTGGTCATGGTGAGCACGTTGAAGCCGGCGAAGAGCTTCGACTTGTCCCACGGCGCGAAGGCGATCGGGTTGTCCGTGGTGGCCCGCATCGGAACCGACGGGTCGAGCGAGGGGCTCACGTTGATCCACTGCTCGCTGGGATAGCTGATCTTCGAGATGCCGTTGCCGCTCGAGTAGACGAGGTCGGGATGCAGCGGATCGGGACGGATCGTGCCCCACTCCCATCCGTTGACGCCGTTCCAGTCGAACATCGTCACCGCCCCGTTGTTGCCGCGGCTGCGGGTGCGGATGGCGCCCGCATCCTGCTGGGTGGCATAGATCCAGTACGGGAAGCTGTCGTCTGTGGCCACGTTGTAGACCTGCTCCGTGGACTGGTTGTACCAGGTGCTCCACGTCCCGCCGCCGTCGAGGGAGATGGTGGCGCCCTGATCGAGGCCGAGGAACATGCGCTGGCCGTTTGTGGGATCGATCCACATCTGCTGCGGATCGTCGCCGCCCGGCGCGCCCTTGAAGCCGGTGAAGGTCTGTCCGCCGTCCACCGACTTGTAGCTCGAGGTCTGGATCGTGTACACGAGCTCAGGGTTCTTGGGGTCCACCCACACGCCGCACTCGTAGCCAGCACCCACGATGCGGAGATCGTCGGCGGCCATTCGCCGCCAGGTGCCGCCGCCATCGTCGGAGCGGAACAACCCCTGATCGCCGTAGAGAAACACGCGCTGGGCGTCGGTGTTCATCGCCACTGCGACCGATGTCCGTCCCGAGAGCCGCGGCAGGCCGTTGCCTGACAGCTCGCGCCAGGTGACTCCGCCGTCGATGGATTTGTAGAGGGCGGTGCCCGTCGGGGCGCCCGCCGGTCGAGTCCCCCGTCCGAACTGCCACGACCGCAGCTTGTCGATCGGATAGTCGTCGGGCACGTAGTAACGGACCGTGGTCGCGAAGACCACATCGGGCAGGTCGTGCGCGCGGGTCACGAACTGTCCGCCGGTCTCGTCGTCTGCGTAGATCACGCGGGTCCAGTTGCGGCCGCCGTCCGTGCTGCGGAAGATGCCGCGTTCCTCCGATTTCCGGTGCGGGTCGCCGGCGGCGGCGAGAAGAACCACATCCGCATTCCGTGGATCGACGCTGATCGCAGGGATGTGCTTCGTGCGGTCGAGGCCCAGGTGCTGCCAGCTCTTCCCCGCGTCCGTCGACTTGTAGACGCCGTTGCCCTGTTCGATCGTGCCCGCGGTGATCATGTCCCCGGTGCCGACGTAGACGATGTCGGGGTTGGACGGAGCAACGGCCACGGCGCCGATGGAAGAGACGTTGCTGACCGAGTCGAACACCGGCGTCCAGGTGGCGCCCGCGCTCGTGGTCTTCCAAACGCCGCCGCCCGGGTAGCCGGCGTAGAACACGCCCGCCTGCCCGATCGCGCCCGATGCGGCCGAGACGCGGCCCCCGCGGAACGGGCCCACGTTGCGCCAGCTCAGTCCGGCGTAGAGGCGGGGGTCGATGGCGGGTCGGGGCGACGACTCCTGCACGGCGAGCCCGGGAACCGCAAGGCAGGCAAGGAAAAAGCCGATGTGGATCGAAGAGCGCGGTGACATGCCGACGATTATGACAGTGGCCCCGCGCGCAACCTCGAATCGCGTTGGGCGAGAGATCCGGCCGGATTCGACCGGCGCAATCGCGCGTCAGCGCTTCGCGGGAACGAGACGCTGAAGCGGTGCGAGCAGGTCCGTCGAGAGCACCACCTAGGCGCCGCGTGCACCGTGGGATGTCGGAACCTTCGACACAACGAAGCGCTGGCCATCGGGATGCAGGTCGTCGGTCCAGCGCGCGCCGGGATTCCAGAACCGGACTGGCGACCATTGACCCGGCTTGTGCTGCCGATGTGTTCGTTGCGTCGAATCAGGTCGGGATTGCAGGTGAAACAAGCGGGGGCTGCGCGTCAAGACCAGGCCGGCCCGGTTCGCCCGGATACGTTTGCGAGGCGCCTGAAGAGCGGCGCGGCGCCTCAGTCGTCATCCGAAGGCAGAGTCCCTGCGAGTCGTCTTCTGGGCGCTCCCGTCGCGAGACCAAACGTCCACGAACCCGGCTGACGGCGCTCTGGAACCG
Source organism: Vicinamibacteria bacterium (assembly GCA_031362685.1). Lineage (GTDB taxonomy): Bacteria > Acidobacteriota > Vicinamibacteria > Fen-336 > JAGNNV01 > JAGNNV01. Next base: position 2,527 of record JANLSZ010000322.1, on the reverse strand, counting down.
TTGAACGGACGAGCTTCGCCTGCGCGTCCCGCGCCGCATCATCTTCGCTTTCCGCCCGCCGACCACACCTGCTCCTTCACCTGACAAACCCCCTGCCAATTTACTCGCGAGAACCCCAGCGCATTGTTACCATTCAAATCGCCTGACGCCGGAGTTCATGGACTCCATGGGGCCGTCCGCGCCGCCCCGGGTCCAAACCAGGAGCGGCCATTCGCCGGCCCTGACTCCCTCGTCAAATGGTAGGGTGCCCGCACGAGGGGATGAGCCTCTCGAACAGGAGGCGCATCAAGGTATGAAGAACGCAATGAAGCACGCCATGGCCGTCGCGATCGCGACGCTCACACTGAGCTCGGGGCTCGCCTACGCCCAGTCCGACACCGAGAAAGAGGTCACGCAGACCATCCTCGAGTCGAACGACTACACAAACAAGAACCTGAAGGGACGGATTGAGGACTATTCAGGAAAGGGGGCGCTCGAGTTCTGGTCGAGCGGAGGCCTCGTACAGGAGGTTCTGCCCACGGGACGGCCCGACGAGTTCGACGCTTACTCCCTCACGGTCAAGCACATTCGGGTTCTCGCTCTCGTGGAGGGTCAGGCGGCGGTCGCGCACTACTACTCGGAAGGTTCGCTCAAGCCGAAAAGCGCCTCGGCGGTGGGGCACTACATGGCCCGCGTCACGCAGGTGTTCGTGAAGGAAGCGGGCAAGTGGAAGATCCGCTCCTCGCACTATTCGGTGATCGCCGGGGGGTCGGGAACCAGCCAGACCGTCCAGTAGCGCCCCGCCTGAGGCACATCTTCAAACCGGGGACAACGCACGCGTCGCCAGGGTGGTCAGGCAGGCCGTACTTCGGGCCGGCGCCGGTTCAGGGCCGCCGCTCGGTCACACGAGTTCTTCTACCGCCCTTTGCGCATGAATCGCCGTTGTGTCATACAGAACGACCTTGGTATCGGCCTGTTTGACTAACATGCCTATTTCAGTACAGCCCAGGATGACGGCTTCCGCGCCGCCCGCCGCGAGGTCGCCAATGATCCGCAGATACTCCTGCCGGGAGCCGGAGTCGATCTTGCCGAGGCATAATTCATCGTAGATGACGCGGTGTACGATTTTCCTGTCCGCGGCATTCGGCACCACCACTTTGAGGCCATACTTCTCCTGCAGCCTGCTTTTGTAGAAATCCTGCTCCATGGTGAATGCGGTGCCCAGCAGGCCGACGGTCTTGATACCGTTTTCGAGCATCACTTCTGCCGTGGCGTCGGCTATATGAAGTATCGGTATGCGGATGGCGCGTTCGATCTGCGGCGCCACTTTGTGCATGGTGTTGGTGCAAATCACCAGGAAATCCGCGCCGGCGGCTTCAATCTGCTTGGCCGCCTCTGACAGGATCCGCGCCGCGCCTTCCCAGTCTCCCTGATGCTGCAGCTTTTCGATGGGTTCAAAATCGACGCTGACCATGGCGATCTGGGCGGAGTGCAGGCCGCCAAGGCGATGTTTGACGCCTTGGTTGATCGCTTTGTAGTAGCCAACGGTGCTTTCCCAGCTCATCCCGCCTAACAGACCAACAGTTTTCATCGCACTTTCTCTTCAGATTGGATTGTAGGTGAAACAAGCGGGGTCTGCGCGTCAGGTCCCGCGCGGCGCCGACCGTCAAGGAGTAGGGTGGGTCCGCCCCTATCAGGAGGTGGCCCCATGATCATGCTCAGTCTCTGCGCAATTCTCACCCTGCAGGCGGTCAGGCCTCCGCCCGCGAAGACGCCGAAAGCCGACTCGGCCACGATCGCGCTGGCCAGGACGCTCACCGCGGAGTTCCAGAAGGAGCGCTACTTCGCCGAGGCGACCCTGGAGCGGCCGGGGAGCCTCGCCGCCCTCGGCCACCTGGCCCTGACCTCGAAAGAGGCGCCGCTCGTCCTGCGCGCCTACGAGGAGATCGGGAAAGGGCTGTACGCGCTCGCCTCCACCGAGAAAGACCCTCGCACCGCTTCCCCGTTGGCCATCGAGGCGATCATGGCCGGCCTGGGAAGCGCCGACCGGTCCATCATGAACGGGGCGCTAGGTGCGGCTTCCCAGTTGAACCTGGGAATGGAGGCGCACACCGCCTCCCTCCAGGCGATGGCCGACCTCGCCCTCAAGCACCGCGAACCCGATATCCGGTATGCCGCCCTCTCGGCGTTCTATGCGGTCGGGGCCTACGTCTCCAGCCGGACGGAGCTGGTCCCCGAGGTGATGGCCCTGGCCATGGACGATGCGAACGAAGCCATCGTGGTCATGAACATGGCCATGTTCAATACGATGGGGCGCATGTCCCCGGCGTTCACGGAGAGGCACGCGCGCATCGCCGCTTCGTTCAAACGCCTGAGGAGGCAGGGATCCCCGGCGATGCGGGCGGCCGCCATCGGGGCCACGGCGAAGCTTTACTATCCCGGCCTCGAACTGCCCGGCATGGCTCGGGTGGAGCCGGGACCGGAGGCTGTGGCCTTCGCCTCCGAGCTGCTGCGCACGCTCGACGATCCCTCCCCCGTCGTGCGCGGC
>JANLSZ010000315.1:0-2599 GCA_031362685.1 Vicinamibacteria bacterium | reverse complement strand
GACATCCGGCCCCATCCCAGCGAACGGGCCACTCGATGACCGAGGCCGGATGCCCCTTCTGCAACCTGCCGCCCGAGCGGGTCTTCCTCGCCGAAGAGTTGGTGGTGGGCCTCTGGGACGCCTTCCCGGTCTCGCCGGGCCATGCCCTTCTCGTGCCTCGGCGCCATACCACCGATTGGTTCTCCGCCACCCCGGACGAACGGGCCGCCCTCACGCTCGCAATCGAGCAGGCCAAGCAGATCATCGAGCAGGACCACCGACCGGACGGCTACAACATCGGCTTCAATGTCGGCGTCGCCGCCGGCCAGACCATCTGGCATCTCCACGTTCACCTGATTCCCCGCTACGCCGGTGACGTGACCCACCCGCGCGGCGGGATCCGTCAGGTCATTCCCGGCCGCGGCGACTATCAGACACTCGGCACTCGGCACTTGGCACTCGGCACTCGGTACTTGGCACTCGGCACTCGGGGCGCGCCGTCGATATCGCGGTGGCGTTCGTTCTCCCCGGCGGTGTGGCCCTGCTCGAGCCCCATCTCAAGGAGGTCCTGGACCGAGGTGGCCGAGTCCGGTTGTTGACCGGAGACTACCTCGGCGCTCGGCACTCGGCTCGGTACTGGCGTACCACCCGTAAATGCGGCATGGCGACGCAGGAGGCTCGCGGCCGCACCTGTCGAGTTAGGAACTCGTAAGTGTTACTTACAGGTTCCGGGTGAGGGGCCACAGCCCGATCCCACGCCCCGACCACGGCCTCCCTCTCCGTCGGTCCACTCTCGCGGGCGCCCCCTTTCGGGAGGCCATGGCGGCAGCGCTCGACCTCGACCGGAACCGTGCCGGAGCCGTTGAATGGCATCGCTTCAAGTGCCGACATAGTCCGGCGGTCAACCAAGGACTCGCGTTTTTCTGGTTATGTGTAGGCGACTCGCTTTTCCTATCTTGAGCCGACCGAAAAGCCAAAGCGAAATGTCCGTGGCCACCATCGTCTTGAGTACGGGATTCCCGAGGACCTCTCGAAGCCGTCCGCCGGCCCGGCCGCGACAATGACGCCGAAGAAGACCGCCACCGCAGGCAGTCGGCCCACACTGCTTTCCGAGGTTCGGGCACTGATTCTCGCCACGCGCCAGACGGTGGCGCAGCGCGTCAACTCCGCGCTGGTGCTGCTTTACTGGCAAATCGGCCAGCGCATTCGATCGGACATCCTGCAGGAGAAGCGGGCGGAGTACGGACGGAAGATTGTGCCCGCATTGAGTGAGCAATTGTCCGCCGAGTTCGGTCGCGGTTTCACGACCCGCAACCTCTTTAGTATGGTCAGGTTCGCCGAGGTCTGTCCGGAGGCCAAGATTGTGCACGCGCTGAGTGCACAATTGAGCTGGACGCATCTCCGCCTGGTCATCTACCTGGACGATCCGCTCAAACGTGAGTTCTACGCGGCGGTCTGCCGCATGGAGCGCTGGAACACGCGAACCCTGAACGAGAAGATCCAGTCGATGCTGTTCGAGCGGACCGCCTTGTCGAAGAAGCCGGACCGGCTGATGGCGGCGGAACTGAAGAAACTACGCGAGGAAGGCGAATTGTCGCCGGACCTGGTCTTCCGCGACCCGTATCTGCTGGATTTTCTGGGACTCCAGGAAACCTACGCGGAGAAGGATCTCGAGGCGGCGATCCTGCGTGAGATCGAGGCGTTCATCCTCGAACTCGGGGCTGGCTTTTGCTTCGTCGCCCGGCAGAAACGAATCCAGATCGATGGCCGGGACTATTACCTCGACCTGCTGTTCTATCACCGCAAGCTGCGCCGGCTGGTGGCCATAGATCTCAAAGTTGGAGACTTCGAGGCAGCGGATAAGGGTCAGATGGAGCTCTACCTGAACTGGCTCAAGCGCTACGAACGGGAGACGGACGAAGCAGAGCCCTTGGGGATGATCCTCTGCGCGGGCAAGTCCGACGAGCATGTGGAACTGATGGAGCTACCCCAAAGCGGCATCCATCTGGCCAGATACCTCACCAAACTGCTGCCGAAGAAACACCTGGCAAAGAAGCTGCACGAGGCGGTGCGACTGGCGCGGCAGCGGCTGCAAGCCAGGCCAACCGGCGCGATCGAGGATCGGCATCAATAGTCACCATTCATTTGTTCGTGCGGGCGGGGCCGAAGGCCGGGGCGAAGGCGGCGGGGGCCTGCTGCAGAGAGCCCTGTTCGGTCGGCAGAATCGAGCCGAGGGTCAGAGGCTACGGAGGTGGTTCACCAGTGGCAATTTTTCTACCCTCCATCGAAGAGCCCTTCCGGCGTTTGCCCGGCAGCCTCAATTCGCTGAAGAAGGCCGGGACCAACGTCGACTCTCCCGAGTAGGGCAACGGCCTGGGCCGTTGTGATTCGCCTCTCGATCACGGCCCAACGCAGAAAATCGAGCGACCCGGCGACTCGGGCAGCTCCAATTTCCGATTGCGCCGCGCGGCGAACCGCCGTTTCATCTGACCCGACTATCCACCCCCGGGATATCGCCAGGGCCAGGACCTCGGCGTCTCCGCGGCCCCGAAACCTCGGCGAATTGTCAAAGCGTGCCAGCGCCTCCTGCTCATCTCCGGCGTCCAGGTCGATCTGTTCG
>JANLSZ010000310.1:0-6269 GCA_031362685.1 Vicinamibacteria bacterium | reverse complement strand
GTCTTTCACGACCTCGCCGTTCCTGGGATTCGGCGTGTCCTTCGTGATGCCGGCCAGGGCCAGGGCCTTCGAGTTCACCCAGATGCTGTGGCCGTCGTAGCAGGTCATCACCGCGGGTCGATCGGCGATGACGGCATCGAGCTGAGCCCGGGTCGGGGAGCCACCCGGAAAAGGCGAATAGAGCCAGCCCCGGCCCCGCACCCACGCGGTGCCGGGGGTGGCGCTGGCGAAGGCCCGAATCGCGTCCTGGACCTGCGTGAGCGTGGTCAGGCCCGCGAGTTCCACGTCGCCCAGCGACCTTCCGCCGCTCAAAAAGTGGACGTGGGAATCGTTGAACCCCGGCGCGACGGTGGCGCCGTGGGCGTCGATGACCCGCGTCTTTGGTCCGCGCAGGGTAGAGATCTCCTCGTTGGTTCCGACGCGGAGGATGGTGGGTCCGAGGACCGCCACCGCCTGCGCGACCGCACCCTGATCGTCGGCGGTGATGACGCGCCCGTTGATGATCAGGAGATCCGCTACCTGGGCCGCGGCCGGCGGCTGCGTACCCGAGGCGGAGGCCGTGACCGCAGCGCACAAAGCGCAGATCATCATCGCGCTGGAACTCTTCGTATGCTTCATGCCGGGCAATATACCCCGGCCATGGGAGGCGCGCCGCCGAGAGGCGCGGATACGGGCCGACCGTGACCACAGACTGCTACACTCGGTCGCGATGCAAGCCCACCTGGAGATTGGATTCGAACTCGACCGGAGGTGGCATCTGCTGCGAGGCGAGAACATGGACGATTCCAAGAAGCCGGATCTGTTGGTGTTGGCGCGCGCGCTCGCCGCCGCTCAAACGCCCTACGCGATCATTGGCGGGGTGGCTCTCCAGATTCACCAGGACGAGCCAAGAACGACGCTCGATATCGACCTGGCCGTGAAGGACGTTAACGCACTCCCTGAGGCCGCCTTGGCCCTGGCGGGATTTCGCGCCACGGGTTCCTATCCCCACTCCTTCAATTGGGTGGGACCGGGTGGAACTCCGGTGCAGTTCTCCGACGATCCAGCCTTCGGCGAGGCGATCGATCGAGCCACGCTTTCGCTGCTCGACGATGTCGCGTTGCGTGTGGCCACGCCTCTCGACCTGCTCAAGGCGAAGTTGCGAGCCACCCGAGACGTTGCGCGACGACGCTCGAAACGGATGCAGGATCTGGCGGACGCGATGGGGCTTGTTGAAACTCGGCCCGATCTCCTGGGACAGTTGTCCGAGGAAGAGCGAGCCATCCTGACTTCGGTCCCCTAGCGCGAAGTCCGGACGCCGATCCACGCCTGTTCCCGTACGCCAGGGTCTGACCATCGCGAGGGCCATATACTCCGGCCATGGGAGGCGCGCTGCCGAACGGTCTGGTGATCGCCCCCGCGCGGCCCGAACATGCGGGCCAACTGGAAGAACTGCAGCGCGTGGTGTTCCCCACCCTGGCCGACTCGGAACGCTTCAAGGCCGCGCACTACCTCAAGCATCTCGAGCTGTTCCCCGAAGGACAGTGGGTCGGGCTCGATGGTGAACGGATGGTGGCGGCCACTGCGACCATAAGGCTGCACTTCGATTTCGACGACCGCACCCACACCTTCGCCGACATCATCCAGGGCGGGTGGCTCACCTCCCACCAGCCGGACGGCGACTGGCTGTACGGCGCCGACATCGGGGTGCATCCGGCCTATCGAGGCAAGGGCCTGGCCCAGGCCCTGTATGCCGCACGCCAGGAACTGGTCTGGGCGCTCGGGCTCAAGGGCCAGGTGAGCGCGGGCATGATGAGCGGCTTCGGCGCGGTCAAGTATCGGATGAGCGCCGAGGATTACTACGAGGGGCTGGTGGCCGGCCGGATCAACGACCCGACGCTTTCCATGCAACAACGGATCGGATTCGAGTTTCGAGCCTTGCTCAAGAATTACTTGTCCGACCCGATCTGCGACAATTACAGCGTCCTCATCGTGCTCGATGCGGCAAAGGACGTTCAGGGCGCCGTCCGGCCCGCGGCACACGCAACCCAGTAAAGGAGTCAGAGATGTCATCGATTCAGTTGAAGACCGAGGTGCCGGGACCGCGAAGCAAAGCCTTACTGGCCCGCCGGGTAGCCGCGGTCCCCATTGGCCTCGGCAAGGCCACCGATGTAGTCGTGGAGCGGGCCGAAGGCGCGCTCGTGCACGACGTGGACGGTAATACGTTCATCGATTTCGTCGGCGGCATCGGTGCGCTGGCCGTAGGTCACTGCCCGCCCTCGGTGGTTCAAGCCATCCAGGCCGAAGCGCCGCGGCTCATTCACATGGGGTCGCTCGTGGGCACGTACGAGTCCTATGTCCGCGTCTGCGAGTTGCTCAACGATCTGACGCCGGGCGCGTTCCCCAAGAAGACTCTGCTCTCCAATAGTGGCGCCGAAGCGGTGGAGAACGCGGTCAAGGCCGCGCGGGCCTACACAAAGCGACCCGGCGTCATCTGCTTCGAAGGCGCGTATCACGGACGCAGTCTTCTGGCCGCGAGCCTCACCAGCAAGTACGGGCTCTTCAAGAAGACCATGGGACCGTTCGCGGGCGAGATCGTGCGACTGCCGATGCCCAACCCCTACCGCGCGCCCGAAGGCATGACCGCGGATGACTGCGCCACCTGGGCCGTCCATCAGCTCGAGCATGCCTTCACCGCGCAGGTCGATCCTTCGGAGGTCGCGGCCATCATCATTGAGCCGGTGCAGGGCGAGGGCGGGTTCGTGCCCGTGCCGAAGCCCTTGATGCGCCGGATCCGCGAGCTGTGCGATCAGCACGGCATCGTCATGATCGCCGACGAGGTGCAGTGCGGCTTCGCGCGCACCGGGAAGCTGTTTGCGCTGGAGCACTATGGAATCGCGGCCGACATCGTGGTGACCGCCAAGTCGCTGGGCGCGGGGATGCCGATAAGCGCCATCACCGGTCGCGCCGACATCATGGATGCCACCCACCTCGGCGGAATGGGCGGCACTTACGGCGGCAATCCTCTGACCTGCGTGGCCGCCATCGCCGCCATAGAGATGATGCGGAAGCCCGCCTTTCTCGCGCGGGCGGAGCGCATCGGGGTGATCCTTCGAGAGACGCTCGAAGGGTGGAAGCATCGTCATCCCCTGATCGGCGATGTGCGCGGCCTCGGCTCGATGATGTTGATCGAGCTGGTGAAGGACCGCGCCACCAGGCAGCCCGCACCCGATGAAACCCTGGCCATCATCCGGGCGGCATTCCAAAAGGGCGTGATCGCCATGCGCGCCGGCCTCTTCACCAACGGCATCCGGTTCCTCCCGCCCCTGGTGATCACCGACGAACAGTTGTACGAGGGGCTGGGCGTGATCGAACAGGCCCTCACCGAAGTGGAGGCTCGCCTGTTCGCGCCCGTGGCCGCGGCCGCGAACCCGGCCGCCGAGCGGCTTCAACCCGCGGGAAGAGCCTGACGCGTCGTCCGGTCATGCCCGTGGACATGGCCGAGACGATCTTTCACAACGGCCTCTTGTGGACGGGGCGCGGCGGGCGCCGGGGGGCTACCGCTCTCGCGGTCAACGGCGGCCGCATCGTTGCGGTGGGCGCGGACCACGACGTGCTGGGGCTTCGTGGGCCCGGAACGCAGCTCGTTGATCTGGCCGGGCAAACCCTGATCCCGGGCTTCAATGACGCCCACGCGCACATCTGGAAGATCGGACATCTGCTGACCACCCTGATGGACGTGCGGGGCGTGTCGAGCCTTGGCCATCTGGCCGCGCGCCTACGCGATCGGGCGCGCGAACTGCCGCCCGGAGCCTGGCTTTCGGGGCGCGGCTATAACGAAGCCCGCTTCCCCGATAGCCGGCCGCCCACCCGCGTCGATCTCGATGCCGTGGTCGCCGATCGGCCCGTCGTCCTGATGCGGACGTGCGCCCACATTGTCGTGTGCAACAGCGTGGCTCTGCGGCGGGCCGGGGTAACGCGGAACACCTCATCGCCTCCGGGCGGCGCGATCGATCGCGCCGAGGACGGCGAACCGACCGGCGTGCTGCGCGAAACCGCCATGGGGCTGGTGCTGCGACATGTCCCGCCGCCATCCCACGACGAGTACGCGACCATGATCACCGCCGCGATGCGACATCAGCTTTCGCTGGGCATCACCAGCACCAACGATGCGGGGGTCGGGCCCGAGCTCCTCGCCACCTACCGGCGGATGGACGAGGAGGGACGGCTGCCGAGCCGCATCAACGTGATGGCCCTGGGTCAGGTCGATGGCGTCGATGCAGCGCCGCCGACGGCGTCGCGCCACTTGTCGGATCGCCTCCGCATCGACACCATGAAGTATTTCGCCGACGGCGGCCTGAGCGCGGCCGCGGCGGCCTTGAGCGTGCCCTACCGGCATGCCGACACCCGCGGCCTGCTCCGTTTCGATTACGAAACACTTCTGTCCCTGGCGCGCGCGGCCCGCGACTCCGGCTGGCGGGTGGCCACCCACGCCATCGGCGACGCGGCCATCGATCAGGTGCTGCGAGTGTACGAGGCGCTTGGCCCGGGCCCACTGCGTCACCGCATCGAGCACTTCGGTCTGCCCAGCGCCGATCACCTGGCGCGCGCGGCCCGCCTCGGAGTGATCGCGGCGCCTCAGACGGTGTTCCTGCACGCGCTGGGGCGGAACTTTCGGCAGTATCTGCCGGAAGCAATGCTCGCGCGCGCGTATCCGGTCCAATCCATGCTGGACGCGGGCCTGACCGTGGCCCTCTCGTCCGACGCGCCCGTGGTCGAAGACGATTCACCGCTCCTCGGAATCCAGGCGGCGATGAGCCGTCGCGACGAAGATGGCCATGCGATTGCCGCGGACCAGGCCATCTCCCTCGACGAGGCGCTCGACGCCTACACCCGAGGTGGGGCCATCGCGACTGGAGAGGAAGAGAATCGTGGCCGCCTGGACGAAGGAATGTGGGCGGATCTCGCGGTGCTCTCGGGCAACCTGGCCGAGACGCCGCCAGAAGCGCTCACCTCGCTCCGGGTGACCCAGACCTGGGTCGGCGGGCGCCGAGCGTACTCAATATAGACCGCGACCATCACCTTTTTCCATTCATTCGAGGCCCGGCCATGAACTTCACCTATCAGCAACACATCGACGGCGTCTGGACCGGTGCGAACGGCGGCGGCACGTGGGACGTGATCAACCCCGCGACCGAAGAAGTGGTGCGCACCGTTCCCTTCGGCGGACGAGAAGACTCCCACGCGGCCATCGAGGCGGCGGCGCGCGCCTTCCCGGCGTGGTCTCGCCGCACGCCCTACGAACGCGGCGCGATACTGCAGCGCGGGGCCGCGCGCATGCGCGAGTTGGCCGACGAGGTCGCGCCCACCATGGTGCTCGAATGCGGAAAGCCGCTGGCCCAGGCTCGCGGGGAGTGGCTGGTGGCTGCGGATCTGTTCGACTGGTTCGCCGAAGAAGGCAAACGGGCGTACGGCCGGACCATCCCGTCCCGTGTCGCCGCCAAGCGCATGACGGTATTGCGGCAGCCGCTCGGGGTCGTGGGCGTGATCACGGCCTGGAATTTTCCCGCCTACAACCCGGCGCGGGCCTGGGCGGCGGCGCTCGGCGCCGGTTGCACGGTGGTGGCCCGCGGGTCCGAGTTCACACCGCTGACCGCGATGGCCATGACTCAGGTGCTGGTGGAAGCCGGATTGCCGGCAGGCGTCCTCAATCTGGTCAACGGGGATCCGGAGGCGATGGGACAGGAGATGCTGGATCATCCCGCGTGCCGGAAGATCAGCTTCACCGGCAGCGTGCGCGTCGGAAAGATTCTGATGGACGGGGCCTCGCGCACGGTCACCCGCCTGTCGCTCGAGCTCGGAGGCAACGCGCCCGTGATCGTGTTGCCCGACGTCGATCTGGATCAGGTTACCGCCGGCGCCATCACCAGCAAGTTCCGCAACAACGGCCAGGTGTGCGTGTCGCCCCAGCGCTTTCTCGTGCATCGGCGGGTGGCCGACGCGTTTGCCGAGGGGGTGGCACGACAGGCCGCGGCGTTGCGCCTGGGCAGCGGGCTCGATCCGACCACCCAGGTGGGGCCGCTGATCAATGCGAGGCAGCGCGACCGCGTGGCCACGCTGGTTGAAGCGGCAATCGGTCAGGGCACCGAGGTCCGCACCGGAGGACGGCGTCCCGCCGCACTTTCACGTGGATACTTCTTCGAGCCGACGGTCCTGTCCGGCGTCAAGCCGGACATGCCGGTCTTCCGTGAGGAAATCTTCGGACCGGTGATGCCGATCGTGGCCTTCGA
>JANLSZ010000265.1:0-22492 GCA_031362685.1 Vicinamibacteria bacterium | reverse complement strand
TCTTCGCCTCGGTTTCGACGGGATTTGAGGCAGGCTTTCGCATCGGCGACATCTTGGGGGAAGCGAGGTTAACAAAACGCGGAGCCCCGGGGGTGGTTCGTCGACTAGTCCAGATGCCCGCGCTCTGAGTCGCCCATCTCCACTCCACCGCCGGGGAAATACTCACGCCAGCGATCGTTCACCCTCTTCTTGGTCGCTTCGTCCGCGAAGAGTTCTTTCGGGTACCAGGGCTTGGTGCGCGCGTCGATCACGATGGGCGACGAAAGTGCCACGTGGTGGGCCACCGCGTTCTGTTTCGCACCGTGGATATCGCGAGCCGGCTCGAAACGCGTGAAGGTGGTCCACAGGAAGTTGATGGTCGACTTGGCGGCGCGCGCGGGTTCGTCGGAGAGAACCACCAGCGGCCATTCGGCCAAAGCCGGGTCGCAGGCAATGCGCGAGACCGCACTCGCCTCTTCTTCCTGGGTCCCGCGATACGGAGGCGCGCCGACGACGAGGCATCCCGGCGAGAAGACATACACGCCGGTAACGGATAGCCCAGGGGACCCGCGGAACTCACGGGGCAACTCGCGACGCTTCGGTCCCACGCCCATCCACACGCCTTTCGATCCGCGGTTGATAGTGGGGGTGGTGTAGTCGAGTGAGTCCATCGAGAGGTTTGGAAAGACGAACAGATCGGTCTCGGGCGTCGTACGCTCGAGGATGTGGGTCAAGGTGGCCCGGAAGTCCTTGAGGTCAAGCCCCGCCGATGAGTCGGTGAGCAGCAGGAATTTCGTCAGCGAGAGTTGTCCCTCCCCGAGGATTCGGAACGCGCTCGACATGGCCTCGCGCTCGTAGCGCTCCTGCACGATGGCGGCGGCGAGCGAGTGATAGCCGGTTTCGCCGTAGGACCACAGCGACTTGACCTGGGGCATGACCAGAGGAAAGAGCGGAGAAAGAAGATCCTGAAGAAGGTCGCCGATGAAGAAGTCTTCCTGCCGCGGCTTCCCCACCACGGGCGCGGGATAGATGGCGTCGCGGCGACGGTCGACGCGGTCGATCTCGAAGACCGGATAGTCGTGAACGAGAGAGTAGTAGCCGTAGTGATCGCCGAACGGGCCCTCGGCCCGGCGCAGGCCCTTCGGCACGCGGCCCACCAGCGCGAACTCGGCGCTCGCGACCAGCGGCACCTCGCTCACCCCTTCGACCATCTCCAGGCGCCGGCCCACGATGAGGGAGGCGAGCAGGAGCTCGGGGATGTTCTCCGGGAGGGGGGCAATCGCGGAGAGGATGAGGGCGGGTGGACCGCCGACGAAGACGCTGACCGGCAGGGAGGTCCCGCGCTTCTCGGCCACGTCGTAGTGAAAGCCCCCGCCCTTCCCGATCTGCCAATGCATGCCGGTGGTCCTGGGGTCATAGACCTGCATCCGGTACATGCCGAGGTTGGTGCCGAGACCTTCGGGGTGCGAAGTGAGAACCAGCGGGAGGGTGATGAAGGGGCCGCCGTCCTCGGGCCAGCAGGTGAGAGCGGGAAACTGCGACAAATTCGGACCTTCGCAGACCTCGGTGACGGGGCCGCCTCCGGATCGCTTGAGGCCGACTTTCAGCCCGGACATCACCAGATCGCGAGCGTCCCAGGCCTTGCCAAGCGTGGGTGGAAGGGCGTGCTGCACCACATCGACGGCACGGCGGACGAAACGCGCGGCATTGCCGCCGAATGCCATCTCTGCTCGTTTGGGAGTGCCGAAGAGATTGGTGACCAGCGGAAAACCGGACCCGATCACATTCTTGAACAGGAGGGCGGGGCCGCCGGCCGCGATCACCCGCCGGTGAATCTCCGCGGCTTCGAGACGCGCATCGACCGGTGCGTTGATCTCAATAATGTCGCCTTCGCGACGAAGCGCGTCGATGAACTCACGAAGGTCGGCGGACATAGGCCTGAATCGTAACCGTCCGAGGCGAAGAGCCGTAGGCATGATTCCGTTCGCGATCGCCCGGATCGCTCGTGTAACCTTCCCCCCGGCCGGCCTCCAGTAGCGGAGGTTCGGCGATTTCGAGGAGATGCCTTCATGCCAGAGACCAAGAAACCTGATGACGGGATGCCGGATTTTTCGGGCGTCACCGGGGGCGCTTCGACCACCGCAAAGTCCGTAGCGGTGATCTACGAGACCTACACCGTGAAGTCGGGCGACTCGCTATCGAAGATCGCGAAGAAAAAGTACGGAAATGCCAACCTTTGGAAGACCATCTACGAGGCCAACAAGGACCGCATCAAGAACCCCGACCTGATTCAGGTTGGATGGGAACTCAAAATTCCGGCGAAGCCGGAGTGACACCACAGGAGACTTCAATGCGCCGCACTACCATTCTCACTTTCGTCGCCTTCGCCGCCGCCTGCTCGAGCAAGCCGGCCCCGCCGCCCCCCGCACCCGTGGTCGCGGCCACCCCGGTTCCGACCCCGGCCCCGCCCGCTATCGGCGCGGTGACCCTCGGCAACGCCATTGGCGCCGACAAATCGGTCACCGCCGCGAGTGAGGTGTTCGCGGTCAAGGATGCGATCTACGCGTCGATCGCCACCTCCGGCACGGGGCACGTGAAGCTGCGCGCCGTGTGGTCGTTCGTGAAAGGCGAGAAGACCGCCAAGGTCAACGAAAACACTATGGAGTTCGAGGCCCAAGGCCCCGCCACCAACGAATTCCATATCGAGAACTCCAAGGCCTGGCCAAAAGGCGATTACCGGCTGGAGATCTTCCTCGGCGCGGGCGAAACTCCCGCGACCACGAAGACGTTCAAGATCCAATAGGACTTCGGCGCTCCCCTTCAGGGAGCGGGCTTTTCCTGGTGAAGGGGCCGGATTGAAGATTCTGGTTACCGGCGGCGGCGGATTCCTCGGCTCCGCCATCGTTCGGCTCCTTCGCTCACGCGGGGACGAGGTCATCGCGCTCGCGCGGGGCGACTATCCCGAGCTTCGTTCGCTCGGGGCGAAACTCGTGCGGGCCGACATCACCGATCTTCCCGCGCTGACCGAAGCAGCCGCGGATTGCCAGGTGGTGTTTCACACCGCGGCGAAGGCGGGTGTCTGGGGGTCATACGAGAGCTACTACCAGCCCAATGTCGTGGGAACGGAAATGCTCATCGCGGCGTGCCTGGCCACCCGCGTTCCCAGACTGGTCTTCACCGGCTCGCCGTCCGTCGTCTTCGATGGTCGCGACCAGGCGAACGGAACCTCGGCACTTCCCTACGCGAATCCCTCCTCCAGTCACTACTCGGCCACCAAGGCGGCGGCCGAGCGCATGGTCTTGAAGGCGAACTCGAAACAACTCGCGACCGTCTCGTTGCGCCCTCACCTCATCTACGGACCGGGCGACCCCCACCTCGTTCCCCGGGTGATCGAACGCGCTTCGAAGGGCCGCCTCGCTCTGGTAGGCGACGGCTCGAATTGTGTGAGCCTTACCTTCATCGCCAACGCCGCGGCGGCGCACATGCAGGCCGCCGATCGGCTCGCCTTCGACGGGCCGTGCGCGGGGCGCGCCTACTTCATCAACGATCCTGAACCCGTGGTCTTTGGCGAGTGGCTCACCACCCTGGTCGAGCGACTCGGGCTCCCACCCATTAAACGGCGCCTGACCATCCCCACCGCGGTCGCGATCGGGGGCGTGCTGGAGTTCGTGTGGAGCGCGTTCAGGCTGGGCGGAGAGCCTCCGCTCACCCGTTCCGTCGCGCGCAATCTCGGGATCTCTCACTGGTACTCCATCGACGAAGCGGTTCGCGATTTCGGCTACGCGCCAAAAGTGCAGGCCTCGGAGGGCTTCGAGCGGACGGTCGAATGGTTCAAATCCCGGGTTCCCCGGTGACGGGATGGCCGTCCTGATGTCCGACGAGTTCGATGTCGATGTCGTGCGCGCGCACCTCGCCGACTTCAGGGACCTGAGTCTATTTGCGACTGCCCTCGCCGAGGACGAACGGGCACGCGCCCGCGGCTACAGGATCCAGGAAGCACGCGACGTCTTCACTCTGGCGCGCGGATTGTTGCGCCTCGAACTCGCCCGGCGCCTGGATATCGAGACCGGCGACATTCATTTCGATCTCCGTCCTTCCGGCAAGCCCGACCTGCGTCCGACCACGAACGACCAACTCGATTGGCGCTTCAGTCTTTCCCACACCGGACCCCATGTGGCTATCGCGTTCGCGCTCGGTGTGGATGTCGGCGTTGATATCGAACGCCTCGATCGCCAGGTCGAGCCTCTCCAGATCGCGAGGCGATACTTCACACCGCGGGAACTCGCGTCTCTCGATGCCACCCAGGGGGATGTTCGCGCGCGCGCCTTCTTCGCGGGATGGACTCGCAAGGAGGCCATCGTCAAGGCCCGCGGTAACACGATGGCCGAGAGTCTCGCGACCCTCAGCGTCGACCTCGATCCGACCACGACTCACCCCGGTTACGAGGATGCGGCAACCGTCGCCCCGCGTCCCGCCTGCCGGCTCACCGCCTTCGAATTTCCCGACCAGAAGCTGATCGGCGCGGTCGCTCTCCGCTCGAGCCACCAACCACGTTTGAGGTTCCGGGTGTTTTCCGGGGCGACCTTCGATTAGCCTTTGCGACACCCATGAGTTCCGAGACCTCGTACACCGCCACCGAAATCACCGCGGACCTGCGCCGAATCCGCGAGGCCCTTTACGTGGTGCGGCGCACCTCTGATTCGGCAATGGGACTCCGTTTCTCCGAAGCGCTGCCCGCGGGCGAGGAAATTGCGGGGGCCCTTCCTCCTCTTTACCCGGAGTGGCTGGGCGACCGGTCGTTCCAGGAAGCGCATGGGGTACGGTTCCCGTACTGCGTCGGTCCGATGGCCAACGGGATCGCCTCCGCGCCCCTGGTGATCGAGGCAGCCCGCGCCGGCGTGCTGGCCTTCTTCGGAGCGGCCGGCCTCTCCCCCGGCTCGATCGAGGCGAACCTCCACACCATCAGGGCGGCATTAACGGGCGGCGAGGCCTGGGGCTCCAACCTCATCCACTCTCCGAACGAACCAAGCCTGGAAGAGACGGTGGTGGATCTCTACCTCAAGCACGAGATCATTCGCGTGGACGCATCGGCGTTCATGGACATCACTCCCGCGGTGGTTCGGTATGCGGTGAAGGGCCTGCGCCTGCGGGGCGATGGCGCGGTCGAACGCAGGAACCGCCTGCTCGCGAAGATCTCGCGGCCCGAAGTCGCCCGGCGCTTCCTGGAGCCGCCGCCCGAGAACATCCTGGCCGAACTCGTGGCCAAGGGCGCCATCACCTCCGCCGAAGGGAATCTCGCGAAGCGAATTCCCCTGGCTGAGGACATCACCGTGGAATCGGACTCCGGCGGCCACACCGACAACCGCCCTCTGGGATCACTCTTCCCCACCATCGCCGCCCTGCGCGACGAAATCGCCGCGGCGCGCGGCTACCCGACACCGATCCGCATCGGCGCGGCCGGGGGTCTGGGCACGCCGGCTTCCCTCGCGTCCGCGTTCGCTCTTGGAGCCGCCTACGTGATGACGGGAACGGTCAACGAAGCGGCCATCGAGTCCGGGCTTTCCGAGGCGGGGCGGATGCTGCTCGCCCAGGCCGGGATCGCCGACGTGGCCATGGCGCCCGCCGCCGACATGTTCGAGATGGGAGTGAAGGTTCAAGTGTTGCGACGCGGAACGATGTTCGCCTCGCGGGCGCAGAAGCTCTACGACGCCTACATGGCCCACGACTCCATCGAGAGCCTGCCCGCCGGCCTGCGGACGCGGCTCGAAAGCGAGATCTTCAAGGCCCCGCTCGACACTATCTGGAACGAGACCCGCGCATTCTGGGAGACCCGCGATCCGCACGAGGTGGAGCGAGCGCAGAAGGACCCGCATCACAAAATGGCTCTGTGCTTCCGCTGGTATCTGGGCAAAGCCAGCCGCTGGGCGAACGCAGGCGAGCCGACCCGGATCATGGACTATCAGATCTGGTGCGGCCCGGCCATGGGCGCTTTCAACACCTGGGCGAAGGGCTCGTTCCTGGAAGACCCGAAAAGCCGGGAAGTCGGCCAGATCGCCCTCAATTTCCTGGAAGGCGCCGCGGTGATCGCCCGGGCCCAGCAGGTACGAACCTTCGGCGTCCCCGTCCCCTCGTCCGCATTCGAATTTCGCCCGGTTCGCCTGGCGTAGCCTGCACACCGTGGGGCCAGGCCTCCGGCCCCCGGTCTCATAGGACTTGGCTGGAGCTCGGCGACCCCGCATTTCGGATCGCCCGATTCACTCGGACGATCCGATCATCAACACGCCTCGCCGAGCGCAGGCCAGGGGGTTCCAGGGGGGCCGGGTTCGTGTCCGGCCCCCCTGGACTCGATTAAAGACAAGTCTCATTTTTGTAACAGTTCGGGGGCATACTCGGCTCTGGGTTCACGCCTGCCATAATTCCAAGCTCGGATCGTGACTCCTCACGACCCCCTGTGTGATCGGCTCCCAACATGCCTTCAAAACACTCACCTATCGCGATCGTCGGCCTCGGAGCTCTTTTCCCCGGCTCTACGGATGCGAACGGATTCTGGAAGGACATTGTGGCGGGCAAGGACCAGCTCACCGAGATTCCGAAGGCCCACTGGCTGATCGACGACTATTACGACCCCGACCCTAAAGCGCCGGACAAGACGTACGCCCGCCGGGGCGGTTTCATCCCCGAGGTCGCCTTCGACCCCCTCGAACACGGGATGCCTCCCAACGTCATTCCCGCCACCGACACTTCGCAGTTGCTCGGCCTCATCGTGGCCAAGCAGCTTCTCGCCGACGCGACCGACGGCCCGTTTCCCGATGCCCTGCGCGAGCGCACCAGCGTCATCATCGGCATTACCTCGGCTCAGGAACTTCTGGTCGAGATGGGTTCGAGGCTGCAACGCCCCATCTGGGTGCGCGCCTTGCGCGAACACGGCCTCCCCGAAGACGAAGTCCAGAAAGTCTGTGACCGAATCTCAGGTTCGTACACCCCGTGGCAGGAGAACACCTTCCCCGGCCTTCTCGGCAACGTGGTCGCCGGCCGCATCGCCAACCGGCTGAACCTCGGCGGCACCAACTGCGTGGTCGACGCCGCGTGCGCCTCGGCCTTCGGCGCCCTGGCCATGGGAGTTCAGGAACTCCACCTCGGCAGTTCGGATTTTGTGATCACCGGAGGGGTCGAGACGTTCAACGACATCTTCATGTTCATGTGCTTCTCCAAGACCACGGCACTTTCGTTCTCGGGCGACTGCCGGCCCTTCGACGTGAAGTCCGACGGCACCATGCTGGGCGAAGGCATCGGCCTGATCGGCCTGCGTCGTCTTGAAGACGCCGAGCGCGACGGCAACCCCATCTACGCGGTCATCACCGGCATCGGGACATCGTCCGACGGCCGCGCCAAGAGCATCTACGCTCCGGTCGCCGCGGGCCAGGCGAAGGCGCTTCGTCGTGCCTACGAGGCCTCGGGCTTCGGCCCGGAAACCGTCGAGCTCATCGAGGCTCACGGCACCGGCACCAAGGCCGGCGACGCCGCGGAGTTTGGCGGACTGCAAACCGTGTTCAGCGAAACCAGCCGCAAGGACACTCAGTGGTGCGCGCTCGGTTCGATCAAGTCCCAGATCGGCCACACCAAGGCGTCGGCGGGGGCGGCGGGTCTGATCAAGGCCACCCTGGCTCTTCACAACAAGATCCTGCCTCCCACCATCAAGGTCGATACCCCGAATCCCGCGCTCAAGATCGAAGAGACCGCCTTCTACCTCAACACCGAGGCCAAACCCTGGGTGCGCGATCACACCCACCCGCGCCGCGCGGGCGTGAGTTCCTTCGGCTTTGGGGGCAGCAACTTCCACATCACGCTTGAGGAGTACACCGGCGCCGGGGCGGCCGCGTTGAGGATGCGCACCCTCGCCTCCGAACTGGTGGCGATCTCCGCCAAGGATCCCGCGTCACTCATCGCGGCCATGGACGCGATCCTTGCCGACCTCAAGGCCGGCGCCTCGCTCAGCGGCGTCGCCGAACTGGCGGCGACTCGGTTCGACGCCTCGGCCGAGAGCCGTCTCGCCATCGTGGCCGGTTCAACCGACGATCTCGAGAAACAGATCGGACTGGCGCGGCCCAAAGTCGATGGCCCGTCCTTCACGCTTCCGGGCGGTCCGATCTACGGTCGAGGCCCTAAGACCGAGGGTTCGGTCGCGTTCCTCTTCCCTGGCCAGGGCTCGCAAGCGGTCGGCATGGGACGCGATATCGCCATGGCCTTCGAACCGGCCCGCACGGCCTGGGACGACCACGCGGGTCTCGAGTTTGGTGACGAAGGGCAGAGGGCGTCGATCCCCAGAATCGTGTTTCCGATCTCGGTCTTCACCGACGAGGCGCGGGAGAGGCAGATCGCCCGACTGACCGCCACCGAATGGGCCCAGCCGGCTCTCGGGCTGGCCAGCCTCGCCACCCTCCGCCTTCTGCGCCACCTCGGCCTGGATGGCGACGTCTTCGGCGGCCATAGTTTCGGCGAAGTCACCGCCCTTCACGCCGCGGGCGCCATCGATTCCGAAACCATGCTCAAGACTGCGCGAAGACGCGGTGAGCTGATGCGCGACGCCGCGACCACCTCGGGTGCGATGTGGGCGATCTCTCTCGGGAAGCAGACGGTTCAAACCCTCGAGGCTTTGCTCAAAGAACCGGTGGTCATCGCCAATCGAAACTCGAAGAAGCAGGTGGTGATTGCCGGACCGACGGAGGCCGTGAACGAAGCCGCCGCACATTTGAAGAGCCAGGGCTTCAAAGGCGTTCGTCTCCCCGTGGCTACCGCCTTCCATTCGAGCGTGGTCGCCGGTTCGGTGGAGCCGTTCGCATCCTTCCTCAAGAGCCAGCCCATCGCCGTTCCCGAAAAGCCGGTGTACGCGAACTCCACCGCGCAGCGATACGCGGGGGGCCAAGACGGAATCCGCGCCACCCTGGCGTCGCAGATCGCATCTTCGGTGCGTTTCTCGGAAGAGATCGAATCCATGTACGCGGACGGCGTTCGCACCTTCGTTGAAGTGGGCCCGGGCGCCGTCCTGACCGGCCTGGTCAGAGACACTCTCGGCGATCTGCCCCATCTCGCCCTCGCAACCGACCGCAAGGGCTCGAACGGAACCACCGCGTTCCTCCAGGCCATCGGAGCCCTGGTCGCGAATGGCTTCGAGGTAAAACTTCCGAGGCTGTTCGAGGGCACGCGCGTCGAGGCTCGCCGGGAACCGCCCAAGCCCCACGCGATCACGTTGTCGGGCGCCAACTACCTCAAGCCCTATCCGCCCAAGGAGGGCTCGTCGGCCCTTCCCAAACCCAATCCCCCACGCAAGCCCCAGGCGTCCGAGCCAAGCCCCCGGGGAGCCGCGTCGTCCGCCGTCGTATCGCCCCGCTTCGTGGAAGAGGAACAACCCACCGTGAAGTCGAACCCCACGCTCCAGGATCCCGATTGGCTGCGGGCCTTCTCCGAGGTTCAACGTCAGACCGCCGAAGCTCACTCCGCATATCAGCGATCGATGGCCGAAGCGCACATGGCCTTCCTGCACACTGCAGAAGCCGCCATCGCAACCATCAGCGGGCAGGCCCTTCCAGTTTCTGAGGCGGTTGCGCGGCCCGCTGTGTTCGCAGCCGCCGGGGCTCTGGCCGCTCCAGCTGCGCCCCCGGTTTCTCCGATGCCGTTCGCGGTCCCCCTGACTTCCCCGCCCTCCCCGCGGGCGGCCCCAACCCAAACCATGGCGGTCGCCGCGGCGGTGGCTCCCGTGTCAGAGCTGCTCGCCAAAGCGCCCATCGCGGCCGCCGGCCCTTCCATCTCGGAGGCCCTGCTCGTGGTGGTAGCCGACAAGACCGGCTATCCGAAGGACATGATTGGTCTCGACATGGAAATCGAGGCCGATCTCGGCATCGATTCCATCAAACGCGTGGAGATACTCTCGGCG
Organism: Vicinamibacteria bacterium; assembly: GCA_031362685.1. GTDB lineage: Bacteria > Acidobacteriota > Vicinamibacteria > Fen-336 > JAGNNV01 > JAGNNV01. The sequence continues at coordinate 12,582 of JANLSZ010000265.1, read as the reverse complement.
GTTCAGGAAAGCGTTCCGTCGCTTCCGGCCATCCCCGCCGCCGAACTCGGCGCCATGCGCACGTTGCGAAACATTCTGGACCGCTTTGGTGCGAGTGTCGATGTCTCAGCACCCATCGCGCCCTCACCCTTCGCGGGCCCGCCTCCAGTGGCCGGCACGCCCGGCGGGGACTCGATCACCAGCGCCCTTCTCGATGTGGTGGCGGACAAGACCGGCTATCCGAAGGACATGCTTGGTCTCGACATGGAAATCGAAGCCGATCTCGGCATCGATTCCATCAAACGAGTTGAAATCCTCTCCGCGGTTCAAGAGCGCGTACCCACCCTGCCCTCGATCCCGGCGGCCGAACTTGGTTCGATGCGAACCCTGCGTAACATCCTCGACCGCTTCGGGGCAAGCGCTGCGTTCTCCGCACCCGCGGCCACGACCACCGCATCCGCCCCCGGACCTTCCATTCAAATCGTCCTTCTGAGCGTGGTGGCGGACAAGACCGGCTATCCGAAAGACATGATTGGTCTCGACATGGAGATCGAAGCCGATCTCGGCATCGACTCCATCAAGCGCGTGGAGATTCTGTCCGCGGTGCAGGAACAGGTCCCCGCCCTCCCGGCCATCCCCGCGGCCGAGTTGGGTTCAATCAGAACCCTTCGTCAGATCCTCGAGCGCCTGGGCGGAGGCGCTGAAGCCGCTCCCGCTCCAGGGTCCCAGCCCGACGCGGCCGTTCGCGCCACGACTCCTGCCCCCGCTCCGCGGCCTTCGGCCACACCCACCCAGCTGGGCCGATTCGTGGCCGTGCGAAGACCCGCTCCGCGCCCTGGCTTCTCGCCACGCGGCCTATTCTCGGGCCCGGTGCGAATCGTGCGCGATGCAAATGGAATCGCCGATCGCCTGGCCGCGATGCTCGGACAACGCGGAGTCGAGGCCATCGCCACGGATGGGGTCGACAACGCAGCCGGGAACCGGGTCGGCCAGGTCATCGACCTTTCCGCATTCTCCGACGCCCAGAGCGCCGACGAAGCGATCCGGATTCAGAAGAAGATCTTTGATACCGCGCGCGCGGTGGCTCAGTCCACCGGCGTCCCCCGCTTCTTCATCGCGGTGGCCGACCTCTTCGGCGCCTCACCCCACGCCGAGTGGACCGGCGGCCTTCAGGGCCTGGTCCGCACCCTGGCTCTGGAGATGCCCGAGGTCACCAGCCGTTTCATATCGGTGGCCAAGGGCCGCTTCGACCTGGATCGTCTGGCGCAGATCGTGGCCACCGAAGTCCTGGAGGGCGGCGCCGATCTCGATATCGCCATCGACGCTTCCGGAAACCGCACCGCTCCTTTTTATGAAGACGCGCCCGTAACCGCCGCGGCGGCCGAAGGCGCCCGGACGAAACTCGAAGACGGTTCCGTCCTTCTGGTCTCGGGGGGAGCGCGCGGGGTGACCGCGGCCTGCCTTGAAGAACTGGTGAAGGCGGGTGCTTACAAGATCGCCATTCTCGGCCGCACCGATTCGGACTTCGCCCCGTCCTGGGCCGAGGGCAAGATGACCGAGGGGGAGTTGCAGGCCTCCTTCATCACGGCGGAGCGAGCGGCCGACCGCACTCCTACTCCTTCCGAGGCCCGGAGCGCCGCGCAGTCCGTAACCGCCGCCCGCGAGACCAGGGCCACCCTCGAAGCTTTGCGAGGCTGTGGTTCCACCGCCCTCTATATCCCCTGCGACTTGAAGGACAAGGGCGACGTGATGATGGCGGTCGGCATGGTCCGCAGCCACTTCAAACGCATCGACGGGGTGATTCACGCCGCCGGCGTTCTGGCCGACAAGAAGATCGCCGAGAAGACCGATGCCCAGTTCAACTCCGTGTTCGACACCAAGGTCCTTGGGCTGCATCATCTCCTCGAGGCCACGCGGAGCGACAACCTCAAGGTTCTGTGCTTCTTCGGCTCCGTGGCCGGACGAGTGGGAAACCCCGGCCAGGCCGATTACGCCATGGCCAACGAGACCCTCGAGTCGGTGGCTCAGTTCGAATCGCGTCAGCGCAAGAACGCCATCGTCCGAGTTCTGCACTGGGGGCCGTGGGATGGCGGCATGGTCACGCCCTCCCTGCGCACGGTGTTTCTGGAGCGCGGGGTCGCCCTCATTCCCATTGCCGATGGCGCGCGCATGTTCGTGGAGGCGATCACCGATCCTCAAGCGCCGGTCTCCGTGGTGGTGGGCGGACGGCCCGATGCTTCCGTCCTTCTGGGCCACGGCGCGGCGCGGAAAGTAGTGGGCGACCTGGTCGTCTCCTCGGTGACCTCGCCGCATCTCGCCTCCCATGCGGTGAAGGGGGTGCCGGTATTCCCGGTCGCCCTGGCTCTGGAAGCATTCGCCCGCATCGCGCGCAGTACGCGGCCCGATCTCCGTCTTTCTGCGATCAAAGACTTGAAGGTGCTCAAGGGCATTCGCATTGAAGATTTCGAGGGCAAGGGGACCCGCCTTGAAATCTCGTGCGAGCAGGTCGCGAACGGATCAGGGGCGCGACTCAACTGTGAACTACGGTCGCCGGGCGGTCCCGTTCACTATCGCGCCATGGCCGACATGACCGACCGCTCGTCGCCGCATGCGTCCCCGCAGGAATTCGAGGCGCCCCGGACCGGGACTCCCTGGGCGACCGAAGAAGTCTACGGCCCGGTCCTCTTCCACGGACCCGATTTCCAGGTTCTAAGGGGCGTTCGTTCGGTCGGCCCCCAGGGTGGTTCGGCCCTCGTGGCTTCGACGCGAGACATTGGCTGGATCGGCGGCCCGTTCGCCACCGACCCTGCGGCCGTCGACGGTGGCTTGCAGATGGCGATCTTGATGGGGATGCGCGCGCTCGGTAAAACTTCCCTGCCCACGGGCGTCGAATCTTTGACCCTCCATATCGACGAGCCCACCAGCGGGCCCCTGCACTGTTCGATTCGTTCACGTTCGGTGTCCGATCTCAAGACCGTCTCGGACGCGATCGTCCGCACCGAGGACGGGCGCCTGCTCTGCGAACTCCGTGGGATTGAGATGCATATGGTGGATACCGCGGCCAAAGCGTAGGCCTTCGCCCGCGGCCAACCACGGTAACCAGGTTGCACCGGCCCGGCGCCCTTCCCAAACTCTCGACATCCGCCTTGAACCGCTTCGACCCTATAGCAATCGTCGCCCAGTCGTACGCCCTGCCCGGGGCTTTCAGCGCGGAAGAACTCTTCAACCGCGTTCTCGCCGGCCAGGACCTCCTGAGCAGCGTTCCAGAGCGTCGCTGGCGGGTGGAGCCTGAGGCGCTTCTTGCTTCACCCGACCAGTCCACCGTCGATCGGGTTTCGACCTTGCGGGGCGGTTATATCCGCGGCTTCGACGATCGGTTCGACCCGAGCGGCTTTGCCCTCGCCGCCGCCCAGATTCACGGCCTCGACCCGCTTTTCAAACTCGTCTTCCACACCACCCGCGAGGCCTTGCAAGGCGTCAAGGACGCGGACCGGCTTCGACCCCGAACCGGACTGATCCTCGCGAATCTTTCCTTTCCCTCTTCTGGTTTGTCGCACTTCGCCGAGCAGGTGTGGTGCGGGGTCGGGGCCGAAGGTCGCATCGACGCGCGCAATCGTTTCTCTTCGGGCCTCCCCGCCTTTCTAGCCGCCCGCGCCCTCAACCTTGGCCTCGCCGACACCGCGTATTCGCTCGATGCCGCCTGCGCCAGTTCGCTTTACGCCATCAAACTTGCCTGCGATGCCCTGACGGATGGACGCGCCGATCTGATGCTGGCCGCCGCGGTCTCGCGCGCCGACGATCTCTTCATCCACATGGGCTTCACCGCCTTGAAAGCGCTCTCCCCCTCCGGCCGCAGCCGGCCCTTCCACAAGGACGCGGACGGCCTCGTTCCCGCGGAAGGGGCCGGCTGCGTAGCCCTGAAGCGTTTGAAGGACGCGGTGGCGGATTCGGATCGGATCCTCGGGGTGATACGCGGAATTGGTCTTTCGAACGATGGGCGTGGTCACGGCCTGCTCGCTCCCTCCGAGGATGGGCAGGTGCGGGCCATGGAAGCGGCCTACCTCGCCGCCGGCCTCGAACCCCGCGACATCTCCCTCCTCGAGTGCCACGCCACCGGCACACGGGTGGGTGATGGGGTCGAGATAAGGAGCACGTCACGGGTCTTCGGATCGCACCGGGTGGCCGCCGGTTCGGTCAAGGGAAACCTCGGTCACCTCATCACCAGCGCGGGCATGGCCGCACTCGCGAAGACGCTCTCCGCCTTCGATCGCGGGGTGAGGCCGCCCTCCGCCCGCATCGATTCGCCGAGCGACGATCTGGAAGGCTCCAGCCTGAGACTGCTGCAGGCGCCCGAGCCCTGGGACAGCGAAACCCCGCGCCGGGCCGCCTTGTCCGCGTTTGGTTTTGGCGGCAACAACGCGCACCTGATCGTCGAAGAGTGGCGCGCCGAATCGAAGGGCGCACTCGTGAGCGAGCCGAGTCCCGTGCCCCGGCCCGACCTCGCCCCCATCGCGGTGATCGCCCTCGGCGTCCGGGCCGGCGAGTGCGAAACCACCCGCGAGTTCGCAACTCGAACCCTGAAGAGGCAGGCCCTGGGCGCACGGACCAGCCGGGTCGAACTGGACGCGAGCAGCCTGAAGTTTCCGCCCCGGGACCTCGCGGCGACTCTGTCTCAGCAGACCCTGCTCCTGGCCGCCGCCCAGGAGGCCCTGGCCGCCTGCTCCTTGAAACCCGAACGGACCGGGGTCCTGGTCGGCATGGGGTGCGATCCGGAAGTGGCGCGCTATGGCCTGCGCTGGCGGTCGCTCTTCCTCGAAGAGCCGATCACCTCCGAGCCCATCGGACCGCTCGAATCCGCCGGCGTGATCGGAACCATGCCGAATATCGTCGCGAACCGCCTGTCGAGCCAGTGGGACGCGCGGGGCCCCGGCTTCGCGGTGTCGGCCGAGGAACTCTCAGGGTATCGCGCGCTCGATCTCGCCCTGAGGTCGCTTCGCCGCGGTGAGATCGATACCGCCATCGTGGCCGCGGTCGATCTCTCGAACGAAGCGGTGCACGCCGCCGCCATGGGAAGTATCGAGAACACCAACGATCCGCGAACTTCCGACGCCGCCGTGGTGTTGATCCTCAAACGACTCGACCACGCCGTGGCCGAGGGCGACCCGGTGATCGCCACTCTCGATGCGGCCACGGTGATCCCGGCTCCACCCAACCTTGGGCCGAGCGCCCACGCGGCTTCCGGTCTCCTCGAGGTGGCCCGGGCCATCGTCGCGGCGGCCGCACGGGCTGATCTGGCCCACGCCTCCGCCGCACCCCAGCTTCCCGAGAGCAACGGCTCGCGTTCGGTTCTGGCCAACACCCACAGCGTTTTCGGGCCGGCGGCGGCCTATCGGGCCCAGTCCGGTCCGCACCCGCACTTCACGGACCTGGCCGGGCGCCGTAAGGCCATCGAGTTCTATAGCGCCGACACCCGCGACGCCCTCGCGCGCGCCATCGAGAAGAAAGAGATGTCGGCCGGCGGCGCCCTGCGGGTCGGCCTCTCGTGTGAGGTCAGCCAGCGGGACGACATGGCGGGACGGGTACGCGACGCCATCCTTCGCGGTCAGCCTCTCCCCTCGGGCGCGCACTTCGGGGAAACGCGGGTCCAAGGCGAGATGGCCTTCGTCTTCACCGGGCCGGCCGGCGCGTCGCGCAGCATGGGCAGCAGTCTCTTTCTGGCCCTGCCCCAACTGGTGGACCGCGTGGCCACGAACTGGACCGGGGTTCGGGGTGACACCGGCTGGATCTTCGAAGAAGGGGATGGACATCCCTCCGCCGAAGAGAAGCTGTGGGGCGCCGCCCTGATGTCGCAGGCTCACGCGGTGTTCACCCGCGAGATTCTCGGACTCAAGCCCGAGGCCGCGATCGGCGTTTCATCCGGCGAAACCAATGCGCTCTACGCCATGGGCGCGTGGCGCAGCATCGACGCCTTGCGCGAAGCGCTCCACAAGGATCGGATGTACAGCCACGTCCTCGCCGGAAGCTTCGACGTCCTGACCGCGTGGGGGCAGGATGCGGCGTGGGACAACTGGCGGGTGCTGGCCCCGGTCGACCGGATTCGAGAGGCCCTGGCCGACGAACCGCGCGCGCATCTCACCCTTCTCTACACTCCCGACGACGCCTGCATCGGGGGGTCGCCGGTGGCCTGTCTTCGCATCGTGGAGAAGCTCGGAAAAGAGCGTTGCCGCAAGCTCGGCTACGACCTGGTCATCCACGCCCCGGAACTCGAGCCGGCCCGGGAGGCCTGGCTGCGCGTTCACTCGCAGCCCACCGTAGCACCCGAAGGGGTTCGCTTCTACACCCACGCGACCTTGGACTCGTACATCCCGACCCAGGAGAGCGCCGCTCAGAATCTGCTGACCCAGGCCCTCACCACCGTCGACTTCCCCGCTCTCATCAACAAGGCCTATGACGACGGGGTGCGGATCTTCGTGGAGCACGGGCCGCGACAGGGCTGCACGCGATGGGTCTCCACGATTCTTCAGGGTCGTCCTCATTTCGCGGTGGCCCTGGACGTCGATCCCCATACTTCGCTGCCCACCGCCATCGACGCAGCGGCCAGGCTCTTCGCGGCGGGAGTCGAGGTCGATCTGCCCCGGCTCATCGAGTCCCTGCCCGCGACCACACCCACCTGGACACCACACCGGCCGTTGACCCTGCCGGCGCACGCGCCGGAGATTCAGGTCTTGGAACCGCCAGCGACTCCAAAGGGCGGCGCGATGAAGGACGGAACCGTGCTGATGGCTGCTCCGCCGATGCTCCCAAGAGTGTCGATGATGACCGCGCCCCCGCCGCGGTCTCGTGGTCTCCCTGCGTTGGCGCCTCCTCCTGCCCCACGCTCGCTCGCGGCGCCCTCGGCCACCCTCGACCCTTCGCCCTGGGCCGCGACCACAGCTCTTGCGACCCCGGGCTTCGGATCGTCGCCGGTGCCCCTTGCCACCATCTCCAATCCCGCTTACGCCGAGTTCCAACGGGTTCTGGCCGCGCATCAGGAATTTGTGAGCCTGCAGACCCAGGTCCATGAGCGGTTCCTTTCGATGCGCATGAGCCCGTTGGATGGTCGCCGCGGCGCGTTGGGCGAGTCTGCGGCGCCTGGGGAACTCCGCGGGTCCACATCGCTGCCCACGCTGCCGTCGGCGTCGAACGATCGCGCCGCGGAGCCCGCGGTCACCATCGCTCCGCCTCCTCTCCCGTCAAATCCGCGAACCCCCGCGGTCACCCGAAGGGTCAATCCCGAGAAACCTCTCTTCTCCCGCACCGACCTCGAAGTCCACGCCTCCGGCCAGATCTCGAAAATCTTCGGCCCGCAGTTCGCCGGCCAGGATCAGTACGAACTCCAGGTACGGATGCCCGAGCCGCCCCTGCTCCTCGCGGATCGCGTGATTTCGATCAAGGGCGAGCCGCGCTCGATGGGCAAGGGCTCGATCATCACTGAGACCGACGTGGGCTCGCAGGCCTTCTATCTCCACGACAACCGGATGCCCGCGGGGATCCTCATCGAGTCGGGCCAGGCCGACCTCATGATGATTTCGTGGCTCGGCGTCGATTTCGAGAACCGTGGCGAACGCGTCTATCGCCTTCTCGGCTGCGACCTCACCTATCACGGCTCCCTCCCGTTGAAGGGCGACACCGTTCGATACGACATTCACGTGGACGGCCACGCCAACCAGGGCGCAGTCCGCCTCTTCTTCTTCCACTACGACTCCATGACCTCGGGTCCCTCGGGACCGCCGCGACCGCAATTGAGCGTACGCAACGGCCAGGCCGGCTTCTTCACTTACGAAGAGCTCAAGAACACCGGCGGCATCCTGTGGAATGCCACCGATGAAGCGCCGACGGAGTTCGCGACTCTTCGCCTGGATCCGCCGAAGACGGCCCCGCGGCCCTCGTATTCACGCGAGGACGTGATCGCCTTCTCCGAAGGCCGGGTGCGCGAGGCCTTCGGGCCGTCGCACCTGCGCGCCCTCACCCACACCATGACCGCACGCATCGCGGCCGGGGACATGCTCCTCATCGACGAGATCGAGGCCATCGACGCGGCCGGGGGGCCATGGGGTCGAGGCTACCTGCGCGCGGTTCTCGATCTGCACGAGGACGACTGGTTCTTCAAGGGCCACTTCAAGAACGATCCCTGCATGCCGGGCACCCTGATGTTCGAAGGGTGCCTGCAGGCCATGGCCTTCTACCTGACCTCCTGCGGCTTTACTCTCGACAAGGACGCGTGGCGCTTCGAGCCCGTGCCGGAGATGACGTACAAGCTCCGGTGTCGCGGCCAGGCTCTTCCATCCTCGCGGAAGCTCGTCTACGAAATCTTCGTGGCCGAGGTCCATGACGGTCCTGAGCCCACGCTGATCGCCGATCTGCTCTGCACCGTGGATGGCGTGAAGGCCTTCCACGCCCGCCGCCTCGGCCTGCGACTCACCGCCGATATTCCGCTCTCGCGCGATCTCCCGATTGAAGCGGACATGCGGGAGGCGGCCGCGAAGGCCCCCGGCAAGGCGTTCAACGACCTCGCCATCCTCGCCACCGCCATCGGCAAGCCGAGCGACGCGTTCGGCCCCGCCTACGAGCCCTTCGACGGCGCACGGCGCCTGTCTCGCCTTCCCTCTCCGCCTTACAAGTTCTTCTCCCGCGTACACTCGCTCAACGCCCCGGCGGGAGACGCGAAGAAGGGCGCGTCGGTGGTGGCCGAGTACGACATCCCCGCGAACGACTGGTACTTCGACGACGCGGCCGGCCTCATGCCCTGGGCGGTTCTTCTCGAAGCGGCCTTGCAGCCTTGCGGATGGCTTGCTTTGGCCACCGGCCTCCCGCTCAAGACCTCAGAAGGCCTCTATTTCCGCAACCTGGACGGCGACGCCGTGGTCTCCCGCAACCTGCGCCCCGGCCCCAATCGTCTGATCACCAGCGTCACTCTCAAGGATGTCTCCACCTCGGGCGGGATCAGTCTGGTGTCGTTCGATGTCTCATGTCGCGACGACGAGGGCGATGTGCTTCGCCTGACCACCAGCTTCGGCTTCTTCCCCGCCGCCGCCCTGGCCCGACAAGTGGGCCTGGCCACCGAACCCGTGGATGCCCTCATGTTCGAGAACGCCGCCGGGGCGGATCGGTTCGATCTGGCCACGATGCGCGCGTCGGAGGCCGCGCTCCCCACCGGGAAACTCGCGATCATCACGCGGGTGAATGCGCTCTGGCCCGACGGCGGCAAGGCTCAACTCGGTTCCGCGGCGGCCGAGCATGACGTCGATCCTTCGGCCTGGTTCTTCAAGGCGCACTTCTTCCAGGACCCGGTGCAACCCGGGTCTCTCGGCATTCACATGCTGGTGGAGCTCCTGACCGTGCTCGCCCTCGACCGAGAGAAGCGCGGCGGCTCGCCGCGGACGAAGTCGGAGTCGGTGGCGCCCCACGCCCCCACTCAGTGGCGTTATCGCGGCCAGGTTCTCCCCGAGAACAAGATGGTGAGCGTCCTCGTCGAAATCACTTCGGTTCAGGACACCGCGAACGGCCGCCGCTACCTCGGCGCGGGCTCACTCTTCGTCGACGGCCTCAAGATCTATACGGCCAAGGATCTCAGCGTGGATCTTTCGTAGCGCGTAATCCGTCCAGCCACTACCAAGCCCCTTTGGCCTGACGTCATTGCCAAGGCCACTGTATCTCCCGAGAGATTGCTTCAGGCCATGCGAACGAACAGCGGCCTTCGCAATGACGGTGGTGGGTTTCTTAGCAGGCCCCAGGTCCGTTTGTACGGGGCCGAAGCCACCCCTGCCGGAGTCCCTACCAACCCCTCAGTGTCTAATCGCCGAATCCGATGCGGGCGCTGATCTCGACAAGCGGGCGAAGTCGAGGATCTCCGCGAGCAGTCGGGCCCGATCGTCGACGGTCGCGGCCTCGACAAGCGACTGCCGCTCCAGATCGCCGAGCGGAAGCAACTGGGCCAGCATGTTGACCACCAGAGCCTTGGGCGCCTCGTCCGTGCGGGCCAGAAGCGACATCCCTTCGTCGATCTGTCCGATCTCGTGAAGGACGCGAGCGAGCGACTGCGTGAGCGCTTCCTCGTCCAGAATCTTCTCGATCAGCGGGCTGACCCGGGCCACACGATACGGACGTCCCTCGGGCAGCTCCTCGTCGATATGAAAACGCGAGACTCCCCGCAAGACGATGTTGGAACGCCCACCCGGAAGCTCCGCCACCCCTTCGATGCGGCCGGCGCACCCGATCGAAAAGATGGGACTGGGAACGCCCTCCTGGCCCGGCCGGATCTGCACGATGCCGATGAATCCCGAACCGGCCAGCGCGTCCTTCAGCATCGCCCGATATCGCGGCTCGAAAATATGAAGCGGTAAGGGGAGATCGGGAAACAGAGCCACCCCGGGCAGCGGGAACAGGGGAAGGCTCTCGGGGAGGAGCGGGGTCACGGCTTCTCTCTTATCAGACTCGACCGCGCCGCCCCGAACGACGCCCGAGGGGATCCGCTCAGGCGAAGGAGAAGATCTGCACGGTCCAGGAGAGCAATGCCGTACCGCACACGAAGGCCCCCAAGTACGCGTCAGGAGGACTCCCGAGGCTCGGTGAGCCTCGCCCAAAGCGAGGACAGGGAGAAGCTACGAGCTGAAAGAGGAGCCGCAGCCGCAGGTCGACTTGGCGTTCGGATTCTTGATCGCGAAGCCGCCGCCCATGAGGTCTTCTTTGTAGTCGATGGTCGCATTGTCGAGATGCTTCAGGCTCATCTGGTCGACGATGACCTTCACGCCTTCGAACTCGAAGACCTCATCGTCCTCGGCGACTTCATCGAGGACCATGCCGTAGGAGAAACCGGAACAACCGCCGCCCTGGACGTAGACCCGAAGGCCGCCGTTGACGATGTTCTCCTTCTCCACTTCGAGGATGCCCTTCACTTTGGTGGCGGCAGTCGGCGTGAGCTGGATCATTTTGATGGTCTCCTGGAATCCGTACTAGAACGTGCAGATTCTAACCGAGCGGGCTTGGAAGCGGAAAGTGCGTTTCCAAGGGACGTTCCTTTGGGCAGCCGGTAGACTCTCGGCATGATTCTGCCCGTCAACGCGACCGGCACGCAGCTGAGCACGCCCATGGTTGCGCCGGTCACCCTCGCCCGCCGCAGCTAGAGGGTCGCCGCCATGATGAATGCCGAAGAGCGCGAGGAGACTCTCCGGCGTCTGGAAGCCTCGGGCCTGCGCGGCCGCGGCGGTGCGTCTTTCGAGGCGCATCGCAAGTGGCGGGCGGTTCTGGCTGAAGACGGGGCCCCCTTCGTGGTGGCGAACGGCGGCGAGGGCGAGCCCGGCTCCATCAAGGACCGCTTCATCATGCGGACGCGGCCAAGGGACGTTCTCGAAGGCCTCAGGATCGCCATCGACACCCTCGGCGCCGAACGCGGGTATGTCTACCTCAAGGGCTCGTTCGCGGAGGAGGAGAAGCGCCTTTCCGCGGCGGTTCAGGACATGGACCTCGCCTCTGCCGTCTCCATCCATCGCGGCGACGACACCTACGTGGGCGGGGAGGAAACCGCCCTTCTGGAGTCCATCGAAGGCCGGGTTGCCTGGCCGCGGCCGAAGCCACCGCGTCCTTCCGCGGTCGGCCTCTTCGGTCGCCCCACCCTGGTGCAGAACGTCGACACCCTGGCCCGGGTACCGGAGGCGGTGCGAACCGGCAAGGACTTCGCGGCCAGCGACACTCTCACGACGACGCTTTGGGGCGATGTCCGCGCCCCCGGCGCCTACGTGGTCAACGTCGGACGCACCCTGCGCAGCGTGATCGAACGCGAAGGCGGCGGCCCCACCGTGCCCATCGGCATGGTCTTCCCGAACGGGGCGCAGTCGATGCCTCTTTCCGCGTCCCAACTCGATGTGGCCCTCCATCCCACCTCCCTCGGTGCGATGGGCAGCGACCTCGGCACGGCATCGATTCTCGTCCTCGATGACGCCACCACACCGCACTCGATCGTCGACTCGATCGCCCGCTTCTTCGAGCGCGAATCCTGCGGCCAGTGTCCGCCCTGCGTGCTTGGAACGACGAATCTGAGGAAGCTGGTGCAGGGAGACCCGCGGGCGACGAATCGACTGACCCCTCAATCCGCAATCCGCGAAACCGCCTCCTTCATGTCGATGCACGGGTACTGCGGCCACTCGCGAGCGGGGGCGGTCGCAGTTACGAAGTTGTTCGAACTTTGGGCGGACGAGATCCTCGAACATCTGCGCACCGACCAGGAATTCATGGACGCCCGGAAGCGAGATCCTTTCGCTCCCGACTCGGCGGACCGGCGCGCTTTGGACACCTTCCTGACCGGCGTGTGACTGTCGCGGCTATCGAGGGCGCGGGGCCCGGTCGGACCCGCTCAAGGTTTCCCGGGTCACCGCCCTTGCCGTCTGAAAGAGGTCGGCCACGCCCCGCGCCGAAACAAGGCTAAAATATGGGCATAGATGAGTAAAGAAGATCTGGTCGAACTGCAGGGAACGGTGACGGAAATTTTCGCGGGCGGGCATTACAAGGTGAACTGCGGCGAGGGCCACGAGGTGCTGGCGAAGCTGAACGGCAAGATGCGCCGGTTCC
>JANLSZ010000259.1:0-3844 GCA_031362685.1 Vicinamibacteria bacterium | reverse complement strand
TGCAGTGCGGACTTGAGCCTGATGATTGGAAACCGATGGCCGTCATCGGAGCCGGCGTCAGAGAAATTCGCGTGTTGCACTGTTTTCAGAAGAAGACGCAGCAGACCTCGCAGCACGATGTTGAACTGGCTCGTAAGAGATTGCAGGATGTTTTGAGGTGAAAGTCATGGCAAAGAAGAGAGTGCGCAGTGTGTTCTACGACCTCCATCCCGAAGATCGGGCGGCCGAAATGGAAATGCGATCCTTGTTGCTCAGCGGGTTGGGACGATGGCTCGCGGATTCAGGCATGACCCAAACTGAAGCGGGCAGAGCGCTCGGCCTCACGCAAGCGCGAGTGTCGGACGTGAAGCGCGGCAAGATCAGCCAATTCAGCCTCGATCTGCTCGTGCGCTTGGCCGCGAAGGCCGGGCTCGACCCAAGAATGAAGATCGCGGCGTGATTGCCACCAACGGGTAGTCTCGTCGGTGATGTCGTAGGATCGAAGCCGAGAGTCGGACGGCCGCGTCATGAGCCAGTGGAGTCAAAGGCCTGTCTATTTCTCCGCCGCCCGCGGCCTCTCCACTTTCCAGATGTTCGCCTCGGTCTGCTGCGGGCCTCGCGACGGAATCGGCCCACGCGTTCGGTGTCCCGGGCGAGGGCGGCAGGCAACACCTTGATCGCGACATCCGGCCCAGCTTGGTGTCGCGCGCGCTCGTACTCATCCTGGGCGCCCGAGTGGCTGAAGGCGGGGGTACTGCGGAGGATCACTCCGGGCCGTTTGTCCTGGGAGGAGCTCGTGGCCGAAATGGACCAGGCTCTACAGCTCCCCGGCGTCACCAACGCGTGGACCATGCCCATCAAGGCGCGCATCGACATGCTCACCACCGGCGTGCGCACCCCCGTGGGGGTGAAGATCTTCGGGGATGACCTCAAGGAGATCGAAGCGGTTGGCCTCGAACTCGAGAAGGTCCTGCGCGAGGTGAAGGGCGCCCGCAGCGTCTTCGCCGAGCGCGCCGCCGAGGGGTACTTCGTCGACTTCGAGCTCAATCGAGAGGAGCTCGCGCGGCGCGGTCTGAGCGTCGCCTCGGTGCAGGACATCATCCTCTCCGCGATCGGCGGAGAGAACGTCACGACCACGGTGGAAGGGCGCGCCCGTTTCCCGGTGAACGTCCGTTACCCTCGCGAATTGCGCGACGACCTCGACCGCCTCGGTCGCGTCCTCGTGGCCACACCCTCGGGCGCGCAGATCCCGCTCTCGCAGGTCGCGGCCATCCGCATGGTGGAAGGCCCGTCCATGATCCGCAACGAGAACGGGCTGCTCGCGGGCTACGTCTACGTGGACACCGCGGAGAGCGATATCGGCGGCTTCGTTGAACGCGCCAAGGAGGCGGCGCGGCGCGTGACTTTGAAACCCGGCTACTCGATGGAGTGGAGCGGCCAGTACGAGAACATGCTGCGGGTTCGCGAACGGCTGAAGCTGGTGGTGCCGGTCACGCTCTTCACCATCTTCTTCCTTCTGTACCTGAACACCGGCTCGGGAGTGAAGGCGAGCATCGTGATGCTCGCGGTGCCCTTCTCCGTGGTGGGCGCGGTGTGGCTCATGTACCTCCTCGACTACAACGTCTCCATCGCGGCCTGGGTGGGCATGATCGCGCTCATGGGCCTCGACGCCGAGACCGGCGTCTTCATGCTCCTCTTCCTCGACCTCTCCTACGCCGAAGCGAAGGCTGAGGGCAAGCTCCGTTCCCTCTCCGACCTGCACGAGGCCATCGTGCACGGCGCGGTCAAGCGGGTGCGGCCCAAGCTGATGACGGTGGCTGCGGCCATGATGGGACTCATGCCCATCATGTGGTCCGTGGGCACCGGAGCCGACGTCATGAAGCGCGTGGCCGCGCCCATGGTGGGCGGACTCGCAACGTCGTTCGCCATGGAACTGCTCGTCTATCCAGCCATCTATCTGATCTGGAAATGGAACACCGAGGTCAAGGCCGCAGTGGGGGCGCAGGGAGACCGGCCTGCAAGTACCCTGTCGGTTGGGGGCGCGGCGTGAAAAATCGCGAGAGCGCCAGCGAGGCCCTGCAGGGGGGTGACCCCCATCTTTAGTTGTAGGCCATGGGTCTCCGCTCATTCGGAGAGTATAGTCTGAGCGGAAAGTGAGGAGATCGAAATGGCTCGACTTCAACCGGTCCTGAACAAGTCAGAGGAAGCCCTGGTGACTCAGATGGCGGAGATCACGCAGGCCAAGAAGACCGACGTGATCAAGAACGCTCTCACGGTGTACCACTGGTTCATCAAGCAGACAGTCGGAGGGGCGTCGGTCCTTGCTCGGAAGGCGTCCGGAGAAGAGTCCACTCTGCACACGCCCGAACTTGCGTTCCTGGAAGGGAGGGGCGCTCGTCTTTCCCCCGCTGAGCTGAAACGGCTCGCAACCGAACTGTCCCGCACCAGTGACCCGACGGCATCGGCCCGGATCCGCGAAAGGATGACGCGCGGGTTCTACGGGATCTAGTCGAGCGATGCCCAGAGTCCGACGACGGGGCATACCGCCATCCCTCTTTCGGCACTTGCTTGACCGCATTGCCGAGCGGCGAATCGACGCCGGCCAAATCGAGTTGCTTGCCGCCTGGCTGGATGGCGAGCCTGAGGTACCCGAAGGCGAATGGTACAAACGCTTCCCCGGCATGATCGCGTGCGGCGAAGGCGACCTCGTCACATTCCTCACCCCGGGTCAGGCTCCAAGAGGCAAACGAATCGAGTAGTCCCTATTTGACCTTTGCGGCTTGCCAGAAGACTCCAGCCCCGAGGCTCACCCATGAGGCCCGGCCAGCCTCACCGCGCTGATTCCAGAACGATAAGTGGACCCCAGACGGCGCAAACCAAGGCTACCCTCGGGGCCTCTCCCTCGAACTTCGTGGAGTCCCCATGCCAGAAGGCAAGGTCGAGGTTGCGCGCTGTACTCCGCCCCGCCGTCTCGACGTTGCGGGAAGTAAGTGCTTGTAGTGCAAGCGGGGCTCGCGCGCCAATCGGCATCGTGGCGCGGCACGCCCTCTACCACGCCACCGCCGAAGACCGCCGCCGCAACGGTCGGCTACCGACGGCATCGGCCCGAGAGCGCGAAGCCTCCCTTGGGAGGCGAAAGCCTGGCCTTGGGCCACCACGGCGCTCTACGAGGTGGTGCGCGACAATCTCGAGAGTCTGCTCGGCGCGATCGACGACGGGGCGCTTGCGGTCCGCATCCCCCGCCATGCCCGGGAGGAACTCCTCGCCTACCTCGATTGCGGGCTTCTCTGTCGCGGCTTTGCCCGACTGAAATGCCGTGGGTGCAGCGAAACGCGACTAGTGGCCTTCAGTTGCTAGCCCGACGACGATGGGCTTCGGGCAGTCCACACGACGGTGCTCCGTGTGCGAGGCGAGAAGGGGCAAGGGGAGAGGGTTCTGCCCATCGTGCATGGGACGGCGGATGAGTGCCACGGCCGCAAATCTGATCGAGCGCGTGCTGCCGCCTTCAACCCCGCTTCGCCAATGGGTGCTGACCTTCCCGTTCCCATGGAGACCGAGGCTCGCCCAGGACGGCGAATTGCTCGGGCGGCTCACACAGATCTTCGTGGATAGCGCGAAGCCTCCCCTTTGGGGAGGCGAAAGCCTGGCCATCGCCCGCTATCTGGCTGCCGCGGGCGAGCTGACCGACGTCCCGAGCCGCGCGCCTGGTCGCGGACCGCCCTACTGGAAGAGCCGCGTGCTCCGCCTTCAGGCGCTGGGTGACAACATCGACAGCGGAGCCCACGGCAGCAAGGGCGACGAGGCAGCGTAGAAGCGGAGGCGAAAACGCGGGTTGCACGGCACGAGGGCGAAGCCTGCCCGCCGC
>JANLSZ010000128.1:0-8405 GCA_031362685.1 Vicinamibacteria bacterium | reverse complement strand
CGGAGGCCGCGTGGCGGAGGAGCTCGCCTGCGGCGACATCTCCACCGGGGCCCACGACGACCTGACGCGGGCGACGGAGACCGCTCGGCAGATGGTGACGCGCCTCGGCATGAGCGAGAAGCTCGGCGCGATGACCTTCGGGCGCACGCAGAGCGCCCGCTTCCTCGAGGGCATGGGGATGGAGGAGCGGACCTACAGCGAAGAGACCGCCCGGGCTATCGATGCCGAGGTGCGGGCGATCATGGATGGCCAGCACCGGCGTGCCACCGAGATCCTCACCCGGGAGCGCGAGGTGCTCGAGCGTATGACCAGGCGGCTGATCGAAGTCGAGACCCTCGACCGGGCCGAACTCGAGTCGATCGTGAGCCAGCCCGCCGTACCCGCGACGCGGGACTGAGGACCGGCGGCCCTGGTCCGTCCCTCCTTGCGATCTCGTCCGGAAGTCAGGCGGGCTGCCAGGATCGGGCCCCGCCGACAATGTCCCGTCGTCGGGCTAACACTCTTGCCACCGCCCGGCCCAAACGGTCAGCCGCCTGGCTGATGGCCCCGTACACGTTTTCGTGGCGTCCCTCGATGCGAACCGTCTCACCGCGCAGGAGTCTGGCGCTGATCTGGAACCGCTTGTCCGAGCCGCGTCGCGGGCCATTCACATCCTCCATGCGCAGGATCACGTCCTGCACTTGACGGCCGAACCGGCCCAGGGCAAAAAGGAGCCGCCTGTCCGCCTCCGCCCGGTGTGCCCCGGTCAGATTCAATCCGCGGGCCCGAACTTCGATGTTCATGGCCGGCTCTCCGTCGGTTGAGGCCCCGCGGGGGGCCGCCGCGCTCGGGTGCCGGACCAGGTTCAAGACATCAATTCTCATCGACATAAGAAGGACCCTCGCTGTTCTGCTCGTGCGGGTTGCACGGCACCGAGGAAGATAGGGGTCCGCCGCCGCCTGGACAAATACATTTGTCCATCTGCACCCATAGGAGGCGCGGATGTGTGCGCTGCCCGGGGCGCAACGGACCGGCGTCCGCGCTCGAGGACCTTCCGGGTCTGCTCGCGGCCGTGGAAGCCGCGGCGAGGCGACGGTCAGACGCTCCTTACCGAGTACTATCTTGCGCCTCACAGGAGAAGGTACGGCCGGCATGGAACAAATCGACAACGCCCCCGGTGCGCGAAATCGCCTTCGCGCCCTTATCGCGAACCCGAAGTTCGAAGGAGCGATGGCCGCGATAATCTTCGTGAACGCCATCACTCTCGGACTGGAGACGTCGCCCCGGGCGGCGGCGAGCTTCGGCGACTGGCTGAGCTTCGTCGATCGCACGGTGCTCGGTATCTTCCTGGTCGAACTGCTGGCGCGCTTCTTCGTCTTCCGCGGCCGCTTCTTCGACGATCCGTGGCGGGTGTTCGACTTCCTGATCGTGAGCGTGGCCGTCATGCCCTCGGCGGGAGCCTTCAGCGTCCTGCGCGCATTCCGGGTGCTGCGGGTGCTGCGCCTGGTGTCGCTCGTGCCTTCGATGCGCGGGGTGGTCGGGGCGTTGCTCAAGGCCCTGCCCGGGATGGCCTCCATCATCGGCTTGCTCGCTCTCGTCCTTTATGTCTCGGCGGTTCTGGCCACGAAACTGTTCGGCGCGATCGTGCCCGAGTACTTCGGCGATCTCGGCTCCTCGCTCTTCACCTTGTTTCAGGTTATGACCGTGGAAGGCTGGCCGGACATCGCGCGTGCGGTCATGGTGCAGTCGCCGCAGGCCTGGATCTTCTTCGTGGCCTACCTGCTGGTCGCGACGTTCATGGTCCTGAATCTCTTCATCGCCGTGGTGGTCAACGCGATGCAGGCGCAGGTGACCGAGGATCTGAAGGACGACGGCGATGCCCACGCCCGAGAGATTCTCGAGGAGGTCCGAGCCCTCCGCCGGGACATCGAGGCTCTGCGCCTGACTCAGAAGGCGTAACCGCCGCTTCTCCGTCGCGCCAGCGGTTAAGGCTGTCGGTCAGGCGAACAGCGTCTCGGCGCGTTCGAGCATGGCCGTGGCGGCAGGATGCTTGAGTTTCCGCTCGACGGTGATGGCAAAGAAGCGCTCGATGACGTCGAGGCGCAGGACTGGCCTGACCCCATGCTGTTTCCAGATCTGCTTCGCCAGGGCCGCCGGAGCCGGAAAGAGGCCGGCGCCGTGTTGGCCAAAAACCTTCATGAGGGCCGAGTCGTCGAACTCGCCCAGGATCCGCGGGGCGAAGCCCGCCTTCTCAAAGGCGTGGTCGAGAGCCCGGCGCATGGCGTTCTGGCGACCCGGGAGGAGCAGGGGCGCGCCCACCAGCGGGGCGAACGGGTTGGTCTCCACCTTCCGTTTCCGGGCGAGAAGTTCCGGTCTTCCAAAGAACGAGACGGGGCTCCGGCCGAGCAGGTGAGAGTACACCGCGGCCCCGGCCGCCGAGGGCTGGGGCCTGTCGGCCAGGAGGAGATCGAGCTCATGGGTGAGAAGGGCGGGCAGCAGGCTCTGCGGCGACCCCTCCCGGCAAACGATGGCCATCTCCTCGTTGTGGTCGGATCGGACGCGCAGCGCCGGTGCGAGCAGCTGGTGGGCCACCAGCTTCGGAATGGCGTCGGTGACGCCGACCGAGAAGACCCGCAGCCTCGGCGGAGTTTCCCCGGAGAGTTCGGCGATCAGTTCCCCGCAGCTGGTGAAGATCCGGTCCGCGTGCTCGAAGACGCGGCGGCCGGTCTCGGTGGGGACCACACCCCGGCCCTTCCGCTCCAGGAGCGGTTCACCAAGGGTCGACTCGAGTTCGCGGATCTGCGCGCTGACCGAGGGCTGGGCGACCTTGAGCCATTCGCTGGCGCGCACCACCCCGCCCCACTTCGCGGCCGCCCAGAAGTAGCGCAGATGGTGCAGATTGAGGTTCTGAAGGGAGGTCACCATCATATACAGCAGGACTATATCGCTACATAGAGCATTCCTCTTTGCCTATGCGTAGGCGTCGCCCTACTCTTCCCTGGTCATCCGCCAAGGAGGCGCGCAATGAACCAGACACGAACGCTCATCTTGTCCCTCATCATCCGACAACGCCAGAGGCGTGGCCGGGCCTTCTCGTCCGCCCTCACCCCGCGGGTTCATGTTCCGCGGCATAGAGGATCCGAGACCTCCCGGCCCGCTCCCTCGTCCGCGTCCCCCGCTTTTCGCACCACGACCGCGGTGGCCACGGCCACGCCACCGTAGAACGCCGACTAGGACATCAACCCGCCGATGATCGCGCCGAGGAGGAGGGGCCCCACGTGCGAGAGCGCGAATCCGCCCATTCCCGCGAGAACACCTTCGTTCCCGTGACCGGCAGTTTCGATCGATTTCGATCGACGAAGAGCAGTTCGCTCCGGGGCGGTTCGCGAAGTAGCCTTGCCCGGCGATGATCGGTGCCCTGAAAGAGTTCTTCCACCTCAAGGCGGCCCGCGGGCCGGACCCGTCGCCCTTGGCCCATGAGAAGGCGGTCCGCCTGGCTGCCGGAGTGTTGCTCTTTGAGGTCATGCGCGCCGACCACAAGATTGAAGACGCTGAGCGGACGGTGATGCGGACCGCCCTGCAGAGCACCTTCAACCTGAACCTGGACGAGACTGCGGAGATCATGCGCCTCGCCGAAGACCAGTCGCGTACCGCCGCGTCGCTGTATGAGTTCACCTCTGTGGTGGACGGGGCGTTCTCCGCCGAGCACAAGAAGCGTGTGGTCGAACTGCTCTGGCTGGTGACCTTTGCCGACGGCGCCAAGGACGCTCAGGAAGAACACATGGTGCGGAAGATCGCGGGGCTGCTTCACGTAGCCCACCCCGACTTCATCGACGCCAAACTGCGCGCACGGGATAAGAAAGCCGACTGACCCAAGCGCGGCGACCGCGGTCCCCAGTCCGATCGGCGACCGACTAAGATTCTCCCCACAGATTTCATGGGTCCCGGGCGGGCTCCCTCTTTTTTCGAGGATTGAAGAACGAATGAGACAGCTACCGCTCCTCCTGCTGAGCCTCAGCCTGGCGGCCGCGGCCACCCTCGCGCCCGCGCAGAGCAAGATCACCACCACCAAGGAAGCCTATGGCTTCACCATCGGTGACGACTACCGGCTGGCGAACTACACCCAGTTCTCCGCCTACATCAAGAAGCTCGACACCGAGTCCGATCGCATGACCGTCGAGTCCATCGGCAAGACCGCCGAGGGCCGCGACCAGCTCATGGCCATCATCACGAGCCCGGCCAACCACAAGCTGCTCGCGAAATACAAGGACATCTCCCAGAAGCTCGCTCGAGCGGAGGGCTTGACCGAGGCCCAGGCGAGGGCCCTGGCCAGGGAGGGCAAGGCAGTGGTCTGGATCGACGGCGGCCTTCACGCGACCGAAGTGCTCGGCGCTTCGCAGCTGGCGGAGACCATCTACCAGCTGGTCAGCCGCACCGATGAGGAGACCCTGCGTTTCCTGAACGACCTCATCATCCTCGCCGTCCACGCGAACCCCGACGGCATGGAACTGGTCTCGAACTGGTACATGAAAGAGCAGGATGAGAAGAAACGCAACAGCGGCGACATCCCGCGCCTCTATCAAAAGTACGTCGGGCACGACAACAACCGCGACTTCTACGCGCTGAACCAGCCCGAGTCGCGCAACATGGCGAAGCAACTCTCGATCGAGTGGATTCCCCAGATCATGTACAACCATCATCAGACCGGGCCCACCGGCGCGGTTCTCTTCGCCCCGCCCTTCCGTGACCCCTTCAACTACAACCTTGATCCCCTGATCGTCACCGGCCTCGACCTGGTTGGCGCCTCGATGCACAACCGCTTCATCGTCGAGGACAAGCCGGGCGCCACCATGCGCCGCGGGGCCAACTACTCAACGTGGTGGAACGGCGGCCTGCGCACCGCGGTGTACTTCCACAACCAGATCGGCCTGCTCACCGAGACCATCGGGAACCCCACGCCCATCGAGATCGAGTTTGTGCCCCAGCGCATCCTTCCCAGCGGCGACACCCCTTTCCCGATCACCCCCCAGACCTGGCACTTCCGCCAGTCCATCGACTACTCGGTGACCGCGAACTACGCCGTCCTCGACATCGCCTCCCGGCATCGCGAACAATTTCTTTACAACATCTACAAGATGGGCCGGAACTCGATCGAGCGCGGCAGCAGGGACAACTGGACGGTGTGGCCGAAAGACATCGATACTCTTCGCGCCGCCGCGGACAAGGAGATGCGCGCGCCCTCGGGTCCCGCGTCCACCATCAATCCAACCATGGCCCCCGGCGGCCTCTTCGCCGCGAACGCGGGCGGACGCTCTCCCGTGGTGCCTGCGAAGTATTTCGACGAACTTCGCAAGCCGGTCGACCGCGACGCACGCGGCTACATCATCTCCGCGAATCAGGCCGACTTCCCGACCGCGGTGAAGTTCGTCAACGCCCTGCAGCGTTCGGGCATCGTCGTCCATCGTGCGACCGCCGACTTCACGGTCGCGGGGAAGACCTATCCCAAGGGGTCGCTGGTGGTGAAGACCGCGCAGGCCTTCCGACCGCATGTCATGGACATGTTCGAGCCGCAGGATCATCCGAACGATTTCGCCTCCCCCGGGGGCCCGCCGATTCCGCCCTACGACAACGCAGGCTGGACTCTCGCCTATCAGATGGGCGTCCAGTTCGACCGCGTCCTCGATGGTTTCGGCGGTCCTTTAGAGGCCCTGGCTCCCCTCGATCTCGCCAAACCCAAACCCGCCGATGTGGCGGGCGCGGGTGCGACCGGTTTTGTTCTACCGGCGGCTCAGAATGATGCGGTGATCGTGGTGAACCGCGTCTTGAAGGCGGGTGGCGAAGTTCATCGGATTATTGGCGGCGCGGATGCGGGCGGCTACTATGCGGTGGCGAGTGCGGCCTCCACTCCCATCGTGACCAGGGCGGCCATGGACCTCGGAGTCTCCGCCCGGGCCGCGGCGAAGCCCGCTGAGATGAGGGCCCTCAAGACCATGCGCGTGGGCCTGGCCGATACCTACGGCGGGAGCATGACGGCGGGCTGGATCCGCTGGCTGCTGGAGCAGTTCGAGTTCGCCTCGGTCGAACAGGTTTTTCCGCAACAGATCGACGCCGGCAATCTGAGAGCGAAATACGACGTCCTCATCTTTGCCGACGAGATCCTGCCCGAAAGCGACCCGCCCGCCGCCAGCCTGTTCGGCGGCCGTCAGGCTTCGGAAGAACGCGCCGGCGAGTTCAAGAATCGCCTCGGTCGCTACTCGGTTGCGAAGAGCGGGCCCCAGGTCAAGGCGTTCATGGAAGCGGGTGGGAAGGTCATCACGGTTGGTTCCTCCAACGTGCTGGGCGAACAGCTGGGTCTGGTCGCGGATCATCTGGTCGAGAAGACGGCGGCGGGGGTGAAGAAGCTCGGTCGCGAGAAGTACTACGTGCCGGGCTCGATTCTCCGCGTGGAGGTGAATACGAATCATCCTCTGGCCTGGGGCATGCCGAGGGATCTCGACATCTTTTTCGATAACTCGCCGGTCTTCGACCTTCATCCCGACGCTCCCCTCAAGGGCGTCACGGCGGTTGCCTGGTTCCCGAACGCGACGCCGCTGCGCAGTGGATGGGCCTGGGGCCAGCACTACCTCGAAGGTGGAGTGTCGGTCGCGGAGGCCAGCGTTGGTCAGGGCTGGCTCATGATGTTCGGACCGGAGATCACTTTCCGCGGCCAGCCCCACGGCGCCTTCAAGTTCCTGTTCAACGGGATTTTTAGATAGCGCGGCCATAGTGCGTTTCTTTCGGACCCTTACCGCTCTGCCCCTTTGCGTCCTCCTCTCCGCCTGCACCGGGGCCGCCACTCCGACCCCTCCCGCGGCCGGTCCGCCCGCGGCCGGCCCCGGCCGGATCACCCTTCATCTGGCCGGAGATTCCACCATGGGCGAAGGCCTGCCCGAGAGACGGCCGGAGACCGGATGGGGTGAAGAGCTCCCGGCGCTGTTCCATGAAGATCGTGTGCTGGTCCGGAACTACGCGAAACGGGGGCGCAGCACGCGCACCTTCTTGAGTGAGGGCTTCTGGGCCGCCCTCATCGCCAACGTAAAGGAAGGCGACTTTGTGATCGTTCAGTTCGGCCACAACGATGGATCGAGGGACGAGGAGGGTACGCCGCCTGAGGAGTATCGCTCCAACCTCGCCCGCTTTGTCTCCGATGTTCGCGCCCGAAAGGCTCTTCCGGTACTGGCCACTCCGATTGTCGTGCGCCGCTTCAACGCGGATGGGTCCTTGCGGGATGTCCACGGCCCCTACCCGGACATCGTGCGCTCGGCGGCGCTGGGCACGACCACGCCACTCCTGGACATGCAGGCCAAAAGCGCCCAGGTGGTGACCGAGTACGGTCCCGAGGGGTCCAAGGAACTCTTTCAGCACCTGGCGCCTGGCGCGCATCCGAACTATCCGAACGGGCTCGCCGACAACATCCACCTCTCGCCCCGGGGCGCGCTCGTAATGGCCCAGCGCGCGGCCCAGGGCCTGAGGGATCTGAAGCTGCCCCTCGCGGCATTCCTGAAGTAGAGGGGCCGGGAGCGGGTCGGTCTATTGTTTGCGCAAGGAGGTGCAGCGGGCGGCGCACACGCTGCGGATGGCGCCGAGGGACGTGATGAGCTGGTCGATCTCGGTGCTGCTCAGGCCGGCGAAGAGCACCTCGCTCGCCTCGGTTACGGTGGTATCGAGTCGGGCGAGAAGGGCGAGGCCCTTCTTCTCTATGTGGCAGAGGACCTGACGCCGGTCGGCCCGCGGCCGCTCGCGCCGGGCGAGCCCCGCGATCTCCAGCCGATCGATCAGGCGGGTGATCCCCGGCGCCTGCTCCACGAGGCGGGCTCCGATCTCCAGGGTAGGGAGACCGGTCTCCTTCGCACCGCGGAGGATTCGGAGCACGTTGAACTGCGCGAGGGTGATTCCCTCGGGCTCGAGGACTTCGGAGATCCTCCAGCGCAGCATATCGGCGGTGCGCAGGAGTCCCACGAACGCCTCTTCCCGGTTCGAGGGAAAGGGCTTGCTCTGGCGCAGTTCGCGGAGAATGGAACTCTGGGGCATGTGTTTAAGATAACTGGTCAATAGTTAGCATGTCAAGTATCATCGAAAAAGTGTTGCGCGCCGCGCCCGCCCGGAATAAACTCCTCGCACCAATCATGAGCAAGACAATACCGATGGTCGATCTGAGGGCCCAGTACCTGCGGATCAAGCATGACATCGACGCGGCCATGGCCCGCGTCGTCGACACCACCGCCTTCATCAAGGGGCCCGACTGCGGCGCCTTCGAGAAGGAGTTCGCGGCTTTTTGCGGAGCCGAAGCCTGCGTGGGGGTGGCGAATGGAACCGATGCGCTGATCTATGCCCTGCGCGCCTACGGCGTGGGGCCGGGCGACGAGGTGGTGACGGTGGCGAACACG
>JANLSZ010000228.1:0-8293 GCA_031362685.1 Vicinamibacteria bacterium | reverse complement strand
CACATACTTGACTTCCCGCAGGATTTCCGTCTCGCCCACGATGAGGGAGAACGGTTCTTTCGATCCCTCGCGTATGAGCGCGTTGAGCGCGCCCAGTTTTCCGCGCTTCCGCTCGTACCCCATCCAGATGCGATCGCGGGCATTGAACATGCGCGGCCGGTGAAACAGGAAGAAAGTGTCCCGGTCCGGATTCTCATACTTGAGGTTCAGGCCCTCGATCTGCAGGCGGGCCCGCTCCAGAAGCGCGCCGTCCGCGGGAAGGGTCTCCTCAAGGGCATCACAGAAATCGGTCAGCAGACCGAAGTGGAGACGGGCGTCACGGTTCGCGAGGAACCGGACCTCCAGAGCCTCGGCCAGATCGTTGACCCCTCGGAGACTGGTGAGCATAGTGGGGACCACGACCAGAGTTCGCGATCCGGGGTGGATCCCGCGGGCAAAGTCCAGGCGCGGCAGCAGGTCAGGGATGGCGATGAGGGTGGCGAGCCAGTTGACCAGCGCGACCGCCAGTTGACTCGTCGCGAGCAGGGCGGGAGCCGCGATGACCGCCAGCAACCAGGGGGCCAGGCCGTCCGAGCTCCCCTTCAGAACAAAGGCCAGGGTGAAGATCGCGGTCAGGAGCACGCTCCCACCCAGGTACAGCGAAAGCGGAAAGCGCGCGGCCCCACGGCGAACGACTTCGTCCCAGCGCAGCCGAACCCCGACCGCCTGCTCGAGCTGAACGAGGCCTTTGTCAATCAAATAGAAACCGACGTGCGCCTCACTTTCATCGCCGCCCGCGGCGCGCAAAACCTCGCCCGCGCTTGAGAGCTGGATGGCCTTCCGGGCCACGTCGGTCTCCGACGCCGGAACGTGCCTCGCCACCCTCTCAACCACATGCCGGTAGCGGTCCCGGGTGGCGAAGTCCATTCGGCCGTACACGCCGCCCAGATCCTCGCGCAGAATCCTCTCGACGGAGCTCATGGCCTCGACGAATTCCCGCCAGTCGATGGCCCCGAGCGCCCGCAGGCTGCCGATGCTGTTGCTGATCGAGAGCTGGTTCGCGGCCTGACTCTGAGTATCCGATTGAACCATGTGTTCGATGGTCGAGCCCGAGGCGGAGAGCCGCTGCTCGATCCAGGTGAGGGGCAAAGCCAGCGCGGAACTCTGGCCTTGGAGGCGCCGCGCCAGGGCGGCGACGAATGAGTTCACGAGCGGAGGCTCCGACCGAGCCATGTCGGCGATCACCAGGATCAGATTGGTCGGATCCTTCTCGCCGACCGAGATCATTTCGTCGGCCCACGCGTCAGCCTGGCTCCGGTAGATCATCCCGGCGACCACCAGGGCCCCGACCCGCCGCAGATTCTCGATCAGGGCCAGCCGCAGCATGATCGGAATCGCCCAGAGCTCCCCGAGCTTGAGGTCTTCCACCGTCTGATACGCGGCCACGAAACGATTGAGACCCTTCGGATCGACTCGCGCATCGCCGTGAGAGACGGCTTCAAGTGCTATGTCGTAGACCCGGGGAAGCCCGGCCGACGGCCCGGCGGCGAGCCGCGGGAGTTCAAGGCTGTACTTTTCCGGGAAGTGTCGCCTTGCGGTTCGAATCTCCTCCTCGATCAGAAACGAGTTGTCGAGCAGCCATTCCGCGGCCGGGGTGATTCGGCGCGAAGCCTGCGCCGCCTCGGTCAGCAGCTTGAAGGCCTCGGCGAGGACGCCCTCGTTCTCGAGCAGGCGTGCGAGCAGGCGATCCGGGCCGCGGCGCAGACCAAACTTGTGCGAGTCGGCGAGCGTCCGGCCGTGTTGCTCCATCTGGTCCGCGCTGAACAGCTCGGAACGGAGCGGCGGTTCGGCGGAAGCGTACTTCTCGGCCAGGGTGTCGCCGCGCAGCCGCGCCGTCAATCGGAGCAGGGTTGCGCGAATAGTCCACTCTCTTTCACATCGTTAATCCGCGAAGATCCGGCGCGACCCCGGCGGAGGCGGAGCCGCCCGAGCCTCAAGAGCACGCTAGTCGCTGGACGGGTCGGCGTATGTGCGGCAGCGTACCGACGCCCACGAAGCGGGATCCGCTCGGCCGCGGCAACGAAAGTCAGGGCTGCTGCTTCGCCCAGGTCAGCATGTGGAGGCCGCCGGAGAGGGACGCGGCCAGCAGTTCGTCGGGCGCCATCAGGTTGATTTCGAGGGCCCACACCCGGTCGGTGACGAGGCCCTCATCCCTGAGTCTGGTCCAGCTCAGGCCTCCATCGTCGCTGCGATACACGCCCCCCCACACGAAGTCGCTCACGAAAATCGGGGAGCCCGAGGGCGACACGGCGATGCCGGTGAAATCGGAGTCGGGGAGGCCGCGAGCGCCCGGGGACCAGTTGGAGGCGTCATCGGACGAGCGGTAGAGACCCCGGCTCGTGGCGGCCAGGATGATCCGCGGCTCCCCCGGCACGATGGCCAGAGCGTTCACCCGCGCGAGGCCCGGGCTCGAGACCTCCGCCCAGGTTTGTCCTTCATCCCGGCTCGCCTGAAGGCCAAGCCCGGTCGCGGCGAGAGACAACTCCCCGAGCGGGGAGAGCACGATGGCCGTGACCTCGCCTTTAACCTTGAGCAATTGAGTCCAGACCCGCCCGGCGTCATCGCTGCGAAAGAGCCCGGCCGACGTGGCGGCAAGGACGGTCTGCCCCCGAAGGCTCGCGAGGTCGTTGATCCTCGGTGCGGGGATCCCCGCTCGGGCGACCAGGGGAAGACGCCGCCACTGCCGTTCCGGCGGGTCGAGGGCGAACAGGCCCTGGTCCGTGCCGGCGAAGGATCGTGATCCGGCGACCGCGAGCGAGAGGACTTCCTGGCCCTTCAAGCCCTCTCCAAGCCGGACCCAGGGCGAGCGGGGGTCCGGTGCCGCGAACACTCCCCCATGAATGCGGTCGCCCCAGACCCCCGCAAGGACGCGGCGGGACGAGGGATCGAAAGCAATTCGAGAAACGAACCGCTCCGAAAAGCCGGCGTTCGAAGAAACCCAAGTGCGGCCGTAGTCGACGCTGCGCAGGACGCCCGCGCCCTCAGTTCCCGCGAGCACGACTCCGCCCGGCAGGCTCGCCAGCGCGTTCACCACCACGTCGAGCGCGGTGGTGGCCCGCCATCCCGCCGTATCGTCGCCTGAGACCCAGAGTCCCTGGGTCGTGCCGG
Organism: Vicinamibacteria bacterium; assembly: GCA_031362685.1. Taxonomy (GTDB): domain Bacteria; phylum Acidobacteriota; class Vicinamibacteria; order Fen-336; family JAGNNV01; genus JAGNNV01. The sequence continues at coordinate 5,146 of JANLSZ010000228.1, read as the reverse complement.
CGTAGAACGTGTCGGGGCGGTCGATGTCCTGCGCGAAGGCGCGCGCGCGACGGCTGCCGAAGGGCATGCCTTGCACCCGCGACCATACCCCCGCTCCGTCGGGCGTCCGGTAGATGCCGGAGCACGCGGTCGCGAGAACGCGATCCGGATCGCGGCGGTCGAGAGTGATCGTAAAGACGTCGGAGTCCTCGATCATCCCCCTGGGCACGGACTTCCAGGTCGCCCCGCCGTCGGTGGTTTTCCAGGGCAGATGCCAGGTGCCGACGTAGATCACGCGCGGATCCCGGGGGTCGATCGCAACCGACTCCACATTGCGAAGTTCCTCATGGTCGAGGGGCGTGATCCGACGCCACGTGAGCCCGCCATCTGGCGATGAGAAGACGCCGCTCAGCGAGCCCGCGACCACCAGGTTCGGGTCGGTTGGGGCCAATCTCAGCGCGCGAACCGATTCACCTTGCAGACCCAGGGTGAAGGTCTCGCCACCGTCCGTGCTCGTCGCGACACCGCCGCCCTGCCCGTGGGCATCCCAGAACCCGACCAGCAGCGCGCCCAGCGGGCTCACCACGAGTTCGTCCAGATTCTGGTCCCGTCGAGGGAGGCCGGGGGTCAGGCGCCGCCAGGCGAGGCCGGCGTTCTCCGAGCGGTAGAGCGTGCCTCCCGCGGTGCCGAGGTAGACACGGTTCGCGTTCCGCGGGTCCACGGCGAGGGAGCGCACATCGCCGCCACCCGGACCGATGGGGATCCACGAAGACGCGCGCTCCGACGGTGATGTCGCGGACGCGGTCAGAAGGATGCACAGGGTGAGCGCGGCCCGCGCCTGAATGTGCAGGGCCCGTCTCCGTTCCTGGAATGCAAATCGGGGCGGACCCGAAGCCGTCTCGAGCCCGCCCCGCGTTTGCACGCGATTTACTTCTGCGACGGCGAGGTGGCGCCCTCGGGCACGAAGATCACCTCGACGCGACGGTTGCCCGTCAATGCCGGGGGTGCTTGCGCCTTCGAGGCGCCGTCGCCTCGCACCGTGACTCGCGCTCCGTCCACGCCGCGCTCGGAAGTCAGATACAACTTCGTGGCGTCGGCGCGCTGTCTCGAGAGCAGCTCGGGCCGCACTTCGTTTCGGTCGGCATGGCCGATGATCACGACATGGCTGCGCGGATCTTCACGAAGCCGCAGGGCCACGTCATCGAGGCAGGCCTTGTCGACGTTGTTGAGGCGCGAACGGTTGTGCGGGAAACCGGTGGCGGCGCAGGTCATGGTTTCGGGCTTCCGTTCCGGCGCGGCGACCCGGAGGTTGCAGGTCGAGTCGGCGACGCCGCCGCGGCCATCCGCGACGCGGACCGTCGCGTTGACGTTCGCCGGACCGCTGACCCCGGTGGTATCGAGCTCGACGTTCGCGGTCGAGCCGAGAATGCGTCCCCCGCTCGTGGTCCAGGTGTAGGTCAGGTTGTCGTTGTCGGGATCCGAAGCGTTCGCGCGGAGCTTCACGACTTCGCCGGCGCGGATGCTGGCGCTCGCGGGGTCACAAGCGACGGTCGGCGCCCGATTAACGGGCGGAGCCGGCGCTGGCGGCGGAGGCGGGGGCGGGGGCGGCGCAGGAACGGCGATCGCACAGCACTTCGTTCCGGGATGGTACCCGACCGAGAACTGCTTGCCCGTGGAGCTCTTTCCACCCGAGTTGAGGCCCCGATCATCGAAGTTCAGATTCTTCGAGATGGCGGGCCGGAGGAAGAAGCCCCTGCCGAGCCAGATCACCGGCCCGATGATGAAGTCAACGGGATTCGTCTGCTTGAAGGCGGCATCCCCGTACTTGGTTCCGGTCAATTCGGCCTGGACCTGAATTCTCCTGCACGCGGGAAGGTTGATGCCCACGCCCCACTTGAACGCGTTGCCGATATCGACGCTCCTCGGTGAATCGGGATCGGTGTTCCACTGGTAGCCAAGGGCGGCATGCAGGTCGGCCTTGCGCCCGAGCGACTTGGACATGAGGAGGTCGACGCCCATCGAGCGCTTCCCCGTTCCCAGGCCCTTGTCTTCGCTGGCCGTCGGGAGCTTGACATAGCCGTGCAGGGCCAGGCCCACCGGGTCTTTGCCGTAGTCGTCGAGCAGCTTGTACTTGGCCCCGAGTTTCAGGTCGCCGGCGCCGGTCTGCCAACCCGTGGTCACGAACGGATAGTCGTTCACGAAGCCGGGCTGGAAGAGCGCGTCCGCGTCGATGCGGTTCTGCAGGCCGAAACTGAGAGCGAGCTCCAGCTTGCTGGTGGCGCCATAACCCAGGGTCACGCCATGGATCGAGATGTCTTCGTCCTTGGGGTCGCGATCGAGGTTGTCACGGAACAGGCTGAACGAGACGCGGCCTTTGGGGAGGGTGTAGGCGGAGGAAAGGTGGAAGAGGCCGGTCGAGCCGTCGTAGGCGGGCGTCGCCGGATGAGCTTCGTAATCCTTCCCATCGACCACGATCACCCAGGTCTTCACGTCCTCGCGGCGGACCGTGGGCCCGTCGCTGGTCTGACTTTGCGCATTCCCGGCACTGGCGAGCATCAAGCCGCCGAGCAGAACGAGCATCATGTCTCTGTTCTTCAACATCTCTCTTCGCATACTGCTTTCTCCTTTTTGGGCGATAACCGAGTGGAACCACCGGCCACAGACTAAAGATGCGCGAGCCTTGCGTCTGTTCTCTACCGCACGCAGCCGGGATTCACGTCGAGTGTCGGGATTTGAGGGCGGTTCCGCAGTTAGAGGCGGATTCGCAGGGGCTGGGTGAGCTCCAGGGAGAGCGTGCCGCCCGCGGCGATATTGATGTTCTTGCCCTTGTCGACGAGAACCACTCCAGTTCCAGCACCCGCGCCGATCAACGCCCCGAGGCCGGCGCCCTTGCCGCCGTCGACGATCGCCCCGATCAGAGCCCCCGCCCCGGCGCTGCCGCCAATGGTCACGGCGTCGCGCTTGTGGGTGTCGTCCGCGGTGATGTCGACCGCCTGGGTCACAATCGCTTGCTCGGCGCCGCCTTCGACGACGATGGAGTCGAAGACGAAGGCGAGGCGAGCCCGGGTTTTCACCCGGCCGGAGGGCACGGCGGCGGTCACCCGGCCGCGTACCGCGCTGCCCGTGCGCGCCACGACTTTGTTATTGACGAGGAGGTCTTGGGCCAGACGGGCCTCGATGCGATCACCGGTGTTTGAGGTCTTCGAGGACATCGCGGTCTCCACGATGACCGACAGGTGAGCGCCCGCCGGCACTTCGAGGACCGCGCGAGGTACGGGCGCCTTCTTCGCGGCGACCGTGGCGTTCCCTTCGGAGCCAGGGGCGCACGATGCGGCGAGACCGATTGAGAGCGACAAGGCGATGTAGTTGGCGGGTTTCATGGGCTCGAGCGTAGGAGGCCGAAGCCCGTGGCGTCTGTGCGTTATCGCGCCAATGCCGGACGGAAGAAGCGTCGGTAACGTCGACTGAGATAACGGGACGCCGGAGGAGAGGGCGATCTGCTGGCCCTCGGCATGGCGCGCGGTCCGAGGAACTCTTCAAGAAGCGGAAGGAAATGTACCGCACGGCCATCCGCACTTCGTTGCGGACCGGTCTGGTGAGCGGCACAACCCTCGCCCTTGCGCATGCCTTCGTGGCCGTCCGCGGTGTCGACGGCTCGATCGATCCCGGAGCGTCTACCGGGCCCGGACGTTCGGAAGGAGCTCACTGGGCGGGAACTTTGAGCAGGACGCCTGCATAGACGAGGCCGGCGATCATGATCAGCGTGCCCGCGAAGTAGATGCCGAAGGTCATTGTTTTTCTCTCCAGGGTTCGGGCGACGGGCAGGCTTCTGGGGGCGGGGCCAGGCGAAATCCCGCTTCAGCATGGCCGCCATGGTCGACCGCTACACGCAGGTGCATCGCAAGGCCTGACGCGATAGGTTCGTCAGCGCACAGAGCCGGATCCTCAAAAGGCGGATCATGGGTGATCGCACTACCAAAGGAATCACTTGTCATGAAGCTCAAAGACCTCGCCGTCGCCGCCCTCGCCGTGGCTTTCGCCGCCGGCTCCTCGCCGGCCTGGGCGCAACAGACCCCAACCGTCGTCGACCGCGCCGCGGTCGACCAGGCCCTTGGAGAGAAGGTGGTCTCTGATGAGGCCGCCCGCGACTCCATTCGGACGCTTCTCGGGCGCGACGACGTGAAGGCGATGGCCGAGGGCATGGGCCTGGATGTTCGTCGCGCCGAAGGCGCCGTGTCTGCGCTCGAAGGCGCGGATCTCCAGCGCGTCAACGCCCGCGCTACCGCCGCGAACGAGCTGCTCGCGGGCGGCACCACCACCATCAAGATCAGCCTCGTGGCGATCCTGCTGATCATCATCATCATCATCCTGCTCGCGAGCTAAGACGGGCCTCGTCCTTCTCATCCTGAGGACCGACTGAACCCCGGGAATCTCCGGGCCGCTTCGCTGGCCCTGGCCCTTTTCGGCATCCCTCCTGCCGGGGAAGGACAGGACCAGAGGCGATCGCTCGTGGTAGCGGACGTCCCGTTTATGGCGCAGACCGTGGACCTGTGCGGCGGCGCCGCGGCGGCGATGGTTCTCCGGTACTGGGGCATCGGGGATGTCCAGGCCCAGGACTTCGCCTCGCTCGTGAACAAGGAAACGCGCGGCATCAGCACGCGCGATCTCGCCGCAGCGCTTGGATCGCGCGGCGCGGTCGCGCGACCCATCAACGCCGAACCGGAGGATGCCCGGCGCGAGATCGAGAGCGGGAGACCGGTCATCGCCCTGATCGACGGCGGCGGGGGGCGTCTCCACTATGTCGTCATCGTGGCGTGGGCGTCCGGCCGCGTTCTGTTTCACGATCCATCCCTCGGTCCGTTCCGCCTCGCGAGCCAGAGCGAGTTCCTGCGATTGTGGAAGGCCACGGGCGGCTTCGCGCTCGTGGTGACACCGGGGGCGATGGCGCCTGCGATGGCGGGTCCCGAGACCCCGTCCGCCACCTCTAGTCGCACGAGCGAGTGCGATCCCGTCGTCGACCATGCGATCGAAATCGCCCGGGGCGCCGATCCCGAACAGGCCGTGCCCGAACTGCTGGCGGCCAGCGAGATGTGCCCTTCGAATGCCCGGGCGCTTGGCGGCCTCGCCGGCGTGCGGTTTCGTCAGAAGCGGTGGGCGGACGCCGCCG
>JANLSZ010000123.1:0-3560 GCA_031362685.1 Vicinamibacteria bacterium | reverse complement strand
AAGGGATCTCTGCCCAAGGCGGTGCGTCTGACCAGGAACGCCTACGACGCTCTGGAGGGCGCCGACGCCCTCCTCCTCGCCACCGAGTGGAACGAATTCCGCGAACCCGACTTCGGCCGCATGAAGTCGCTGATGCGCCGGCCCCTCATCTTCGACGGTCGGAACATCTACAACCCGAAGACGGTCAAGGCTCTCGGCTTCGAATACGTCGGCGTGGGTCGAAGGTAGTGAACCGCCGGGGACGCCGGGCGCGTTGAAGGTCGCGGTCACGGGCGGAGCCGGGTACATCGGCTCGCATGCGGTCGCCGAGCTTTTGAGCCTCGGCCACCAGGTCACGGTCATCGACGACTTCTCGGCCGGGCATCGGGCCGCGGTCCCGGAGCCCGCGGCCAGGGTGGTTCGCGGCGACATCGGCGACCTGGGGGCCATGACCGCGGCCCTCGCCGGCCACGATGCCATCATGCATTTCGCCGGCCTCCTGTCGGTTAACGGGTCGATGAAGGACCCCCGCTCTTACTTCGAGACAAACCTGGTGAAGGGCATGACCCTGCTCGATGCGGCCAAGGCGGCGGGCGTGCATCGCTTCATCTTCAGTTCGACCTGTGCGACCTACGGTGTGCCCAAAGGCGACCTCACCGAGGATCACCCCAAGGAGCCGGTGAATCCGTACGGCGCTTCGAAGCGCGCCTTCGAACAGGTGCTGGAGGCCTACCATCGAATCGGCCAGATGCGCGCGATCGCTCTCCGCTACTTCAACGCGGCCGGAGCCAGACGTGACGGTTCGCTCGGCGAAGACCACGCTCACGAGGAACACCTGATCCCGCTGGCCATAGACGCCGCCGCCGGTCGACGGGGACCCTTGACCGTCTTTGGCGATGACTACGAAACGCCCGACGGCACCTGCCTGCGTGACTACATCCACGTGGACGACCTGGCCCGCGCCCATGTCCTGGCTCTCGATGCGGTCGACCGAATCGAGACCTTCGCCGTGATCAATCTCGGGACCGGCCGCGGCACCTCCGTACGCGAAGTCATCCAGTCCGTCGAACGCGTGACCGGCACGAAGGTCCCCCACGCCGTCGGTCCTCGCCGGGCCGGCGATCCTCCCTCCCTTGTCGCGGTACCCACGCGCTCCCGCACCGTCCTTGGCTTCGAACCTCAGGTCGTCTCCATCGACGAGATCGTCGAGACGGCCTGGAAATGGCGCAAGACTCATCCTCAGGGATACAGTAGCGGCAGATGAGGCGACCCAATCCCATCCCCGACCCCTTGCTGTCGGTCATCATTCCCGTCTACAACGAGAAGAACACCGTCGAGGAGATCATCGACCGGGTTCTGGCCGTGCCGGGTATCCGGAAGGAAGTCATCCTCGTCAACGACGCCTCCACCGATGGCTCGCGGGAGATTCTCGACCGGCTGGCCGCGGCCAAGGGCTTGAAGCTGTTTCACCAGGAAAAGAACCAAGGGAAGGGTGCTGCGGTTCGGCGCGGCATCCAGGAAGCGACTGGAGACGTGATCGTGGTGCAGGACGCCGACCTCGAATACTCGCCCGAGGAATATCCCGACCTGCTGGATCTCATCATCAAGGGCAAGGCCGACGCGGTGTTCGGGTCGCGCTTCATCGGAAGGCATCGCTGTCATCTGTTCACGCACTACCTGGCGAACCTCTTTCTCAATCTGGTCACCAACGTCCTCTACAACACCACCATGACCGACATGGAGACATGTTTCAAGGCCATCCGCGCGGACATTCTGAAGCCGATGCCTCTGCACTCCAATCGATTCGGGATCGAGCCCGAAATCACAGCCAAGCTGTTCAAGGCCGGCGCCCGGGTCTACGAAGTCCCCATCACCTACGACGGCCGCGACTACTCCGAAGGCAAGAAGATCACCTGGCGCGACGGCTTCCCCGCCCTGTGGACCCTCATCAAATACAGATTCATTGACTAATGAGCTGGGGGGCCGCAGACGCGACACGGTTCCCATGCTCAGCCCCCCAGACCCCCACGCTCCGGCCCGAGTGAATCGGGCCGGAGCTGAAAGTTCACCCCACCCATGAAAAAAGCACTCATCACCGGCATCACCGGCCAGGACAGCAGCTATCTCGCCGAACTTCTCTTGAAGAAGGGCTACGAAGTCCACGGCCTGGTCCGAAGATCGAGCTCGTTCAACACCTGGCGCATCGATCAGGTCCGCGACGATCTCCACCTGCATTACGGCGATCTGGTCGATACCTCGAGCCTCGCCCGGGTGCTGGAACAGGTCGGACCGGATGAGATCTACAACCTGGCCGCCCAGAGCCATGTGAAGGTCTCGTTCGACATGCCGGAGTACACCGGCAACACGACCGGCCTCGGCGTCCTGCGTCTGCTCGACGCGGTACACGACCTGGGCCTGAAGACCCGCGTCTATCAGGCCGGAAGCTCGGAGATGTTCGGCAAAGCGGCGGAAACTCCGCAGAAGGAGACCACGCCCTTCCATCCCCGGTCTCCTTACGGGGTGGCGAAGGTGTACGCCCACTGGATCGCGGTGAACTATCGCGAGGGCTACGGGATGCACGTGACCAACGGCATACTCTTCAACCACGAGTCCCCGCGCCGCGGGGAAAACTTCGTGACCCGCAAGATCACCCTCGGGATCGCCGCGATCAAGAAGGGCAAGGCCAAGGACCTGCATCTTGGGAACCTCGACGCCAAGCGCGACTGGGGCTTCGCCGGTGACTACGTCGATGCGATGTGGCGGATGGTTCAGCAGGACGAGGCCGACGACTACGTGGTGGCCACGGGCGAGACCTGGTCGGTGCGGGACTTCCTGCTCGAGGCGTTTTCCTACACGGGTCTCGACTGGGAGAAGTACGTGGTGGTCGACCCGAAGTTCTACCGTCCCGCCGAAGTGGACCTGCTGCTCGGCGATCCCACCAAGGCCAGGACCAGACTCGGCTGGAAGCCCGCGGTCGACTTCAAGACCCTTGTCCGCATGATGGTCGACGCGGACATGGCGCGGGGTTAACCCGCGGCACTGCGCCAGGGACGCGCGAATCATCGCGCCCTTCGCGGTGACGCTGCGGCCAAAGCACCCGGGCGTTCCTTCACATCCGGGGAGCGCACTTCGTCCTCAATGAATGGAGCGGGGCTGCCGCCCCGCTTTGATTTAGAGGAGCCTTGGGCCCCAAGGGCCGGCTTCGCGCCGCCCCCCTGCGTTCAGGAACGGTGCTTTGGCCTTCGCACGCGGGGTTGCCGCGCACCTCGCGCGATCAAGCGGCGGCGGTCATCGCGAAGATCGCGGATCGACCCGACCGTCCCACCGTCTCGTCCGGCGGTGGGGCAGGGGACCCGATCCGGCCGGTGCTGCGGCTACGCTCGCCGCCTCTCCCTTCGAACCGGAGGACCGCCATGCCCGAATATCGAATCGAGAGTCCACGTCCCGCCCCACCGCGCCTGCTTGACCGGCTTCGGGACGCGATCAGCGTCCGGCACTACAGCCCGCGGACCGCCGAGGCTTACGTGTTCTGGACCCGGAAGTTCGTCGTCTTCCATGGCAAGCGCCACCCCGACACCATG
>JANLSZ010000216.1:0-56040 GCA_031362685.1 Vicinamibacteria bacterium | reverse complement strand
TCGTGTCCGCGTTCTCCCCAGGCTCGGGCCTCCGGTGGAACAATGAGGCCAATCACCAAGGCCAGAGGAAGAACCCGCTTCATCGTCTCTACCATTGTCAATCTCCGTCGTCCGTTCGGCTTCGGCGAGCCCTGGGGCAGGGTTCGCCTCCCATTCTGGCTCAAGCCCCTTTGAGCGTCCTCAGGGTCAGCGCGATGAGAGCGATGATAGCCACGATGATGGTGCCCCAGACCAGAGCGCTGCGAGGTGCCCGGTCGAAAACCGAGAACAGTGTTTCCTTCGCTTCCTTGTTCTCGCCCAGTGGTCCTGCGCTGGTGACGATTGCCGAGTACGCGAGCAATTCGCCGCGCAGTCCGGCGATGTCGTAGCGGGGAGCTTCGGCGCCCCGATTGCCGAGAAGGAGCCGCAGGTTTCCCGGGGCCGCCTTGAAGACCACCCGGGGCACGCGCACGATGGCGGTGGCCGAGCGAAGATCGAGCGGGGCGTTGTCGCCGTCATCGACCTCGAGCGTCATGGCCTCGAGAGGAGCCCTTGTGCCCAGGACCAGCGAACCGGAGGAGGGTGGCTTGCGTGAAAGGGCCAGGGAGAAGGGCTCCTCGCGCTGCGACTGATTCCTCGAATGCAGCAGCCGGGCCGATCGTTCGAAGAACGCATCTGAGACTTCAATCTCGATCCGCGACACCGAAGGCGCGGGATCGCCGGCCAGGGGATCCACGGGCCGGAGACCGTAGAGACTGCGATGGGGAGGCGCTCCCGTCTGCTTTTGCACCTTCAGGGGAACGCGCTCGTCCGCGAAGTCGTGGTCGATCAGGAACGGCACTTGCCGATTCTCCGCATCGACCACGCGCAGATCGGCGAGGTCGGGGCGCAGGACCGCGAGGTCGCTGGCCCGCAGGGTCATCGCGTAGACGTCCTCTTCAAGGAGGGGAGTCAGCACTCGCTGGTGTCGCCATGGTGACGGGTCGAGCGACGCGCCCAGCGTGGCCGCGAACCTCAGCGGCGGCTCTCGCTTGAAGAGGGGATTCGACTCTTCGGTTCCGAGCGTCGCAGGTTTTGTCCCGAGGGCCTGGGTGAGCCGGGGGCGCAGGCCTTCGAGGTCATAGGCCGGAGCGCGCGTGGCCAGGTTCCCGTAGTACAGAGTGAGGGTTCGGCTCGAAACCGGGAAGAGCAGCCGCACCCGTGAGCCATGCACCCGCACTTTCAGGCCGCGCAGCGCGGGGCTCCCCGCATTGTCGATCTCGAGAACCAGCGCCCCGCCATTTCCGTTCCGGGTGGCGAACCGGGGGGCGTCCCCCTGGACCAGACCGTCATTCGCGCGAAGGCGGAATATCGATCCCTCGCCCAACAGCGTTTCCGTTGTCTTCCCGCCTCTCGCCACCACCTCGCGCAGGCGGGCACGTCGCGAGAACGATGGGTCATCGCAGAGCACCTCCACTTCGTCGAAAGGAAGGAGCGAGGACGCGTCGATGCGGTACCGGGTGATGTTTCTTCCATCGCCCGGAGCGGGATCGGTTTGCACGGCGCTCACGCTCATGGACCACGCATCGCCTTTCAATCGGCGGCGCAACGTGACCGACGCGCCCTCGAGTTCAAGAGTGCGCGAATTTGCCGCGCTCCGGGCGGTCAGCCGCAGATAACGGGCAGTCAGGGGAGCCTCGAAACGAACGTCCGTCTTGCGGATCCGCTCGCCGTTCCAGGTCTGATCGAAGAGGGCAGCGTCGGCAAGGGCGAGGTCGTACTTGACGCTGTCCGTCGAAGCCTCCACGCGCACGTGCCACGCGAAGGCCACATCAGGCACCTGCACACTCAGGTCGGTGAAGGTACGCACATCCCCGAGGTCGATCGTCCACTGGCTGCGAATGGCCGACGCTTCCTCGGTCTGCTCCTTTTCGCGCCGCACATCCTTGACCGTGGCCCGCCAGGTCGCGAGGCCCTCCCGTTCACTCGTCCAATCGAGGAGGTAGGGAATCTCGCGGCCGGTCTCGTCCACGAGCCGAAAGTCGCGACCCGAGGGCCCCGCCCGGGTGGAAAGCTCAGGGGGCAGGATTAGAGAGGCCAACGGCTCATCGCCCGTGACCACAACGATGCGTTTGTATTGCCATGCCGCACGCTCCCCATCGACCACGGTGTCGCCGGCTAGTAGGAGCGCTGCCAGTATCAGAATCAAGCGAAGGGTCCGATCACGGATTCTTCTTGAAGACGAACCGCTGGTAGAAGAGCGAAACGAGGATCAAAGCCACGGCGAGGCCGAGGAACGAGAACACCCGGAAGATCCCGCCGAGTTCCGAGAGGTCGGAGAGGAATACCTTGGCCACGGTGAGAAGCAGGAAGGCCAGCGAGAGATACCGCAGCGGCTTCAAATCCTTCGCCACTCCGGTGACCAGAAGCACGATGGCATAAAGACCCCAGCCCGCGGAAAGGGCGAGCTTCACCGAATAGCCGCTCTGGTCCAGGAGAGCGATATATGGGCCAGTCGAGAAGTAGTCGAGGATCTCCAGATTGACGAGCCAGAAGCCCAGGAGCAGACCGTTCAGGGCTATCGCATCGGCGAGCCGGTTGATGAAGCCGCCCCCAGATGCGCGCCGCAGGAGTGACTGCCCGACCAGGCAGCAGACCGTGGCGACCCCGTAGGTGTAGAGAATCCAGTTGAAGAGGGGCAGGCCGCGCGTCTGGTATTGCAGAATTTCCGGGTTGAAGAGAAGGCGCACGCCCACGAGGGCATAGAGGATTCCCGCGAAGACGGGCAGGCCGCGGTGGGGCAGGCGGCCAAACAGCCAGCACAGCGCCATCGCCTCGAGCGCCCAGCCGAGGGTGATCCACTGTCGATCGAGTTGGAGCGGAATCGCGACCGCGATGAACCACAGCGCCACCGCGGTGAAAAGAGCGAGGTAGCGCAGGCGGAGCCGCGCGCCCAACCCATCGCCTTCCGTGGCCACGAACCGGGTCGAAACCATCCGCAGGCTGAAGACGGAGACGCCCGCCATCACCACCGGCAACAGGCCGATCGCCGATTCGCCGAAGGCCTCTTTGTAGACGTTGTAGAGAGGAAGGAAGAAGGCGGGCCCGGCGAGCGCTGAAGTCATCCAGGGGAGAAGCGACTCTCTCCATCGGGCAAACGGCACGATCATCGGGAGGAGAAGGAAGAACAGATAGAAGAGGCTGGTGAAGCCAAAGGCGGTGGTGTACCGCTCCGGCTTCAGGTAGGCGAGCTGCCACACCAGCACATGGAAGGCGCACGCTCCGAGCAGAGCCGGGAGTCCGATCGTCCAGTCCGATCGCAGGACCGAGGCCGTCACTACCAGCACCTGCGCGCCGAGAGCGATGAAGAGCGGCCACCCGGCCGCGGCGGTGGTGGACTGGGCGAGAGCGAGGAACAAACCGAGAATGCCGATCCAACTCGACAGGAGCACCGCGATCTCCGCCTCGGCGTCCTTGTTCTCCTCGCGGTTTCTGCTCGCGAAGAACGAGAGGAAGAGGGACAACGACACCGGCACCGCGAGATACCCGACCAGGGATGACGCGCCCACCGCGCTCAAGAACCAGAGCTGAATCAGCGCGGCGAGGCCCAGGGTTCCCACCGAAAGCGCACCCTTCATCCGGCCTTTCTGACCCGCGTGTTCGATGAGCAGGAGAGCGAGGGCGGTGACCAGGGTCAGGAACGGTCCGGCCGGCGCCCCCCGATCGTGACCGATCATGATCAGGCCGAACAGGCCGAGTCCCGCCCAGGCGGAGAGGGCCGCGACCTCGATGACTCGCAGCGCCGCTTCGTCCGGACTGCCGAAACGAAGCGCCGCGCGCCGCCCGAGGCCGAAGATCGAGACGATAAAGATCGCGGAGAGGGTGACGCCGAAGAGGGAGGCGCCGCGGTTCGCCTTCAGCCCCTCCGCCGCCCAGATCGCGAGGGTGAGCGAGGTGGCGATGGCGGCGCTCAGGAGCAGCGACACCCGGCCGCGCAAACCGGCCACGGCCAGAATGGCCAGGTTGAGCAGAGCGATCATCCCGAAGAGCAGAGGCCATTGCTCGACATATTGGGGCGACCCGGCCAGATAGACCGCGAAAAGGAAAGGCGCGACTCCACCGATGGCGCCGGTGCGTATGACTCTCGCGTTGTCCTCCTCCTTCGAGACGATGGGCAGGGCGAGATAGAGAATTCCGAACATGAAGAAGACCACCACGCCCACCAGCAGGTTCCCGGGCGACATGAACTTCGAAAACCAGCCGATCTGAATGAACAGGGTTCCGAGGAGGCCGAGTTCAAACAGACCATGCCACCGACGCTTCACTCCGACTGCGAGCAGACCGAGGTTCAGCAGCAGGATGTAGGAGAACAGACCGATCGGGTGGTCTTCGCCGGTGGAGAGCGCCACCGGAGTGGCGAAGCCTCCGAGGAGACCGAGGACCGCGGTGGGGAAGGCGTCGTAGCGGACGGCCAGAACGCAAGCGGTGACCGTGACGAACACCATTCCGGTGAAGGCGGTGGGCATGGAGATGAGCCCGTAACGAGAATGGCCGGCGAAGAAAGCGATATAGAGGATGGCGATGCCCGCACCGGAGACCGGGTTCGCCGTTCTCTCGTAGCCCTTTCGCAGGCCGATCTCAGCGGCGACGAGCGCTCCGATGCCCGCGAATAGCATCAGGGCAAAGCGCAACTCCGGCGTCACCAGACCCTGCTCGATCGTCCATCGGGCGAAGAAGATCGCGGATGTGATGAGGGCGATGCCGCCAACCCAGGCGGCGCCCTTGACCCCGAGCAGGCTCTCCCAGTCGATGGGCGGAGACGGGGGCTCGGCCGCGACCGGCGCGAAGGGCGGCGAAGGCGGAGCGGTCCGCGTTGGCGCGATTGGGGGTTTCGGCCTGGGCGCCTCCGCTGGGAGGGCGGAACCCGGGGCCGGGACTTCAGGCGTCACGGCCTGGAGGTCGATTTGAGCCGGTGCGGTCACGGGCTCGGGCGGAGGAGTGATCGGGGGGCGCGTCGCGGTGGTCGCACCCGGCTCCTTCGCACTTGTGGCCTCTTGCGTCCGCAGCCGCTCTATCTGCTTCTGAAGCGCAGCCAGCTTGACCACGAAATCGCTGCGGTCGTCCTCGAGTCTGCGGACCTGATCGGCCAGACCGCTGGCCTTGATGATGGCGAAGAAGGCCACCGCAAAAGCGAGAAGGGAGAGGAACATCTTTCCAGAACGCAGACTACACGGTTCCGAATCTTTCGAAGGGGCGCCAACCGATGAAGTTTGTTCAGCGGATGGAATGAATCGGCAAGCGGGATCCGTCCGCAGGCCCTGAAGTAACGTCAAAGGGAACATGACCCGATTTCGCCTCCTCCCCCTCTCGCTCGCCCTCTGCCTTCCCGCGGCCGCGTTTGCTCAGGCCCCCGCGCCGGTGCTGGCTCTTCCCGACACGCCGGTGGGCAAGGCGGTGGGACTTTTCGTCAAAGCCTTGAACTCCGGGTCGCTTCAGGAACTGGAGAAGTTTCACGCCGATCGCGGCGGCGAGGCGGGCATGGCCCAGCAGGATTTCCAATTCGCCCAGCAGTCCGGCGGGCTCGACCTTCACAAGGTGGAGAAAGCGTCCGACTTCGAGATCGATATCGCGGCCAGGACGCGCAAGACCGGGCGTGACGTCGTTCTGCATTTTGCGGTCGAGCCCACGCCGCCCCACGCGGTTTCAGATGTCGGCGTGCGGCCCGGCGGAGCGCCCGGACCGGCCGCTGCGCGAGGCGGTCCCGGCGGGCCGGATCAGGCGCCGCGGCCGGCCGCCGAAGTAATCGCCGGAGCCCTGCCGATTGTCGACCAGGCCATCGCCGGCGGATTTTCGGGCGTGGTCCTGATTGCCAAGGACGGGAAGCCCGTTCTCGAGCGAGCCGCGGGCTTTGCCAACCGCAGCTTCGAAGTGAAGAACCGGATCGACACGAAGTTCAACCTCGGCTCGATCAACAAGACTTTCACCAAGCTGGCCATTGCGCAATTGCTGGAAGCCGGAAAGCTCTCGCTCGACGACAAGCTCGGGAAGTTCCTGCCCGACTTCCCCAACGCGGATGCCGCGGCCAAGGTTACGGTCGCTCATCTCATCGAGATGAAGTCAGGGATCGGCGATTTCTTCGGTCCCGACTTCGATGCCGCCCCCAAGAACCGGATCCGAACCCTGTCGGACTACCTGCCCTTTTTTGCGAAGAAGCCTCTGGCCTTCGAACCGGGCTCCGCGAATGCCTACTCGAATGGCGGCTATCTGACCCTCGGCCTCATCATCGAGAAACTCTCCGGCCAGACCTACTACGACTACGTTCGGGACCACATCTTCGAGCCCGCGGGCATGACGGACACCAATTCGTTCGAACTCGACGCGGTGGTGCCGAATCTGGCCGTCGGTTACATAAAGAAGGAGAGCGGCGAGCGCACCCCCAACCTCTACTCGCTTCCCGCCCGAGGCAGTTCCGCGGGCGGCGGCTACTCCACCGCCCCGGACATGTTGAAGTTCGCCGAAGCCGTGGTCGCGAATCGGCTCGCCTCCGCCCCTTACACCGCCTGGTACCTCGGAGGCCCGAGACCCGCGGCCGCGGCTCCTTCATCTTCATCCACCGGCCCGATTCGCGGAGGTCTTGGAGTTGCCGGCGGGGCCCCCGGGGTCAATGCGGTGTTCGAACTGAATGCCGCGCAACACCTGGTGATCGTGGTCTTGAGCAACGATGGCCCCCCGGCGGCCGAGGACCTCGCCCGGAAGATCCGCCTCGGAAAGTAAACGCCTCCCAGCAGCCTCGTCGACGTTACCGCTGTGGCTGTCCGAAGGACGGGAAATCGGCGGTCAACTGGTAGGGCGTGTACTTCGGAACGGCAAAGGGGTCGGCCTTCATCACCGCCAGCAGATCATCGGTCAGAAAAATCGCGGTAAGCGCCGCCCCGCTGTAGATGGCGTAGGCGCGTTCCGGTGATTTCGCGTTCTCCAGGAGCTTGTTCACCAGGGCGAAAGACCGGGCCGAGGCGATTCCCGAGGTGATGCCCGGCTGGTTGCCCAACTCGCGCGCGAGTTCATCCTTCGTCCAGATTGGAAGCGGGGCTCCATCGACGAGAAGGGTGTAGCTCTCCTGCTTCACATCGTCTTTGAGCTCCGGCACCTTGACCCCCTGGCCTTCAAGGAATGGACGGACTTTCTCGATGAACTTGGTGACCCCGCCCTTGGCCAGGCTCAGGCTGTCGGCCCCAAAGACCCGCCCCGAGTCACCAAAGAGAGCGGGCCAGCCCTTTGCCCTGATTTCGGCGCGCACCTTGTCGGCGTTGGCGCCGGCGTATTTGAGAAACTGCTTCTCCTCGAGTTGCCGAAGGAGGATCTCCCCGGGAGTGGGCTTGGCGCACGAAGCCGCGAAACCGACCAGCCCGAGAACGACGAGGATGCGTAAAGCGGCGAGGGAGGGATGTGCCATGAAACGAGGCTACTCCCGGGCGCGGCGGTCGACAAACGCGGCTTGCGGGCGTGTAGCGGAGCCCCGGCATTCCTGGTGCAGCACTGCTACCGCTTCGGGCCGAACACCGCGAGGGCGATGCCCGCGAGAATCATGGGAGCCGCGAGGAGAAGGCGTGTGGTCAGTTGTTCATGGAGGAACAGAATTCCGAGCACGGACGCGAGGGGGGGCACGGACAACTGCACGAGGGCCGCGTGCTTCGGGCGAAGGGCCGGCAAAGCGGCATACCACGCGACGTAGCCAAGCCCCGAGGTCAGGGCGCCTGACACGGTGGCGAGGGCGAGCCCGCTCAGGGTGGCGCGAACCGACGAAAGGGCCATTACCCACGCGACCAAAGCCAGCGGAACCGCGGCGGCAAAATTTCGTGCGGTAGCTTCAAGAGCGGGGCCGCCGCTTCGGCCGCGAAGCGAATAGATGCCCCAGGAGAAGCCGGCCACCCCCATCAGAGCGACGCTTGGGAGATCAGGGGATTCAAGACCGGGGCGGGTCAGCACGGCGAGGCCGAGAAGGGCGAGGCCGAGTCCGAGGACTTCTCGTCGCCACAGACGTCCGCCTGAAATCAGGTCCGCGCCGATCATGGTGATCTGAACGCAGCAGAAGACCACGAATGCCCCGGTGCCGGCGGACATCCTCCGGTAGGCGAGAGAGAAGGGAAGGGCGTAGAGGAAGAGGGCGGTGGCCGAGGCGACGAGGTTCGAGCGGGAGGTACCGCGAGGCGGGAGAGGCGAGCCGCCGGACGCCCTGGCGAGCAGAAGCAAGGTCGCCGCGCCGGTCGCGAGACGGACCAAAGTGAAGGTCACCGCGTCGATCAGACCCGCACCGAGAGCGGCGCGACACAACAGGGAGTTCAACGCGAAGGAGACGAGGGCGGCGAGGGTCAGCGCGACGGTTCTTCCCGCAGGAACTCCGGCAGACCGGGCGTGAGAATCGTCCACCGCTCGCTCTTCAGGGTCGCTTGGGAACGCCGAATCTCGCCTGAAAGGCCGCGGCTGCACGCAAGTAGACATCTCGACCCTCCGGCGTGGGAATCCGCTCCGCGCACTCTCGGATGGCGTCAGGCAGGAGCGAGACCGCAGCCGGACCGAGGCGACCGCGGGCCTTCTTGCTGGGCGCTCTGGGTGCGACACTTCCCTCGACAAAAGCGAGCGCGCGAGGGGCCAGCGGGCCGGCGGCTCCCTGGAGCCGCAACACCAGCGTGCCCTTCAGATCGCGCAGGGTCTTGAGCCACGCGCTCGAATCCGCGCGGATGCGCATGACGTCTCCCTGAAGGCCCACGACCTCGCTGTGGTGTGAGAGCGCGCCGCCCGCGATTACGGGCCAAAGGGCCTTCAATACCGCCAGCCGGTGCGGTTCGGCCGCGGCGAAGAATCGGGGGAGGGAGGACGTGGACAAACTGAAGACCCTGGGTGATCCCGCTCATTCTAAGGCGCGGTCCAAGGCGTGGCTATCGCGCCTGGAGACGATGGGTGAGCCCAAGGCCTCCATTCCCTGACCAGCCAGAGCGGTGGCCTTCCGCTGGTCGGTGTAGGATCGTCGCCCGGTCGGCGTCTCCGAAGGGGAGGCTCTTTGAGCTCCTTCGGACGCCACGATTTTCTTCCTTCGCTTCGTCCCCGAGGTCTTTTCATGATCACCCAAGATCCGAGCGCCCGGGCCTTCCGCCTGGCCGAAATTGAAGACATTCTGAAGGCAGGGGGAAAGCCCGAAGAAGCGGCGCTGCTCGCAAGCTTTGGACGAGCGGTTTTTGGCGAGATGCCCGATTCCATCGCCCTCGAGGGCAGCCCCAAGCGAACGGCGGAGAGGCTGACTCAGCACTTTCACTTCTTCGTCCACGAAGTGCCGGAGGCTCAGCAGGCCGGGTCGAGCGTGCCCGGCCTGCACGTGCGGGCCCGGAATCTCGGGGTTTCCGAGAACCGGGTGATCGCGGGCAAGACGGTTTCATCCGAAGTCACGGTGGTCGAGACTCACACCCTCGATGCGCCCTTCATCTTCGACTCTCTGAAGAACTACTTTCGCAACGCGGGCCTGCGGGTGGTTTCCTCCATTCACCCCATCCTGAGCGTGAAACGACAATGGGGAAAAGTCACCTCGGTGGCCCCGGCCCCGGAAGACGGGACGAAAGAACTTCTTTGCCACTTCCGGATCGAACGAGTGGAGGACAAGGATCGCCTGCGCGAGATCGAGCACGAGATCCACGCGGTTTTGAAGTCGGTGTTCGCGTCGGTCGGCGACTTCGCGGCGATGCAAAGGGCGGTTGCCGAGACCGCGTCCAGGATTCACGACCGCAAGGCGGACGGCGCCCGGCGGGAGTCTGCAAATGCGTTCCTGCAGTGGCTGCTGGACGACAACTACATCCTTCTGGGCCTGGCGCGATACGCGGTCAACTCCGCGGGCGAACTCGATCGCCGGGGCGAGGCCTCCCTGGGCGTCCTCACCGATCCCTCGCTGCTTTCCGTGGTCTTCCCCGGCATGATCGAGGAGATCGAGTCCCGACTTCTGCCCGCGCCGTCCGACGATCGCATTGTGGTGATCGACTACGGTAGTCACGCCACCGCCATCCATTCTCTGGAGCCGGTTGACGACATCGTGGTCCGGGAATGGGCCGAAGACGGGTCGCTTCGGGCCATCACCCTGCTCCTGGGCCGCTTCTCCATGACCGCGCTGATCGAGCGGCCCACCGACATTCCCCTGCTCCGCGAGAAACAGGATTTCCTGCTGCAAAACTGCGGCGGCATCAGGAACTCGCACGCGTACCGCGAGACTCGAGCCATCTTCAACCGGATGCCCAAGCGCGAGCTGTTCTACACCGACCGCACCTCCTTGAAGCACATCGTGGACACCATCGTCTTCGCCACCGGCGACGACGATCTTTTCGTCCATCTTCGCCAGGGCGCCGGGTATCAGGCGCTGTATCTGGTCTTCTCGAAATCTCGCTACTCCGGCCAGATCGAGCGCGATCTCACCCAGAAATATCAGGACGAATTCGGGCCCGTCACTTTCGTAACCTCGGCCGACCTGGGCGCGTCTTCGATGATCGTCTTCTACTTCGATGGCGCACATCTTGCCGAGGCCCTCAACGTAGAGCGCGCGCGGGAAATCGCCGCTCACGAAACCAACACCTGGGCGGACCGGGTCTCCCTCGAGATGGTCCGGCACTTCGGCGAGTCGGGCGGGAGCAAACTCTTCAATCGTTACGTGAGGAGCGAATCGCGCAGCGGGGTGTACCGCGAGATGACGCCTCCCGAACAGGTGCCCCAGGACATCGAGTGCCTCGAGCAGCTCGGCGAAGGGCTGGTGGCCCGGGCCATTCCGAAGTCCACCGAGGAAGCCACTCTCAAGGTCTTCTCGAAGCGACCGTTGGTCCTCTCCGAGATCTTCCGAACCCTGACCAACCTCGGTCTCAACGTGAACGAAGAAGTTTCCATGCCCATCTCCCTTCCGAGTGGCCGGAAAGGGCACATCTATCAGTTCGAGACGAGGGCCACCGCTCGGGTGATCGGAACCCTGGCCGCTGACACGCCCGCGGTGGTTGACATCCTGCGTCGGATCGAAGAGGGCCGGTCGACCGACGATGCCCTGAACGCGCTCATCCTCGAAGGCGGCATGAGCGCCCGCGAACTGGAAGTTCTGCGCTGCCTGCGCAATCACCTCCTTCAGCTGAGAACGCACTACAACGTCGAGACCGTCAATCAGTCGTTTCTTCGGAACACCGCGGCCACCGCGGCCATCTCCCGGTACTTCACCGCCCGGTTCGATCCGGCGCTGGGCGACCAGCGCCTGGGAGCCATCGACGCGCGGGGTAAAGAGGTCCAGACCGCCCTCGAGGCGATCGCCAGTCTTCAGGATGACGAGATTCTGCGCGGGCTGTCGGACCTGGTGAACGCCGCCCTTCGCACCAACGCGTTTCAGAAGCCCGAGCGCGCGGTGATCTCCATCAAGTTCGATTCGAAGAGCATCCCTCTCGTTCCCTCGCCCAAGCCGATGTTCGAGATCGCCGTTCATTCACGGACCGTCCACGGCGTCCACCTGCGCGGAGGCAAGGTCGCGCGCGGCGGCATCCGCTGGAGCGATCGTCCCGACGACTTCCGGCGCGAGGTCCTCGGGCTCATGAAGACCCAGATGGTCAAGAACTCGATCATCGTGCCCGTGGGTTCGAAGGGCGGCTTCGTGCTCAAGGGGAACGTGCCTCCGCGCCCGGCCCTCGACGCCTATTTGATCGACCGGTACCGCGAGTACGTCTCCGGCCTCCTCGACATCACCGACAACATCGTGGATGGAGCCGTGCTGCATCCGCCCGACGTGATTCGCTACGACGGCGATGATCCGTACCTGGTGGTCGCGGCCGACAAGGGGACCGCGCATCTCTCCGACACCGCCAATGGAGTGTCGAACCAGTACGGCTTCTGGCTGGGCGATGCCTTTGCCTCCGGCGGCTCGGTCGGTTACGACCACAAGAAAGTGGGCATCACCGCGCGGGGAGCCTGGGAGTGCGTGAAGCACCATTTCGCGAACCTCGGGATCGACTGTCAGACCGAAGCCTTCACGGTGGCGGCCATCGGCGACATGGCCGGCGACGTTTTCGGCAACGGCATGCTGATGAGCAAGGTCATCAAACTGGTGGCCGCGTTCAACCACGCCCATATCTTCGTGGATCCGACGCCGGATCCGGTGGCCACGTTCGCGGAGCGTGACCGGCTGTTCAAACTGCCGCGCTCCTCCTGGCGCGACTACAACGCCACCCTCATCAGCAAGGGTGGGGGCATCTTCGATCGCGGAGCCAAGTCGATTCCGCTCTCCCCCGAAATGCGGAAAGCGCTGGGTCTGGATGGCTCGGCCGCCGCGATGTCGGGCGAGGAGTTGATGCGGTCCATCCTGCGCGCACCCGTCGACCTGCTCTACAACGGCGGCATCGGGACCTACGTCAAGGCCTCCACCGAAGAGCACCAGGATGTGGGCGATCGCACCAACGACCGGGTCCGGGTCGATGCCACCGAGGTGCGCGCAAAGGTGGTCTCGGAAGGGGGCAACCTCGGTTTCACCCAGAAGAGCCGCCTCGAACTGGCCCGCCAGGGTGTTCTCCTCAACACCGACGCCATCGACAATTCCGGCGGTGTCGACATGTCGGACCACGAGGTCAACATCAAGATCCTGATGAGCATTCTGCTCAAAGCCAGGGCGCTGAAGGATGTCGAGGCCCGCAACACTCTTCTCGCGGAGATGACCGAGGAAGTGGCGGACCTGTGTCTGGCCGACAACGACCTTCAGACTCTGGCCATCACCCTCGACGTCATGCGTTCCAAGGCCGCGCTGGACGAACACCTCGACTGCATCGATGCCCTGGTGGCCGCGCAGTTCCTCAATCCCCACGACGATTCCGTGCCCCCGCGCGACGTGCTTCGGCGAGATTGTGCCGCCTCCGGCCTCCCTCGTCCGTTGCTCTCCGTGCTACTCGGCGAGACCAAGCGTTTTCTCTTCGAGGCAGTGCTGCCCACTCCCTTCCTGGATTCAAAGGAGGGTGAAGCGCTCCTCGCTTCTTACTTCCCGCAGCGACTGCAGAAGGAATACGCGAAGCACTTCGCCGCTCATCCCCTGAAGCGCGAGATCGTGGGCACGGTGGCGGTGAATCACATCGTCAACACCGCCGGGGTCGCGTTCGTCGCTCGCGCCATCAAGGCCAGTGGCAAGGATGTGGGTCAGGTGTTCAGCGCGTTCTACTCGGTGGCCGAAGCCACCGCGGCCGCGAAAACACGGGCCGCCATCATGGCCGAGAAGCTCGACGCTCCCGCTCGGCAGGCCAAGCTGCTGGCCTTTGAGAGCGAACTGGGCGCCAAAGTCCTGAAAGCGCTCTAGAACCCCAGGCGTTTCCGGTCGGCCGCGGTGAACTCGAAGGGCGGTTGGTCGGGCGGGGCACCCGTCCGGGTCTCCATGGTGATGGACACTCCACCCATCGCGATGGCCTCCGTCTTGTCCTCATTCCACTTGTACGAGTGGCCGGTCATGATGCGGTAACGCCCGCGGGTCGAGAAGGCTTCGGTGCTGACCTCGCGGCCGGTGGTCTGGTCGTAGCTGCGCAGCACCCCATCCGTGGGGGTGAGGGGCCGGAAGATCGATGGGTGGGCTGGGACCTCCGGTCGATCCATCGAAAGAATCGCGATCCCGCCACCTTCCTCCGGGCGTCCGACGAAACGTAGCCGGCGGGTGGATCCGTCGGGGTTGGTGTACTCGTTGATCTGGTACCAGACGTTGTTGACGATCGCGATGGTTTTGGTCACGGGGACGCTGGAAGTCACCTCGCCGGTGGCGTTGAGGCTCATGGAGCGACCTTGCCAGACCCCGCAATTGGAAAGAAGATTCGGCTGGTCGACCAGCCGGGGCGCGCCCGCGGAGGCTTGAGCGCCAAGGACCAGGGCAAGGGAAAGAAGTTGACTCACGGGGTGTCTCCTGATGGCAATCTACTTCGGTCCGCCCCTCGTTGGGGTTGGTTTGGTGTTTGCCTCGGCTTCGGCCAATGGTTCAAGTGGCTCATGCTCATGAGGCAGGCGGCTCAGCGCCAAATTACGGGATTGGGAGGAGAATCAGGGTGCTGAGGGCTCCCATCTTTCAAAGGCCTAAGGAGGCGACAGATGTTCGAAGCGGCTGAACTGGGTCATGAAATCGCGAAGGCCGACTACGAGAAGGCCGTGCCCATACTGCGGGCGGGCCTCCTTCAGGCCCAGCGCGACCTCCTCGAGGCGCGGGTTCCCCTTATTCTCATCGTCTCCGGAGCGGATGGGGCAGGCAAATCGGAGACTGTGAATCGTCTCCACGAGTGGTTCGATCCGCGCGGACTGGAAACCAACGTCTTCGGACCTTCCTCCGACGAAGAGCGCGACCGGCCGGCCTACTGGCGATTCTGGCTCTCCCTGCCTGCACGGGGTCGGGTCGGCATGTTCTTCGGCTCCTGGTACACCGACCCCGTCATCCGGCGCACCTACCGAAAGAGCGGCGGATCTGAATTCGACCGGAGTCTCTCCCGCATCGAGTTCTTCGAACAGGAACTCGTGCAGGATGGCGCGCTCATCGTCAAGCTGTGGCTGCATCTCTCCAAGAAGGCGCAGAAGAAGCGTTTGAGCAAGCTGGAGGGCGACCCCAAGACCCGTTGGCGCGTGTCTCCGCTCGACTGGAAGCATTTCGGCCTCTACGACCGCTTTGTGAAGTACTCGGAGCAGGCTCTCCAGCGCACCGACACCGGTTTCGCCCCCTGGACGGTGATCGAAGCCACCGACGACCGTTATCGCGAGATCACGGTGGGCCGGACCGTGCTGGAGGCCATCCAGAAGCGACTCTCGGCCAGGAAGGCGGCGGTAGCGCCCCCCAGGAAAGTTGCTTCTTCGGGCGATGTGATCTCCGTTCTTGACCGCGTCGATCTTAAACGAACCATCTCCGCCAAAGACTACGACCGCAAACTGGCGGACCTTCAAGGAAAGCTGAGTCGGCTTTCGCGCGCGGCCTGGGAGAAGAAGGTTTCGAGCGTTCTGGTCTTCGAGGGCTGGGACGCCGCCGGCAAGGGAGGCACGGTCCGGCGCCTTACCGCCGCCATGGACGCCCGCCTCTATCGCGTGGTTCCCATCGCCGCGCCCACCGATGAGGAACGCGCTCACCAGTACCTGTGGCGCTTCTGGCGGCACATCCCGCGCGCGGGAAGGGTGACCATCTTCGACCGGTCCTGGTATGGGCGGGTTCTGGTCGAGCGGGTGGAAGGCTTCGCACCCGAGCACGATTGGAAGCGGGCCTTCCAGGAGATCAACGAGTTTGAAGACCAGCTGGTCGAGCACGGGACCGCGGTCACCAAGTTCTGGGTTCATATCAGCAAGGACGAACAACTGCGGCGGTTCAAGGAACGGCAGAAAACGGAGTTCAAGCAGTACAAGATCACCGGCGAGGACTGGCGCAATCGGAAGCAGTGGGATGCCTACGAGGGCGCGATCAACGAGATGGTCGTACGCACCAGCACCCGCGACGCCCCCTGGGTGATCGTGGCCGGAAATGACAAGCGGTTTGCCCGGATCCAGGTGCTCGAGACGGTGTGCCGCAGGCTCGAGAAGGTTCTCGGTTAGGGAGATACTTCGATGCACAAGTACATCGTGATGGGCCCGCAAGGATGCGGAAAAGGGACGCAGGCGAAGATGCTGGAGAAGGACTTCGACCTTGTCCACATCAGCGTCGGCGACATTTTCCGCTGGCAGGTGCAGCACCACTCCAAGCTCGGGGCCAAGGTGAAGAGGATTGTGGCCTCGGGCCTGCTGGTCCCCGACGACCTGGTCAATGAAGTCGTGGTCGAACGGCTGGAACTCCATGACTGGAACTACGGGTTCATCCTTGACGGCTTCCCGCGGAACGAGATCCAGGCCGTCTTCTTCCTGGAACGCTACGACGTGGATGCGGTTCTCCTCATGGAAGTGCCGGACGAGGTGGTTCTTCAGCGAATCATGAGCCGGCGTCTGTGCTCAAACTGCGGTCTCGACTACAACCTCATCTTCCATAGCCCCGCCGTTCCCGAAGTGTGCGATGTCTGCAAAGGCAAGCTGGTGGCCCGCGCCGACGACAATCCCGACGCGGTCAAAGGCCGGCTCCTCGACTACCGCGAGAAAACCCAACCCATCATCGACCTGTTCCGACGAAAGGAACTGGTGGTGGCGGTGGATGCCACCAGAAGCGCAAACGAGATTCAAGCCGAGCTGCGGAAGCGACTCGGTTTACCGGCTTCGGGCGGGGTATGAGCGGGTCGCCCAAGATGCCTTGGTTTCAAAACTGCAAGTTGGAGGAAATAGTCATGAAAAGAGTTATTGCTCTCACCGCCGCACTCACGTTGTCCGGGGTCGCGTTTGCCCAGAACCCTCCGCAGGCCTCACCTTCTCCTTCCGCGACGGAAACCCTGAAGAGGGCGGCCGGTCCTGATATGGGAGAGGCCGCCGCGGGCGAGGTCATCTACATGAGGTATTGCGCCGCCTGTCACGGCCGCTCTTTGACCGGAGACGGACCCGTGGCGCCCGGGCTGGTCAAGAAGCCGATCGACCTCACCGGCCTGGCCAAGAAGAACGGGGGAACGTTCCCGTTCGACAAAGTCGCGGCCATGATCGACGGTCGCGAATCCACGCGCATGCATGGCACGCCCGACATGCCGGTGTGGGGTGAGATCTTCAAAATGACCACGGGAGCCGAGGCGCCGAGCGCGGAGTCTGCGGTGGCGCGAATCACCCACTATGTGTGGTCCAATCAGGCGAAAGGCGCGGCGGCGCCTGTCGAAACGCCGGTGAAGTAGCTGCGGCCTTCCCCCCGAGGCCTCGGACCCGTACCGCGCCCGCAGCGGGCCTTCCCGCGGCGGGCGTTTTTTTGTGGCTTCAGCGTTCGCCACCCGAAGGATCGCGATTCGCGCACGTCCCAACAAAACGCCGCTCGTCTGCGGCAGAATCACCTTTCCATTGATTGAGGAGAGTTCGAACCATGAAGAACGCGCTGACCGCCCTGATCGTCCTTGCCGCCACCGCTTCGTTCGCGGGTGGGACGATCACCGATGTTCCCGGTATCAAAGTCGGCAGCATCACCCTGACCGAGAAGCCCACCGGCTGCACGGTCATACTGGCGGAGGGGCCGCCCACCCCGGCGGGCGTGATCCAGGGCGCCACTCCGGGTGTTTCTCAGCGGGGCGGCGCTCCGGCCACGAAAGAGACCGACCTCATGGATCCGATGAACCACGTCGACCAGGCGAACGCCATCGTCCTCTCGGGCGGCAGCGCCTACGGCCTCGACGCTTCGTCCGGGACCATGAAATGGCTCGAGGAACAGCACATCGGCTGGTCAGTGGGCGCCGCCGGCGTCGTGCCCATCGTGGGCGCAGCCAGCCTTTTTGACCTGCCGTTCGATGGCAAGCCGAAGATTCGCCCGACCGCTGACTGTGGATACAAAGCCGCCGCTGCGGCCTCCACCGATCCAGTGGCCATGGGAACGGTGGGCGCCGGAGCGGGTGCGACCGTGGGAAAGATGGGCGGTCCCGGGCGCTCCATGAAGGGTGGTCTGGGCAGCGCCTCGATCAAGTTGCCGAACGGTCTGGTCGTGGGCGCCATCGTTGCCGTGAACTCCGTGGGCGACATCATCGATCCCTCCACCGGCAAGGTGATCGCGGGCACCCTCAATCCCGACGACACCTTTGCCGATGCGCGCGTGCTGTTGCGGACGGGTGGCCGAAGCCAGCCTGCTCGCCCGGGTGAAAACACCACCATCGGCGTGGTGGCCACTAACGCCCGGCTCACCAAGGCGCAAGCCACGAAGATGGCCATGATGGCCGACGACGGCTACGCGCGCGCGATCTCGCCCGCTCACACCCCCAACGATGGCGACACCATCTTTGCCCTCGCCACCGGCAGGTTCGACGGCGAGGCCAACCTTTCCCTGATCGGCGCCCTTGCCGCCGAGGCCATGGCCGACGCACTTCAAGCCGCGGTCCGTGAAGCCACCGGCGCCGGTGGCGTGAAAGCGATTCGTGACCTCAAGCCTCCGCCCGCGAAGTAGCGCGGCGGTCTTCGATCTCTACTCGGCCAGGCTCGCGGCGCGCGCTTCCTTCACGATCCTGACGTACTCACGCGCCCGCACCGAAACCGCGGTCGCCAGGGTCTCCCAGTCCTCGTCTCGAATGGCCTTGCTGTCGATAAGGTCGCTTCCCACCCCGAGGGCAAACGATCCCGCCTTGATGAAATCCCCCGCGGTTTTCAAGGACACCCCGCCGGTGGGCATGAGTTCAATCTGGGGGAAGGGCGCCTTGAGCGCCTTGATGTAGGAGGCGCCCCCGACCGCGCCGCAGGGGAAGATCTTCACCACGTCCGCCCCCGCCGCCCAGGCGTTGACCACCTCGGTGGGAGTGAGAGCCCCGGCCATCATGGCGATCGAATAGCGGCGGCACATCTCGATGGTGGCGACGTTCACGGCCGGGCTCACGATGAACTGCGCGCCCGCGAGGATGCAGGCGCGCGCGGTCTCGGCGTCCAGAACCGTTCCCGCCCCCACCATGGCCGACTTTTCCCGCTTGCGGACCGCTTCGATGATGGAGAGGGCGCCGGGCACGGTCATGGTGATCTCCAGAATGGGGATGCCGCCCGCTTCAATGGCATCGATCACGCGGATGGCCTCGTCCTTGGTCTCGGCCC
This sequence comes from Vicinamibacteria bacterium, assembly GCA_031362685.1. Taxonomy (GTDB): domain Bacteria; phylum Acidobacteriota; class Vicinamibacteria; order Fen-336; family JAGNNV01; genus JAGNNV01. Next base: position 37,413 of record JANLSZ010000216.1, on the reverse strand, counting down.
GGATGACGGGGACCACGCCCACCTCGGCGATGTGGTTCAGGACTTCGATCTTTTCCATTGGTTGCTCCTTCGGTTTGCTGGTCTGTCTGCCCAACTCGGCGTCTATCGTGAGACCCGGGCGGTCCCGCCCTTCATGACCCGCTCAACTTCGGCGAGGGTCACCATGGTGGTATCGCCCGGCGTCGTCATGGCGAGGGCGCCATGGGCGGCCCCGCATTCGACGGCCCATTGTGGCCCATAGCCCCCCAGAAATCCATAGATCAATCCTGATGCAAACGAATCACCGCCGCCCACCCGGTCGAAGATCTCCAGGTTCGGACGCTCGGGTGCGCGATAGAGCTGTCCGTCCGCGTAGGCCACCGCACTCCAATCGTTGAGGGTGGCGGTCTTCGCCGCGCGGAGCGTGGTCGCCACCACCTTGAAGTTCGGGAATTCCTTCGTCGCTCCCTCCATCATCTTGCGGAAGTTCTCGGGGTCGAGGGCGGAGAGATGGTCGTCGAGGCCCTTGACCTCGAAGCCGAGGGACGCGGTGAAGTCTTCCTCGTTGCCGAGCATCACATCGACGAAGGGGGCGAGCTCGCGGTTCACTTCCCGCGCGCGCTTCTCGCCGCCGATCGACTTCCACAGTGAAGGACGGTAATTGAGATCGTAGGAGACGATGACGCCGTTGCGGTGCGCGGCTTCCATGGCTTCCCGGGCGACCAGGGGCGTGGTCTCGCTCAGCGCGGCGAAGATGCCGCCGGTGTGAAACCAACGGGCTCCGTCCCTCGCGAAGATCTGATTCCAGTCGAGGTCACCGGGCTTGAGCTGCGACACCGCGGTGTGTCCCCGATCCGAGCAGCCAAGAGCGGCGCGAACGCCGAAGCCGCGCTCGGTGAAGTTGAGACCGTTGCGCGCCTTCCGTCCCACCCCGTCGTCCGGGACGAACCGGACGTGGGTCTGATCGACGCCGCCCTGATAGACAAGGTCCTGCACCAGCCGTCCCACCGGATTGTCCACGAGTGCCGTCACCACCGCCGCGTTCAAACCGAAGCAGCGCTTGAGGCCGCGAGCCACGTTGTATTCGCCTCCGCCCTCCCAGACTTCGAAGGAGCGGGTGGTGTGAATGCGCCCCGGCCCGGGATCGAGCCGCAGCATGACTTCGCCGAGGGCCACGATGTCGAACCTGCAGGCGGCGCGGTCTTTGATTGCCAGTGTGCTTGTCATAGCTCCTTGACCGTCCGGGGGACGCGTTTTGTGCGGGACGCGAGACTGCGTCCGGCTCAACCTATCGCGGAAGCTTCAGTCGGTTCAAGAGGGGAGAGATGTCGAGGTCGCGATCGGGGGCAGGATCCTTTTGAACTACCATCGGTTGGACCAGGGTTCAGAGTCTTGGATCCCCGAGTCTTGGGTACTTCCCGCCAATCCCCGTGAATGCGCCGGTTCGGGCGATTGGGTCAATGGCATGACACTTGCTCTTAAAGTATTGTCCAACAGCTTGGACGCCCCTGCGTTGCGGGGACTGGCGGTCCGGCGTCTTCATTGAAAGAGGAACCACTATGAGTTTGATGCGACTTAAGAGCTTCTACCTGGGCATGGCCGCCGCGGCTTTGCTCGCCATCCCCGCCTTCCCGCAAGGGACCCTCACCGGGACCATCTCGGGCCTGGTGGTCGACCCCGACGGGCTGCCCGTGCCGGGTGTTTCGGTTACGATCAGCTCACCCAATCTCCAGGGCATTCGCTCAACCGTAACCACCGCCCACGGCGACTACATCTTCCCTTTCCTGCCGAACGGGAACTACACCATCGCCTTTCAGCTGTCCGGCTTCAACCCGCTCAAGGTCTCTCTCGACCTCAAGCTGTCGGAGAACAAGTCCTACGACGCCAGGATGAAACTGGCGACCCAGACGGAGAACATCCTGGTGACGGCCGAGGCCCCCGCTGAGTTCACCCAGAAGGGGGCGGTGTCGACCACCTACAGTCAGGACCTTCTCGACAAACTGCCCACCGGCCGAACCCCCTTCGCCGCCCTTCTGCTCGCTCCGGGCGCGCATCAGACCGCGGTGAACAACGCCGTGACCATCTCCGGAGCGATGTCCTTCGAGAACTTGTTCCTCGTGAATGGCGTGGCAGTTCAGGACAACATCCGCAATACGCCCCTGAACCTCTTCATCGAGGACGCCATTCAGGAAACCACCATCACCACGGCGGCCGTCTCGGCGGAGTACGGCCGTTTCGCGGGCGGCGTCTCCAACGCGGTGACCAAGTCCGGTGGAAACGCTTTCAGCGGGTCGTTCCGTACGACTTTCGACAAGGGTACCTGGAGGACGCCGACGAACTACCCCTGCGACTCTCTGAACCAGCCCGTGGCCGCCACCTGCAAGCCGACCGACGCGGCTTCTCGCACGACCAACCTCGTGCCCACCTACGAGGCCACCCTCGGCGGCCCGCTCTTGAAGGACAAGCTGTGGTTCTTCGGCGCCGGCCGGATGAAGAACGACCCGATCGGCCGGCAGACCACCGCCACCAACCTCAGCTTTATCAACGAGGTGGATGAAAAGCGCTACGAGGGTAAGCTGACCTACGCGCTCAACTCCAAGCACACTGTGAAGGGCGCCTATGCCCGCATCGCCCTCGACGAGACGGGCAACCGCTTCGGGAACGTCATGGACCTCGCCAGCCTGGTGAACCGGAACCTTCCCCAGAACCTGATCTCGGCGAACTACTCGGGGATCCTCACTTCCAAGTTCTTCATCGAGGGCCAGTACTCGAGGCGCAAGTTCACGTTCGTGGACTCCGGCTCGGTCTTCACCGACTTGACCAAGGGCACGCTCTTTGTGGACAACGTGACGGGAAACCGCTACCACTCGCCCACGTTTTGCGGGGTCTGCGATGTCGAGAAACGCGACAACGAGACTATGGGGGCGAAGGCGTCGTACTTCCTCTCCACCGAGAAGACGGGCTCCCACAACCTCATCGGCGGACTAGAGAGATTCAGCGACCAGCGCTTCTCCAACAACCATCAGTCGGGCAGCGACTACCGGATCCTGTTCACGGGGACGATCATCCAGGGTGCCAATGTATTCCCGATTGCCAACAACGACGACAGCACGATCATCCAGTGGAACCCGATCCCGGTCAGTTCCCAGGGCAACAACTTCAAGACGTACTCGGCCTACGTCAACGACACCTGGCGCTACAACAACAAAGTGAGCTTCAACGTCGGCCTTCGCTACGACAAGAACGACGGCGCCAACAGCGTGGGCCAGCAAGTCATCAAGGATGCCGCGTTCAGCCCCCGCTTTTCCGTGACCTTCGATCCCAAGGGGGACGGCGCCTGGACGATCAGCGCCAACTACGGGAAGTACGTGGCCGCGATCGCCAACTCGGTGGGTGACTCCGCCTCCCCCGGAGGCCAACCCGCGCAGTATCAGTTCAACTACCAGGGGCCGGCGATCAACGTAGGCAGCCCGGCCAGCCCCACCGGCCAGGACGCCACCGCCGATCAGATCTTCGGCTGGTTCTTCGCCAACGGCGGCACCAATCGTACCTACCGCAACGCGCCCTCCGTCCCCGGTCTCACCGGAACTATCTCGGACACCTTGAAGTCGCCCAACGTTATCGAGTACTCGAGCGGGTTGAGCCGCAAGCTCGGGAGCCGGGGCCTCGTCCGCATCGATGGGATCTACCGAACGTACCAGGACTTCTATGCGACCGTCATCAACACGAGCACGGGCAAGGTCACCGACCCGTTCGGTCGCGCGTTCGACCGTGACATCACCCAGAATCTCGACGATCCGCTCAAGCGGAATTACAAGGCCATCAACGCCCAGATCAACTATCGACCCAACTCTCGCCTCGGCCTTGGAGGCAACTACACGTTGTCCCAGAACTACGGCAATAACGTGGGCGAGACCGCGGGCGGCGGCCCCACCCAATCGAATATCCGCCGGTTCCCGGAGTACTTCCAGCTGTCCTGGAACGCACCCGTCGGTGACCTGGCCACCGACCAGCGCCACCGCGTCCGGGTCTACGCGACCTGGGACGTGCCTCTCTCCGAGAGGTTTGGTCGCTTGAGCATCGGCGGCCTCGAGCAAATCGCGTCGGGGTCGCCTTATGGAGCAAGCGGCACCGTCGATACGCGGCCCTACGTCACCAACCCCGGCTATGCGAACCCTCCGGCCACCGTGGCCTACTGGTTCACGGCGCGCGACGCGTTCCACACCGAAACCCAGATCCGCACCGATCTCAGCCTGAACTATGCCTACAAGTTCGCCAAGAAGTTCGAGCTGTTCGTCCGTTTCACCGCCCAGAACCTGTTCGATCGCCAGGTGCTGGAAAATCTCAACAGCCTCAACGTGCCGGTGCGGACCAACGCCACAAACTCGACGCTGTACACCCGGTTCAATCCCTTCACGGAGACGCCGGTGAAGGGCGTCAACTGGGACCTGGGGCCGACCTTCGGTCAACCCATCGATCGTTTGGCGTACACCACCCCGCGCACCACCCAGTTCTCGATCGGTCTTCGCTTCTAGACCTACCCTCGAGAACGGAGGGTCGAAGGTCGTAAGGCCCCGGGGGCGACTCCGGGGCTTTTTGACGCGTCCGGCAGAAATTCGTCGCCTAGCGAAGAAACCCAAAGCACCGTTTCACGAGGACGGAGAGAGCCGCCATGACCGAGTCGAAGACCGAGCGAGTGGGTCACGTCCGCTGGATTGTCTGCGCGCTGCTTTTTGGCGCCGCCTCCATCAACTATCTGGATCGCCAGATCATCGCCATTCTCAAGTCGACGCTCCAGACCGAGTTCTCCTGGACCGAGCGCGATTACGCTGCGATCATCTTCAGCTTCTCCCTCGCCTATGCCATCGGCCTCGTTCTCGCCGGCCGGGTGATGGATGGCCTCGGAACCAAGAAGGGTTTCGCCCTGGCCGTCGGTTTGTGGAGCGCGGCCGCCATGGCCCACGGGATCGCCGGGTCTTTCCCCGGTCTGAGCCTGCCCACGCTTCTCCTCAGCCCTCCTTCAATCGTCTTGCTGAGCGGGGCCGCGGCCGGATTCGCCCTTGCCCGATTTGCCCTCGGTCTGGGCGAGGCCGGCAGTTTCCCCGCGTCGATCAAGACGGTGGCGGAGTGGTTCCCGAAGAAGGAACGCGCGTTCGCCACCGGCCTGTTCAATTCCGGAACGAATCTCGGCGCCCTGGCCGCGCCGCTCATGGTTCCATGGATCACCCTTCATTGGGGATGGGAGGTCGCGTTTCTGGCCACGGGCCTGATCGGTTTCGGGTGGCTGGCCTTGTGGTGGAGACACTATGCGCCGCCCGAGAGTCACCCCACCCTCTCGGCCGCCGAACTGGCCTACATTCGCAGCGACCCGCCCGAAGCGGTGGTGCCCATCCCCTGGGGGAAACTACTTCCTCATCGTCAGACCTGGGCCTTCGCCATTGGCAAGTTCATGACCGACCCCATCTGGTGGGTCTATCTCTACTGGATCCCTGATTTCCTGAAGCGCAACCACGGGATCGACCTCGCCACCCTCGGACTTCCGGTGGTGGTGATCTACCAGGTGGCGAGTGTGGGGAGCATCGGCGGGGGCTGGCTCTCGTCCCATCTGATCAAACGCGGATGGACGGTCAACCGCGCCCGCAAGACCGCCATGCTGATCTGCGCGCTTTGCGTGGTTCCTATCGTGTTCGCTTCCCAGGTCAAGAGCCTGTGGCTGTCCGTCGCCCTGGTCAGCCTGGCCGCGGCCGCTCACCAGGGCTGGTCGGCCAACCTGTTCACCTTCGCCTCCGACATGTTCCCGCGCCGCGCGGTGGGCTCGGTGGTCGGCATCGGCGGCACCGCGGGCGCCATCGGAGGCATGCTCATAGCCCTGGTGGTTGGTGAGATCCTGCAGCGGACGGGGAGCTACCTCATCATCTTCATCATCGCGGGATCGGCCTATCTGGCCGCACTTCTGATCATTCACCTCCTGATCCCGAATTCAGAGCCCGTCGCACTCGACGCGTAGCACAAGTTCGAAGCCTGGGCCGGGACCGTCCCGAAGACCATTCGCAATTCCCCGCTCACCCCTCCGAAGCGGCGAAACCCCCGGGGACCTCGCAAGAGGCTCCCGGGGGCTCTTTCGTTTTGGACGCGCCGGTTAGAACGTATCGGCGGCCGCGATGATCCCGCCTTTTGACTGCGAAGGCGGCGCCGGGCCCGGCTCTGGCCGGGCATTCCGGACGGTCAGCTCGTTGAACACCTTCTTTACCGGAAAGACGCCGCGAGTCTTGATTCCAGCCAGATTCTTGTCACCCTCGCTGTCCACATTGCCGACGAGGATGACTTCACCTTTGGTCACCAGAATGTGGATGCCGTAGTCGCCTGAGGGGTTGAAGCCGGGAAAGAAAGGGTTGTCGATGCCGGAGAAGCCAAACGCGCCGAACCTCCCGCGTGATCCGAAGCCGACACCACTGGCAAGGGCCTGATCGGTGGAAGTGCCGTAGCGTGAAAGGCTGCTGTCGCGATAGATGGTCAAGTAGACCTTGGCTCGGATCTCGTCGTCGAGGAGCCCCCATTCGAGATCCTCGATCTTGTTCACCACCTGCTTCACTCCCGGCGCCTTGAGGACCGCATCCTCCGCCTCCTTCTTGAGAGAGTCGCGGAAGGCGAAGCCGCTGAGTTCCACGGTGCCGTTTTCGTTGACCTGGTAGTTGAGGATGTCGAAGACGCCGTAGTAGGGAAGACGCTCCAGTTTCTGCCGCACCGCTTTCACGATCTCCGGCTCGGTTGAGGCCTCTTTTGCGGGACCGGCTTCCACTGCACTCACGGCGGTGAAGGCGGCCAGGGAATACAACGCGATCTTGTTGAGTTTGTTCATTTGACTCCTCCTGATGACGGGTTAATCGACCACATCACCGGTAGAGCAAGCCCCGTGCCAGCGAAACCGCCGGGGTCTGAAATGCGTCTTAAGCGACGAGACGATGGTGGGGATAGCCTCGTCAGGCCGGTGCCGCTTGCGAACTCCAGGGTGGCGACGAGGGTGCCTTCGACTCCGATGGAGTGAAGCGCGGTCGCTTGCCGCCCGAAGACGCGCTTCACCCCGCCCTACAGCCAGAGGAGGAGGTCCAGGGTGTGGATGCCCTGGTTCATCACCCCAATGGACGGTCGAGCCCGGAAAGGTCGAGGTCATGGTGGGGCTTCGCCGTCCACCGATATTCGACGGGAAGAGGGTTCGTGGTCGAATCAGGGAAGGTGGCCACCCCCGCGGCTCGCTGATCCAGAGCGGCCGGGATCGCTGAGTTCATCTTTGTTGGGAGGTACCAGTCATGGCAAACATCAGCACCGGTAAGAAGCGCATCGCGATCCTGACCGGGGGAGGCGACGTGCCCGGCCTGAATCCGGCCATCCGCGCGGTCACCATCCGCGCCCTGCGTGAGGGCTACGATGTCATCGGCCTGCGGCGCGGCTGGGCGGGCATCGTCGACCTGGTGCGCGAGCACGACTACGACAACAGCAATAACTTCCAGCGCCTCTCGGAAGAGATCGTCAATCGGGCCGGTCGCACCGGAGGCACGTTCCTGCACACCTCGCGCACCCGGCCCAGCGCGGTCAAGGCCGATGCGGTGCCGGAGCACCTGCGGGATCGGTATGGCCTGGAGACGAACGACCTGACCCCGGAAGTTCTGAAGAATCTCGACTGGCTGGGCATCGACCATCTCATTCCGATCGGAGGCGACGACACCCTGAGCTATGCGGTGCGGATGCACGACGAAGGGGTCAAGGTCATCGCCATTCCGAAGACCATGGACAACGACGTGCCCGGCACCGACTACTGCATCGGCTTCAGCACCTGCGTCACCCGCACCATCGAGATGGCGCACCGCCTGCGCACATCGGCCGGCTCGCATGAGCGCCTGCTGGTGATGGAGGTCTTCGGCCGCTACGCGGGCTTCACCGCCATGCTGCCCACCATGGCGGGTGCAGCCACGCGCTGCGTGATTCCCGAACACGAGTTCAGCCTGGACATCCTCACCGAGATGCTGATGTACGATCGCAACCGCAACCCCAGTAAGTACGCGGTCGCCCTCGTCTCCGAGGGAGCGGTAGTGGCGGGAGGCGAGAAGGTGTGGGCGAGCAGAACGACCGACGCCTTCGGGCACGCCAAGCTGGGTGGTATCGGCGACCTGGTGTCCGCCGAAGTTCAGAAGCGCACCGCGCAGTACAACCACGGCAAGGAAGTCAATATCATCAACCAGAAGCTCGGGTACCTGGTGCGCGGGGGCGACCCGGATGCCATCGACTCGATCGTGCCCATGGCCTACGGCAACCTCGCCTTCGACCTGCTGCTGAACGGGGTACACGGCCGTCTGGTGGTGGTGAAGAACGGCTGCTACGGCAACATCGCGCTCGATATCGTGACCAGCACCAAGAAACTGGTTAACGTCGAGCGCTATTACAACACCAAGCGATACCGGCCGCAGTTCAACAGCTTCGACATGGCCCCGCTATTCATCATGACCAGCGAAGGGTGACCCGTGGCCGCCCGTCAAACGCCTAGAACGACAGTCGTGCGCCGAGTTGAATCCGCCGCATGTCTCTCGCCGAGCGAATCTTTCCGAAGGTCGCGGGTGCGGAGATGTTCACGCCCGGGTTCGAGAGATTGACGATGTTGAAGACGTTCGTGCCCTCCGCCCGCAGCTGGAGCACGGTTCGGCCGCTCAGGGTGATGTCGCGAAACAGACCCAGGTCGACGTTGCGATATCCCGGCCCGACCACCGAACCTCGCCCTCCGCTGCCGTTGGTTCCCAGGGCGGGCAGCGCGTAGGCGGCGGTGTTGAACCAGCCCTCGATCAACTCACTCTGCGGTCGGCCGTGATCGAGATCGGGATTACCGGTGAGATCGGCGCGATCGGTGTTGGCGAGACCATCGAGGTTTCGGTCTGCGCCCGCGGTGATGGTGAGCGGGGTGCCGGTCTGCAGGGTGATGATGGTCGAGAGCGTCCAGTCCTGCGCGAGCTTGCTGAGGAAAGACTTCGAGGTTTTGTAGTAGTCGATCTTCCAGACGCCCGAGAAGACGAAACTGTGACGGCGGTCGGCCGAGGTGCGCCCGCGTTCCGCGCTGAGCTGGGTGGCATTCTGGACAAGGGGCAGACCCGCGCCCTGGAAGTCGACGTCTTCGTAGCCGCGGCCCAGGGAGTAGTAGGCCTTGCCCGAGAGGTGAGTGCCGCGGCGTTCCGCGCTCATCTGGAAGCCGTTGTAGTCGGCGCCGAAGATGGAGGAGAGGACGTTCGCCGCCCCGATGGTGCCGGGAAGGTATGGGCGTCGAGCGTTGACGTTGGCCGTGGTCGCCCCCGGCCCCAGGACGGGGTAGTTGTTGTCCACCGCCGCGGCCAGATTCTTCGAGAACGCTCCGACGTAGGAAGCGCTGACACTGACGCTGCGTCCGATCTCCTTCTCCACCGTAATGTTCACCTGGTAGGTGAGCGGCCAGACGAAGTCGAGGGACGGACCGAAGACCTGGGAAGGGGCGGTGAACCGGGGTGAGGTGGGGCTGTAGTTGAAGGGGAACGGACCGACGCCTCCAGGCAGATTCCGGTAAGGATCGGAAAGAGTGAACACGGTGGGGAACGATTGACGCACGGTGAAGGGCTGGTTGTCCGCGGTGGTGTTCCACTCGTTGCCGGTGATGCTGCCGTAGAAAATGCCGAAGCCGGCGCGGACCGCCATGCGTCCGTCTCCCTTGGGATCCCAGGCAATACCCAGGCGGGGAGCGATGTTGTTGATGTCGGTCTTCACGATGCCGCGGCTGACCCCCGCGTCGCCGGGGAAGAGCAGGCCGTTGGGTGCGGTGGGCGTCACCGTGGACTGATGGCCGGGAGAGTAGGCGAGCTTGCGGTCCTGCGGGTCGGTGAACGGGAACTGCAGGTCATAGCGCAGGCCGAGGTTCAAGGTCACCCGCGGGTGAACCCGGAAGTCGTCCTGAGCGAACAGGCTGATGTAAGCCCCGTTGTCGGTCTTCCGCACCGGCGCGTCCTGAGTAAACGTGCTCGGGACTCCGAGGAGAAAGTCGGCATAAGCATTGCCGGTCTTGCTGCCGTTGAAGGCGAAGACGCCGTAGTTGTCGAGCAGAGTGTCGTGGACGATCTTCTCGTAGGAGAGATCCGCGCCGAACTTGAAAGAGTGATTGCCGCGGCTCATGCTGATGGCGTCCTTGAGACCGAAGTAATCGCTCCCGGCATCGGGGCCGGCGATGGAAGTCTGGCCGGTCAAGTATCCGGTGACGGTCAGTCGGGGGAGAGTGGGGTCGCCCTGCGGCGTGAACTTCGAGCCCAGATCGGCCAGGGATGTGGTTGGATTGTTCACCCGACCGCCGAATTGCCGCATGTACGATACGCGGAACTGATTGATCTTGTTCGGGCCCAGCGTCCACGTGTGCGCGAGGTTGACGTTGTGCTGACTCCACTTGAAATCGCGGTCGACCCACGGGATGTTGCCGCTGACCGACAGGGGCTGCGTGTCGGTGCCCTTCTGATAGAAGTAGCTCAGGGCCATGGTCTGGGTGGCTGACAGCTTGTGATCGAGCTTCAGCGTCGCCTCGTCGGTGCTGATCGGATCCGGCCGGCTGACCTCATAGAAATTGTTGGGCAGGTTCGAGGTGGGGACGAACTTGTCCTGAATGTTCCTGGCCGCTACGTCGAAGCGCGCGGCCGGGATGATGCCGCCGGGGAACGGCAGCCCGGTCAGGGGATCCCGGGGCTGGAGCGTGGACAAAGAGAAGTCGCCCGCGCGCTCGCGCGCGGTGGGGACCACGGCCGAGTTCCGATAGTAGGTTTCAGTCTGGCGCAGTCCGGAGTAGCTGACGAAGAAGAAGGTCTGATCCTTCTTGAGCGGGCCGCCGAAGGCGCCGCCGAACTGGTTACGATCGAGCGGGTCTTTGCTGGCCGTGATCCCCGGCGCCGTCCAGCGCGGGGAGTTCAGGCTTTCGTTCCGGAAGAACTCGAAGACCGCGCCATGGAACTCGTTGGTGCCCGACTTCGTGACCACATCGACGACCCCCGCCGCGTACCGGCCATACTCGGCCGAATAGCCGTTGGTAAGGACCCGGAACTCCTGAACCGCCTCCGGATTGGGGGCCGGGTTCCCGGTGCCGCGCAGGCCCGCGGTGTTGTTGCCGCCGTCGAGCTGGAAATTGACCGTGCCCATCTGGGCATTGCCAGAGCCGTTGATGGTGGTGTTCTGCTCGGGTCCGCCCAGAGAGTTGCCGGTCCCGTTGCTGCTCACTCCCCCGGTGATGCTCAGCAACGTGTAGAGATCGCGGTTGACCAGAGGAAGGTTCATGACCTCGTTCTGGCCGACGCTCCGCGAAAGAGTGGCGGAAGTGGTCTCGATCAAGGGCACGTCTCCCACCACCGAAACGACTTCGGTCAGGGCGCCGAGTTCGACCACGGGATCGACGCGAGCGTTGCGACCGACCTCGAGAAGGATGCCCTTCTGGGAGAAGGTCTTGAAGCTGGGCATGGTGACGACCAGGGTGTAGCTCCCCACGGGCAGAAGCCGGAGTGCGTACTGGCCTGTTCCGTCGGTGGTGGCGGTCCGCGAGTACTGGGTGCCCGCGTTTGTGGCGGTCACGGTGGCCCCGGGCAGGGCGCCGCCCTGGGCGTCCTTGACCGTCCCGAGAATGTTCCCGGTGGGGATCTGGGCCTCGGTTGGGCGCGAAAGGAGCAAGGTGGCCAGCGCGGCGGCGGCGATCCTCGCGAAGGTGATCCGACGATGGGAACGGGTCGATTCGGTGATGTGCGGTGCCTTCATTGGATTCTCCTGAGAGTCATCTCGTTTTTCGACGTCACGCTGTATTTGTCCTTGAGAGGGACAATATCTCCAGATCTGATCGACTGTCAAGCGAAAATCTCGTCCAGCCCCCAAATCGCTCCGGACCATTGAATGTGCCCATATGGCAAGAAAATGAAGGTTAAGAAAGGCCTGCGACGGAAAAGAGGGAAGAAAATGCTTGCTTCCGCTGCACACCTTGGGGTTATATTGGACGCGAATAGGACAAATGCGGCCAGTTCACTCTCACAATCTACGCGTGGCCACCCGGGGCACCACCCGGGAGATCAACCGCCGGATCGCCTTGAACCTCATCCGCACCAATCAGCCCATCTCGCGAGCCGACCTCGCCCGGCTCATGGGAACCAGGCGGGGCGCGGTCAGCCTTCTGGTCAACGAGTTGATCGAGAATCGCGCCATCTACGAGGGCGCCACCGGTGAAGCGAAGCGCGGCCGCAAGCCGACCTTTCTCTACATCGACTCGCGCAAACGATGTGTGGTGGCCGTCGATATCCGTCCGACCCGCACTTTCATCATGGTGACCGACATGGTGGGACGGCAGCTCGCGAGCGTCAATAGTTTCCCCACCGAACGCGAGCCGAAGCGTTTTGTGGTGGATCTGGTCAAGCGAATCAAGGCGCTTCTGGTGGAGCACAAAGACCTCGGTCGCTGTCAGGGCGTGGGGGTGGTGGTGCCCGGGATGGTGGAGTCGGAAACGGGCCGCGTCCTGCTCGCTCCCAACCTCGGCTGGAAAGATGTCGGGCTTCAGGGTCCCATCGCCGCGGCTCTCGGGCTACCGGTTCAGATTGAAAACTCCGGCAAGGCGTGCGCCCTCGCTCAACTGTGGGCCACTCGGGATGCCAGGGCACCCAGCAACTTCGTCTACATCACGGTGTCGGACGGCCTCGGCGTCGGAATCGTCCTGGGCGGCGAACTGGTTCGGGGTCAGCACAACATCGCGGGGGAGTTCGGTCATGTGCCCTTGAACATCGACGGTCCCCGTTGCGGTTGCGGGGCCACCGGATGCTGGGAGGCGTATGTCTCCAACCTCGCGACCCTTTCGCGCTATTTCGGACGCGACCTACGCGAGCGTCCCACGTCCGCCGACGTGGCCGCCCTCACCGTGGACGATTTGATTGCCCGCGCTCGGGGCGGGGACGGAAAAGCCATGGCCGCGCTGCTTTCGACCGCGCGCTATCTTGGTCTTGGTCTCGGTTCGGTGGTCAATGCCATCGACCCCTCTCATGTTTACATCGGCGGTGAAATCACCGCGGCCTGGGATCTCATCGAACCGACGGTCAGGTCCGGGCTGGCCGAACGTGCGCTCACGCCTTCGGCCGGGGCCACGCCCATCACGATTGTTCCACCCGAGCAGTATCCTCGCCTTCGTGGCGCGGCGGCTCTGGTGGCGGCCCCGTCCTTCGCAGAAAGAGTGGTCGCTTGAACCGGCTGGTCGAAAGAACAGTAGCGGGGAGATCCCTCCCGAGGCTCCGCCGCGCCCTTGCGTTCTCCGCTACCGCGCTCCTGGCCTTGGCGCCTGGTCAGGCCACCGCGGCCGACCCACTCATCCGGACTTCCGCACTCCGGGCGGAGGTTGACGCGTTCTTCGACCGCGAGGTCGTCTCTCACCTGGCTCAGATTCCGCTCGAGGGTTCGCTGCCCGACCGTGTTCACGGAGCGATCACCACCGGCGAGTTCTCGTGGGGAACTTATGTTCGGTCGCTCGCGGCTTACGCGGACTCACGCCACACCCGCACGGTGAGCGGGCGGGACGTGGTTCCGCTGGTCGCGCGGGTCGGGGTCATTGAGTCGGCGAAGGGCAGCAAAGCCTTTGCTCAGCTCTACGCGGCTCTGGCGCTCCGGCATTTCGGCCGGGACCTAAGCCAGAACGCCATCTGGCAGTCCCTCTCGGAGAGCGACCGCACGGCCTGGAGGTCGTTGCTCGATCCCACTCGTTTCTACAATCCGAAAACCCGCCAGGTCATCGATCTCCCCGAGAACTATCTCGGCGTTGCCTCCCGGGTGGCCACGCTGTCCTTCCAGATGGGCGTTCTCGAGGATCGCGCCTTCGTCGATTCGCTGCTCGACCGCGCGGCCGAGCAATTCACGAAGGGCGCGCTCTATGCCGACGACGCGGGCACCACCGGGCGGTACGACCGCTATTCGAACGAATACGCGCGTTACGTCTATGACGCCGCCGAGACGGTGGGTCGCGACGACATCCTGAAGGCGCTTCAGCCGACCCTGACCGCGCAGATGAAGCTGTGGTGGGATCTGGTCTCGCCCGATGGCTACGGTTATCCCTGGGGCCGCAGCCTCGGTGTGGTGAGTTACCTCGACACCCTCGAGATCGTGGCCTTTCTCGCCGCCCATCCCGCGTTTCGACCCGCGCCGATCAAGGATCTCGTGAGCGAGTACCGTCTTGCCTGGCTCTGGCTGAGCCGCGACTACCAGCCCGAGACTCACATGCTCTCGGTGTTTGCTCCCGGTCGCGGTAACTACGCTTACATCAGCAAGGACCGGGAATGGCAGCAGACCGTGGGCTTCTTCGGCAAGGCCCTGATGGCTCAGGACACCCTGATGAAAGTCCTCGCGTCCGAGAAGATCGAGTCGTTTCCCCCGACTCCTCATCTTCCCAGCGTGGCGCGTTTCGAGTTCTTCCGCCACGGCGATCGCCCCTCCGGCGTGTGGCTGGTGCGCCAGGGCCTGCTGCGCTTCGCGCTTCCTTTCACCACCGGCACGAAGCCCGGAGTCGCGGACTACCTGCCCTCGCCCCACGGCCTTCCCGGCTTCGCCGCTCCTGTCGAGCAGCTCTACCCGGCGGGCGCATCCCACTATGAGATGCCCGACGGAAAGGTCCTGATCGCCACCGACAGCGCCGACGAGATCGTGCCCGCCCCCGATGGCCGCTCGGTGCGCGCCACCTGGCGAAGGTTCGTGGTCAAGGGCGGCAAGACCGGCGAGTGGGTCGAGCCTGGATTCGCCGCCTCCCTCATCTGGACCATCAACGGCTCGACTATCACTCGAGCCGAGACACTGACCGCGAGTCGCGAGGTCACGGTTCGCCGCCTTCACTTTGTACTGCCCTCGACCGCGAAGAGTCATCCGGCCCTGTCCGCGGGCGCTTCCCCTGAGGCGATGCGGCTCGAAGGCCCGGAGGCCACAATCGAAGTGCGGACCAGGGGCGATCTCGTCGTCACGCCGTCGCTTCTCTCGTTCGGCGGCGACGAACCGCTCGGCCGTTCGGCCCGCGGCGCCATACCCACCCACCTGGCCCTCGAGGCTCGGAATATCCAGCTCCAGGCCGGACGCCCAAGGACCTGGGAAATTTCACTCGCCGTCTCCGCCCCTATCGCACCGACGACCCAAAGGAAACCCCAATGAGCACCGCCACCACTGACTCTTCCCTCACTCTCGAAAGCTGCGTGGTCCGCGACACCGCGGCCCGCAAGGGGCGCACGCGTACCGTGAGCCCCGGTCCGACCTCCGCTAAGCATCTTCACTACGGCCGGATCATTCTGGACGAAGGCGACGCGGCCTTGTCCTTCTCGACGGCCGGACACGAGACAGGTTTTATCGCCCTGAACGGTGCGGCCACCATCGTGGCCGAAGGCAAAACGTTCACTCTCGGGCGTTATGACGGGCTCTACGTCCCGCGCGACTGCAAGATCGAGGTGAGGCCAGGCCCGGGCGGATGCGATCTGGCCGAAGTCTCGGCCCCGGTCGACAAGCTCTATCCCGTACAGTTCGTGTCCTTCGCCGACGTGCAGAAGGATCCCGGATTGCACTTCAAGGCCGGCGGCCCCTCGGCCGAGCGGATGCTGAACGTGGTCTTCGGCAAGAACATCCAGGCCGGCCGCATCATGGCCGGGGTCACGTTCTCCGCCCCCGGCAACTGGACGTCGTGGCCGCCCCACGAGCACGCGGCGCTGGCCGAGGAAGCGTATCTGTATATCGACATGCCCGCTCCCTCGTTCGGCCTCCAGATGGTGTACACGGACAAGACCACGCCGGAACTGGCGGTGGTGGTGCGCGAAGGCGACGTAGTGTTAATGCCGAAGGGTTACCACCCGAATGTGGCCGCCCCCGGGGGATCGATCAACTTCCTCTGGATGATGGCGGCCAATCGCGAGACCGAAGATCGGCTGTTCGGCGTGGTGAACGTTCACCCCGACTTCAAGCAGGGCGGCTCGGGCCTCGACGCTGGAAAGGTGAAGTAACGATGCCCACCAAGACGAGGGTCCCCCACCAGACCTGGAACTGGGCCTCGATCCCCAGGGAAGAACTTGCGCCAGGAGTCGTGCGTCAGATGATCCACGGCGAGACCTTGATGATCTGTCGGCTCACCTTCTCGCCCGGAACCGTGACCACCGCGCACGATCACTTTCACGAGCAGATGACCATGGTCGAGAAAGGCCGTGTCCGTTTCGTGGTGGGATCCGAGGAGAAGGTCTTCGGCCCCGGCGACATCCTGCTCTTCCCGAGCAACTTCTGGCACGGCGCCACCATGCTGGACGAAGAGGTTGTGCTCATCGACATCTTCTCGCCGATTCGTGAGGATTTCCTCAAGCCGAGCGAGGCGAAGGCCTGATCTATGGCGGGTCTGTTCTCTCTCGACGGACGGGTGGCGCTGGTAACGGGCGCGTCGCGGGGCATCGGCGCCTCTATTGCCAGGGCCTTCGCCGAAGCAGGCGCCGACGTCGCGGTCCACGGAAATGTCACGCCTGCGGAGAAGACCTGCGACGGCGTGCGCGGCTTCGGTCGCAAAGCGGTCCCTTTGGTGGCGGACATGGCCGACCCGGAAGCTCCCGATCGGCTGGTTCGCGAAACCCTGGCCGCCCTCGGGGGTCTCGACATCGTGGTCAACAACGCCGGAATCATCCGCCGAGGTCCCACCGTCGACACCACCGATGAAGACTGGCACGCGGTCATCAACGTCAATCTTCATGGCGTCTTTCGATTGTGCCGCGCTGCCGGTCGCCACCTGCTCGCATCGGACCGGGGCGGCAAGATCATCAACATCGCCTCTCTCCTGTCATTTCAGGGCGGGCTGAACGTGCCCGCCTATGCCGCGTCCAAGAGCGCCATCGCCGGGCTCACCCGCGAGTTGTCGAACGAGTGGGCGGGGAAGGGCATCAACGTCAACGCCATCGCTCCCGGTTACATGCGCACCGACAACACCGAGGCGCTGCAGAAGGACGAGACCCGGAACCGTCAGATCCTCGAGCGGATTCCCGCCGGCCGCTGGGGCGAGACCGCGGATCTCAATGGCGCCGCGGTGTTCCTGGCTTCCCACGCGTCCGACTATGTCAATGGTCAGATCCTGGCTGTCGATGGCGGCTGGCTCGGTCGATAGTCAGCGTTCCATTCCGCTCCCCGTTCTTCAAGAGGTAAAGAAAATGACAGCGATCCAAGGCGTGGCTCTGGTAACCGGTGGGGGAGCGGGCCTGGGTCGGGCCTGCGCCCTGACTCTCGGCAAACGCGGCGCGCGCGTGGCCGTTCACTACATGAAGAGTCGCGAGGGAGCGGATGAGGTGGTGGCGACCCTGAAGGCTGCCGGGGCGGCCCAGGCCGCGGCGTTCCAGGCCGACCTCACGAAGTCGGCCGACGTGACCGCCATGGTCGATGCCGTGACCGCGCGGTTCGAGACCATCGACATCCTGGTCAACAACGCGGGCGATCTGATCGCGCGGCAACCCCTTCTCGAGATGAGCGAGGAGTTCTTCCGGTCGGTGATGGATGTGAACCTCACCAGCGCCTTTCTGGTGTGCCGCGCCGTGGGCCCGGCGATGGTGGCGCGGAAGAGTGGAACCATCATCAACATGTCGTCGCTGGCCGCCTGGAACGGAGGCGGCCCGGGCGCCGGCGCCAACTCGGCCGCGAAGGGCGCGATCGTGTCACTGACCAAGGCGCTCGCCAAGGAGATGTCGCCTCACGGCATTCGTGTCAATTGCGTGGCCCCGGGACTCATTGGCGAAACTGCGTTCCACGGCCGCTTCACTGCTCCCGCGGCATTCGAGAACGCGGCCAAGGGGGTTCTGCTCGGGCGCGCGGGAACTCCGGATGAAGTCGCGAGTGTCGTGGCCTTCCTCGCCTCGTCCGACGCCTCGTTTCTCACCGGAGAGACCATCGAGATCAATGGCGGGATGAACATGAGATGAAGATCACCGGCCTGCGCTGGTTCATGGTCGGCCTGATCTTCCTGGCCACCGTCATCAATTACATCGACCGGCAGACCGTGTCGGTGTTGAAGACCGCGATCAGCCAGGACCTCGGCCTTTCCAACTCCGACTACGCGGCGGTCCAGAACAGCTTCCTCGTCTTCTATGGCATCAGCCAGGTGGTGTCGGGCCGGCTCTTCGACGTCATCGGCACGCGCCGCGGCTTCGTGTTTTCCATCGTGGTCTGGTCCCTGGCTGCTTTGGCCCACGCGACCGCGCGGACCGCATCCGCGTTCGCGTTCTTTCGGGCTGTGCTCGGTTTCGGCGAGGCGGGCAATTGGCCGGGCGCCGCGAAAGTGGTGGGCGAGTGGTTTCCGGTACGGGAACGGGCGTTAGGGATGGGGATCTTCAACACCGGAGCCGCGGTGGGTGGGGCTTTGTCTCCCCCGATCATCGCCTGGCTCGCCACCGCCTACGGCTGGCGGATGACCTTCGTGGTTACGGGATCCCTGGGCTTCATCTGGCTCGCCCTGTGGCTCATCTTCTTTCACTCGCCGTCGCGGCATCCCTGGATCACCGAAGCGGAGCGCGCCCACATCCTCGAGGGTGCTCCGGCCACGCCCTCCGGACCGGTCTGGCGCCCCGGCTGGCTGCAACTTCTTCGCTACCGGCAGACCTGGGCGGTGGTTATGGGTCGGTTCATCACCGACCCGATCTGGTGGCTCTACATCTTCTGGCTCCCCTCGTATCTGCAGGAGGCGCGGGGCTTCAGCCTCAAGGAGGTGGGCCTTTCCGCCTGGCTTCCGTTCCTGGCCGGCGGCATCGGCGCGCTTTCCGGCGGTTACGCCTCGGGCGCTCTCATCTCTCGCGGCTGGAGCGTCGATCGCGCCCGCAAGGCGGTCATGATCTTCGGCGCGATGCTGACCCCCGCCGGCATTCTCGCCATGCGCGCGAACGATCCGTATGTCGCTCTCGCGTGGATGGCGGTAGTGCTCTTCGGTTTTCAGGTCTGGGTCAACAATCTCCAGACCCTGCCCAGCGACTTCTTCCCGAGCAGCGCCGTGGGCTCGGTCTTCGGCCTGGGCGGTGCGGCGGCTGCGGTGGCAAGCGTTCTCTTCACCTGGGCCACCGGCCGCATTGTCGACACCTACGGATACACCCCGGTGTTCCTGGTCGCGGGTGTGCTCGGGCCGCTCGGTCTCGTGGTGACCCTGGGGCTGGCCGGTCGCATTGGAAGTGTGGTCATTGAACCGAAGGAACAATCAGCATGAGAACGAACATGAACCTTGGCGCCGCGGCTGTGGCCCTGACTCTGGCCGTATCGACGGGCCCGATCGCCGCGGCTCAGGAGGTTGTCCCGACTTTCAGTGAACTGCTCGCCCACCAGGTCGCCCTCAAGCCCGAGCTCGTGGGCATCCATCCTCGCGTGTTCGTGACCAAGGCCGGGCTCGAAACTCTGCGTCAACGCGCACGCACCACCCATCGGGTGGAATGGTCGAAGGTCATCGCAAATCTCGCGGCGATGAAAGGCGCGCCTCCGAAACCTCCGGGACCGCAGGAACGCCGATCGCAGAACAACGCCGCGTACACCATCTCCGAAGTCAGTCTGGCCTACGCGGTGGAGAGGAAGCCCGAGTACCTCGCGGCCGCGAAAGCCTGGACGCTCGCCGCCATCGACTATGAGCCCTGGGGTTACACCTACAACAAGCCCAACACCGATCTCGCCGCTGGACATCTTCTCTACGCCCTCGGCTGGGCCTACGACCTCCTGTACGACGACCTCACTCCGGCCGAGCGCACCCGGATCCGCACCTCGCTGGAGCGTCACGCCAATCTTGTTTATGACGCGTTCGCGCCCCAGGCCGGCCGGAAACTCCACTTCACCCAGAATCACGACTTCATACCCACCGCCGGACTCGCCATCACCGCCCTCGCCCTGATGGGAGAGTCGAAGGATGCGGAACGCTGGGCCGCGTTGGCTCGCGCGCATCACCATCGCGCCGGCCAGCTTCTGAGCCCGGATGGCTATTACTACGAGGGCATGGAGTATTGGATCTTCTCGACCCCGTGGCTCGTTCACTTCCTTGACGCCTGGGAGCACTCGACGGGCGAGAGTCTGTGGAGCCGCGAGGTGTTCGGCAATTGGAAGACACTGTTAGCCCACGCTCTCCTTCCTGATGGTCAAAACGTCTTCGACTTCGGGGACATCTGGGAAGGCCCGGTGACCCGGGCGAAGAGGGGCGGCGATTACGAGCGCGCCTTCCCCGGGGGAACGCTCCAGAGCAATTTCAATGTGATGTACCGGGTGGCCGCCCGGCTCAAGGATCCGGAGGCCCAGGCCATCGCCGAACGGTTCGCCGGCTTCGGCCACAGCAATCTCGAGGAGTACTGGACGCTGCTGTGGCGTGATCCCGCGCAGAAGGCCGCGCCCATGAGCGCCTTTCCGCTGCAGCATCACTTCAAGGACATGGGCGTCTACTACTACCGCACGTCGTGGGAGAAGGATGCGCTCGCGTTCGCTTTCAAGGCGGGTCCGCCCGAGGGCCATCGTACGGCCACCCTGCTGCCGAAGTTGCCGGAGTGGTCGCTCGACAGTGGTCACGCTCATCCGGACGCGGGCAGCTTCATCATCTACGCCCATGGCCGGTATCTGACCGGCGACACCGGCTACGCGGGACTTCCCACCGCGCGCAATCACAACACCGTGACGTTCGGCGGGGTCGGACAGGGTGTCGAAGGCGACCACGATGTCTGGCGCGGCGCGCCGTATGCGTCCTTCGACGGCATCCGGATTCGTAGCGTTAAAGCCGAGGGTCCGGGGCTGGTGATCGAAGCCGATCTGGCCGCGGCGTATCCCAGGGTCGCGGGTCTATCCGCGTTTACGCGTACGTTCACGTTTGACGGCAAGGCGGCATTCACTGTCTCCGACCGGTTCGCGTTGAAGGATCCGGCAGTCATCGAATGGCGCATACAGTCGGACACTCCTTTTGCGGCCGCCAGCGCAGGCGCGTATCGGAATGGCGAGAAGGGCGCTGCTCCCTCCATCGAGGTCGTCATCGCCGAGCCAAGCCACGCCGAAGTGACGCGAGCAGTGGGCAAGCTCAAGGTTCCAGGTCCGCCGGGTTCGATCACCTCGGGTCCGGAGGAAGACCGCGGCCACGTACTCACCGCGAGCCCGAAGGCCCCCGCCGGAGAGTCGCGGATTGAAGCGACCCTCACGGTGGTGAAGTAGCGCCGCTATTCCAGAGCCTTGCCCTTGGTCTCCGGAAGCGCCAGCGCGAACATCGCCGCGGCGAGGAATGCGCCAGCCAGAAGCAAGAATGCGGCCAGGAAGGAGTACTCCTTGGCGATCGCCCCCACCACGAAAGGCGCGATCGCCGAAAAGCCGCGGCCGATGTTGTAGGTAAGGCCCATGGCACTGGCGCGGATCTCGGTGGGGAAGAGTTCCGAGGCGATGGCGGCAAAGCCGGAGAAGTAGCCGGTGCCGAAGAAGCCGACGAAGGGTCCGAGAATCAGGAGCATGGTCGTGCTCGTGGTCAAGCCGAAGATCGGAACCAGAATCGACGCCGCGACCAGAAAGAAGACGTAGCTTTTCCTGCGTCCGAACTTGTCGGCGGCGAAGCCGAACAGGACGTAGCCGAGCCATTTTCCCGGCGCCATGAAGAGCACCCAGGTGAGCGACGCGACGATGCCGAGCCCGCGCCCGCCATCCTTCTCTGAGAGGGCGAGGTACCCGGGGATCCAGGTGAACAGGCCCCAATAGCCGAACATGGCGCACGCATTCATGAGCGTCGCCACCACGCCCTTCCAGCGAATGTCCGGCCGCCACATCAAGCGGAGCGAGACCTTCTTCTCCTTGCCGCGGGCGAGCCAGATCTCCGACTCGGGCACGTCCTTGCGGATCCAGAGCACGGCGAGAGCGGGCACGATACCCACGAAGAAGACGGCCCGCCAGCCGAAGCTCGGCAGCACGGCGAGGGTGACCCCGGCCGCGATCATTTCCCCGATCGCCCAGCTCGACTGCATCAGGCCCAGGGCTTTGCCGCGATGCTCGGCCCGCCAGGTTTCCGCGATGAGCGCGGCGCCGGTTGTCCACTCGCCGCCCATGCCGAGACCAAGAATGAAGCGGAACACCGCGAGTTGCGGGATGGTCTGGGACAGGCCGCAGGCAAAGCTCGCCAGCGAATACACCAGGATGGAGCCCATCAAAGCCCGGGTCCGGCCGATCCGGTCGGCCAGGAGGCCGAACCCGAGCCCGCCGATGGCGGACGCGAACAGGGTGAGCGAGTTGAGGAGGCCGGCCTGGGGTTTGCTCATGCCCAGATGCACCACCAGATCCGCGAGCACCATGGAGTAGAGCATCACGTCCATGGCGTCGAGCATCCAGCCGAGCCCGCCCGCGATCAGCGAGCGGCGCTCGGCGGTGGTCACCTGGGCCGGCCACTCCAGGCCGAAGACGCGCGTCGTCGCGGTATCGCTCGTCATTGAGGTTGCGACTCTACTATTCGTAGCGCAGCGCTTCGATGGGATCCTGCCGCGCGGCCCGAAGGGCCGGCCACATGCCGAAGACCAGGCCGACCGTGGTCGAGACCAGGAAGCCTAGTAGTACCGACCACAACGGTGTGGCGGCCTGAAAGTCGAAGGCGAAGCGTGCGGCGACCGCCGCCCCGAGCCCGACTGCGATGCCAACCGCGCCCCCGACCGCGGTCAGGGTAACCGCCTCGATCAGGAACTGGGTGGCGATGTCGCGCCGCGTGGCCCCCAGGGCCTTGCGCAGACCGATCTCCCGCGTGCGCTGAGTGACGTTCACCAGCATGATGTTCATCACCCCCACCCCGCCCACCAGCAAAGCGATGCCCGCCACGACCAGCATGGCCGCCGCGACCCCGCCGGTGATCTGCTGGAAGTTCTCGAGCTGGCCGGCGCTGGTGAAGATCGCGAAGTCGTTCGGCTGGTTGGGCCGCAGTCCCCGCCTTGTCCTCATGATCGCCGTCTCTTCCTCGATGAGGGCGTCGTAGTCCTCGGGACGCTTCGGCACGGTCGCGATATGTATGGTGTCACCGCCGCCGTTCTTTTGCTCGGGAAACTGATCGTCGAAGGCGGTGATGGGCACGGCCACGAAGTTGTCGTTACTGCCCCCGAAGAAGGAGCCCTTCTTCTCGAACAGGCCGATCACTCGATAGGCCCGGCCATCCACGGTCAACTCCTGGTCGATGGGGTCGCGATGCGGATAGAGGGCGTCGGCCACGTCGGTGCCGATGATGCAGACGCGGGCGGAGTGGGCGACGTCGGCGTCGGTGAGGAAGCGCCCGTCCTGGATGAAGTGGGTGTTGGCTACCGAGTAGTCGGGGTTGGTGCCCAGAAAGAGCGGTCCGTTGGCCTCCTCGCGGCCGGCCTTCACCACCACATTCGTCTGCCGGTATCGCTCCTGCGAGACCGCAGCCACCAGGGTTGAGAGTCGCTTCAGAGCGAGAGCATCCTCGATGGTGAGGTCGCGCCGGTTGCGCTGTTCTTCGGGAGGACCATTCGGCCCGCCAAATCGCGGCTCGAATTTCTGGAACTGGACCAGGTAGGTGCCGAAGGAGGTGAAGCCCTTGGTCACCGCGTTGTTGAAACCGACCACGAAGCTCACCATCATGATCACGGTGGCCACCCCGGCGGTGACTCCGAGCAGAGTGAGGAAGCTTCTGAGTTTATGGGCGCGCATCGCGGTAAACGCGAACGCGATGTTCGCGCCCCCCGACACCCGAAGCCTGGATCCTCGCATCAGTCCGCCCTCAACGCCTCGACCACCGGCAGGTTCGAAGCACTGCGCGCCGGCCAATACCCAGCGGCCACCCCGACTATGACGGAGAGCAGAAGGCCCATGGCCACGATTCCCGGCGTGACCTCGGCGGGGAAGCTCAAGACGCCCCGCACCGCGAATGCGATCAGGGAGCCGATGCCCACACCCATGGCGCCGCCCAGGAGGGACAGCAGCGCCGCCTCGAGCAGGAACTGGCGCCTGATGTCGCGCTTGCGTGCCCCCACCGCCAGCCGCATGCCGATCTCCTGGGTGCGTTCGACCACCGCCACCAGCATGATGTTCATGATCACGATGCCGCCCACTCCCAGCGAAACCGAGGCGATGAGCAGCGACAGAATGAAGGCGGCGGCGGAGATCTGCCGCCAGAGCGCCTGCAGGCTCTCCGCGGTAACCACCCCGAACGGATCGGGCGCGCGGAAGGGGGTGTGCCGCAAGGCGCGCATCAGCGCGCGCGCTTCCTCCACCGAAGCCTCGACGCCGGGGACGCCGCCCTGGGCCCGGATCAGCAGGCTGAGGGAGTCCCGGCTGCCGAACTGCCGGCGGTAGGCCTGGATCGGGATGTAGAGCAGGCTGTCGGGACTCTGTCCCAGGGTTCGTCCCTTCCTGGCCAGCAGGCCGATGACGCGGTACGGCGCGCCCCCGACCAGAATCTGCCGGCCCACCGGATCCTGCTGCGGAAACAACTCGTCCTTGACGTCCCAGCCGATGATGGCGACCGCCTGGGCGGTGTCGTCCTCGGTGGGGGTGAAATAGCGCCCCCCCACGATGTCCAGCCGCAGCATCGGCCCATAGTTCGCGGTGGTGCCCTGGACCTGCAGGTCGGAGAGACGTCGATCGCGGTGCTTGACCGCGGTCTGGCCCACGAGTTGCGCCGCGACCTCCTCGGCCAGGGTGAGGTTTCGCTGCATGACGAGGTAGTCGTTCCAGTTGAGGTTGGGCCTCTTCAAGGCGTCGAGGAACTCCACCCGGCTCGTGATGATGCCGAATTTCTGGAGGACGTACACGTCGGGGGCAAGCTGGATGACTTTTTCACGCACGAAAGTATTGAGGCCGGTGATGACCGAGACCACCCCCACCAGGGTCCCCACCCCGATGATGATTCCGAGAAGGGTGAGGAAACTGCGCAGGGCGTGGGCGCGGATCGCGCGCAAGGCCTCGCGCAGCAACTCTCCCTTCGACATGTCAGCTCGGAGAGCCTTCTTTCGGCTTGGCCTTTTCGATCTTCACCGGATCTCCCGGCTTGATCTCGCGCAACGCCTTGAACGGCCCGTTGATCAGCGTTTCGCCGCCCTTCAAACCCTCGATGACTTCAAGCGACAACTCGCCCAGGAGCCCGGTTTTGACCTTCTGAAAACGCGCCTTGTCCTTCTCGATCAGATACACACCCTCTTCGTCGCGCGGGGCCCCGGGCTTGGGCGTCTCTCCCGGTTTCATCTCGATGTCGCGGATGACCAGGGCCTGAATCGGGATGACCAGGGCCTGAGCGCGGAAGCCGGTGAGGATGTCGGCCTGCACCGACAGACCCGGCTTGATATCCGGCGGGGGGTCTTTGATCTGGATCTTCACCTTGAACTTGATGGCCTCGGCCTGGTTGCCGGTCTTGATGATGGGAGAGTTGCCTACCTCGGTGACCGCGCCGCTGAAAGTGCGGTTGGGGTAGGCATCGATCCTCACTCGAGCTTCCTGAGCGACCTTCACCGAGGGGATCGAGGTTTCATCTACCTCCATCTCGGTTTCCACCACCGACATGTCGGAGATAGTGAGGAGCACCGTCCCCGGCTGATTTAGAACTCCGACCACGGCGACTTCGCCTTCCTCAACTCGGCGGGCCGTGATCGTGCCGTCCATGGGGGCGAGCACCGTGGTCTTGGCCAGAGTGTCGCGGGCCCCGTCCGAAGTTGCGCGCGCCTGTTCAATCCGTCCCTGCGAAGCCTGCACCGCCGCTTCGGCGCTTTGGAGCGCGGTCCGAGCGCGGCGGAACTCGGCCTCGGGAATGATGAAGGCCTTGTGATTTTCCTCCGCCCGTCGGAAGTCGTCCTGCGCCTGTTCAAGATGGGCGCGGGAGGAGTCGAGGTCGCGCATCAGGGCGAGCACGCCCGCCTCGGTGCTGCGCGCGGCCGCGCGCGGATTCACCGCGTCGATCTGGAGCAGAAGCTGGCCCTTGCGCACGCGTTCGCCTTCCTTGACCGCGAGGCGGGTGATCTGCCCGGCGATGGTGGCGGAGATGTCGACCTTCTTCTGGGCCTGGACCTTCCCGTTCGCGGTGACCTTGGCCTGCAGGTCGGCCCGGGAGACTGTGGCCACCTGCACCATTGTGGGCTTCGGACCCCGCCGCGAGAAGGCGACGCCCCCGGCCGTCGCTACGACCACGAGAACACCGACGACGGCAAATACACGCTTTCTCTTCAAGGCATCCCCCTGCTCGGATACTACGCGCCATCGAGCCCTCAGGTTCCACCCCGCGACCTGCATCCGTCGGAACCTTTCCCTGGCGCGCCTCGTTTACCTCTTTAGACCGCTTTCCTTCGGACCTGGAGGAACTCGGGTCGTTCAAAAAACTGACCACGAGGCTTTGCCATGTTTCCTGAAACCTTCGCCCAGGACCTTCGCATCGGGCTCCGCGTCCTCGTCAAAGACAAGGGCTTCACCGCCCTCTCCGTCTTTGTCCTCGCCCTCGGCATCTGTGCGGTGACCACGATGTTCACCATGGTGGACGCCACCATGATCCGCGGTTTCGGGTTTAAGAACGCGGACCGCCTGACCAACGTGACCTTCATCGATCCCACGACCCAGTCCCCTTTCGGCGCGAACAACCAGGTCTTTGCGATGGACTTCGAGGAGTTCCGGAAGGAACAGAAGTCCTTCGAGATGATGGCCGCGTACCTGAACGGGTCGACGGTAAACCTCACCGTGGACGGTGATCCGCGGCGGTACACCGGTGCGTACATGACCGAGGACTTCCTCCGCATCCTCGGCGTCCAGCCCATCATGGGCCGCGATTTCACCGCCGAGGACAACCAGCCGGGCGCCCCGAAAGTTCTGCTCTTGAGCCACGGCCTCTGGCAGCGCGACTTCGGCGGCGCCCAGAACAACGTGGGCAAGGACGTCCGACTGAATGGGAAGCCGGCCACCATCATCGGCGTGATGCCCCAGGGGTTCAGCTTTCCGGTCAATGAGGAGATGTGGATTCCGCTCTACAGTGAGTTTCCGGTCAAGGCCAGGAACGATCCCCAGGCCAACAGCCCCGCGGTCCTCGGCCTCATAAAGAAGGATGTCCCGCTCGCCCAGGCCCAGGCGGAGTTTGCGGGTTTCGCGAAGCGTTTCGCGGCCGCCTATCCGGATACCAACAAGCAGTTCAACGAAGCCCAGATCCAGCCGTTGATCAAGACCTTCACGCCCACGCCCATTCGCGGCATGCTCCTGACCATGCTGGCCTTCGGGGCCGGCGTGTTGCTCATCGCCTGCGTCAATGTCATGAACATGCAGTTCGCGCGGGCCACCATCAGGCTCAAGGAACTGGCCGTCCGGTCTTCCCTCGGCGCCACCCGCATCCGCCTCATCCGCCAGATGCTCACCGAGAGCCTGCTGGTGGCGACGCTCGGCGCCGTGATCGGGATCGGCCTCGCCTACTTCTCCGTCGACTGGCTTTCCGCCACGTTCCGCTCTCAGCAGAACGGCCCCCCCCGCTGGATGGTCTTCGAGATCGACCGGCTCGCCCTGCTCGTCGCGGTGGCCTCGACCGTGATGGCGGCGATGGTGTCCGGCCTGATGCCGGCGCTGATGTCGTCGCGCACGGACTCTGCTTCGACCCTCAAGGACAGCGGGCGCGGCAACAGCTCGCGGAGCGTCAGCCTGCTGACTCGCGGCCTCGTGGTCTTCCAGATCGCCATCACCTGCATCCTCCTCATCGGTTCGGTTCTTCAGGTGCGTTCGATCGTGAACCAGCAGACCATCGACTACGGCTACGACACCTCGGGCATCATGTCCGCCCGCATGGGCCTGATGGACGGCGACTATCCGACCCCCGCGGCCCGGAAGGTCTTCTTCGACCGGCTGCTTACCACCCTGCGCAGTTCGCCGCAGTTCGAGAGCGTCGCCTTGACCAGCCGGTTCCAGATGGTGTTCTCGGGCAACGGCCCCATCGAGATCGAAGGGAAGACCTACAACGCCAAGGGGGATCGCCCGAACGTCAACTTCGAACAGGTCTCGCCCGGCTTCTTCAATGTCCTCGGGCAGAAGGTTCTCGAGGGCCGCGACTTCGACGATGCCGACCTTGATTCGAAGGCGCCGGTGGCGGTGGTGAACGCGCTGTTCGCGCGAAAGCATTTTGGCAACGAGAGCGCCCTCGGCCGGCGGTTCCGCACCGGCGACGGAAGCACGCGGCAGTTCGGTCCGTGGCGAACCATCGTGGGTGTGGTCAGCACGGTGCGGATGTCCCCGCCCTTCAACAACCGGAACGTCGAGGACAGCGGCTTCTATGTCCCGTTCTATTCCGTGCCCTCCGGCCCCGCCGCCCCCGAACCGCTCGCGAACCAGTTCGCCACCGTCATCGTGAAGCCGCGCGGCGGTCAGAGCGCCCAGGCGATTCTTCCCGATCTGCGGCGTGAAGTGCGCAAGGTCGACCCGAACCTTCCTCTCTATTTCGCGGCCACCCCGAAGTTCAACCTCGACGGCGCGGTCGCGGTCAATCAGATCATCGCGACTTTGTTCTCCGCCCTTGGCCTCGTGGCCATCATCCTCGCCGCGGTGGGAATCTACGGGGTCATGTCGTTCTCGGTCAGCCAGAGGACGGTGGAGTTCGGAGTACGCATGGCTCTGGGAGCCGGGGCCTCGGGCATCCTGACCATGGTGCTCAAGCAGGGCGCCCGTCAGGTGGCGCTCGGTCTTTCGCTCGGTCTCGCCATCGCTCTGGCCATCGCCACGGTTGGCCGCGACGGCATCGCCAGCATTCTGTTCGGAGTCAGCGCGCTCGATCCCGTGACCTACGTGGCGGTGTTCGGGCTCGTCACTGTGATCTCGCTCTTCTCCGTGTACGTTCCCGCTAAGCGGGCGACCCGGGTGCGCCCGATGGAAGCCTTGCGGGCGGAGTAGGAGCGCTCCCCGGCCCACCCGTGCTCCCGGATCTTTGGGCGGTATGCTCTCGCTTTGCCGCCTGGAGGTTGAATGTCTTCGACCGGGGATTCAAGCAAGGCGCACCACTCATCGGATGAGACCGCGGTCAAACCCGCGGAGGCGCGCGTCGATCCCACGGTTCGCTTCACCCCCGGGACACTGCTCGCGGGCCGCTATCGGATCGTCTCCCCGCTGGGCAAGGGCGGACTGGGCGAGGTCTATCGCGCCGACGACATCCGTCTCGGCCAACCGGTTGCCCTGAAATTCCTTTCCGCGGCCTTCGCCGCGGACGCTGGCCGGATCGAGCGCCTGGTCGACGAAGTGCGGGTCGGCCGCCAGATCTCGCATCCGAATGTCTGCCGGCTTTACGACATCGCGGAAGCCGAGGGCCATCACTTCCTGGTCATGGAGTACGTGGACGGAGAGGACCTGGCTTCGTTGCTCCACCGCATCGGCCGGCTGCCTGGGGACAAGGCGATCGAGGTCGCGCGGGGCATGTGCGCGGGCCTCGCCGCCGCCCACGACAAGGGCATCATCCACCGTGACCTCAAGCCCGCGAATGTGATGATCGACGGTCACGGCCGCGCGCGCATTGCCGACTTCGGTCTGGCCGCTCTGGCCGGCGGCGGAAGCGCCGCCGACATGTCGGGCACCCCGCAGTACATGGCGCCGGAACAACTTAGGGGCGAGGGCGCATCCCTGCGCAGCGACGTGTACGCGCTCGGCCTGGTGCTCCACGAGTTGCTCACCGGGCAGCGGGTGTTCCAGGCCCAGTCGGTCGACGAGCTGCGTGCGCTCCACGCCCAGGCCACCGCCCTGAGCCTCTCGGACAGCGCCAGGGACATCGATCCCGGCCTGGAACGCGTTGTCCTGCGCTGTCTCGCGCACGATGCGAAGGACCGGCCGGCTTCGGCGCGCGTCGTGTTCGCGTCGTTGCCCGGCGGAGATCCGTTGGAGGCGGGTGTCCTTGCCGGAGAAACGCCGTCCCCCGAGATGGTAGCGGCGGCGGGGAAGGTGGGGGATCTCCGACCGGCGGTCGCCTGGGCCAGTCTGCTCGTCGGCCTGCTCGCGTTGTTGTCGATCGCCGCGCTCGCGGAACGCGCGGCGCTGTTTCGACACTTACCAAATGCAAAATCGCCTGAGGTGCTTGCTGCGCGCGCCCGGGAGGTGCTGAGCCGCATCGGTCACCAGGCGGACGTCGCCGACACCGCTCACGGCTTCCTGCTGGACCGGGCGTTTCTCGACGATATCGAGCGACGCGACCAAACCGCGGGGCGATGGAACAAACTCGGCCTGGCCCGACCGGGGCCGCTTGGGTTTTTCTATCGGACAAGCCCCCTGAGAATGGTGGCGAACAGCTGGATCGCCCAGCTGCCCTGGCTGGGCCCGCCTCAGTTGGGGCGGATTACGCGCTCCGAGCCGTCGCTCACCGTTCCAGGCATGGCCACGGTGGTCCTCGACATGGAAGGCCGTCTCACCGGCTTCAGTGCCGTGCCGCCCTCCTTCGAGGCGGTTCCCGCGCCCCCGCGGGATCCCGACTGGTCGGTTCTCCTGACCGAGGCCGGCCTCGACCCGCTTCTTCTCGAGGCGTCGGCGCCTTCGTGGGCCTCCCGCACCGACTCAGACCGCAAGATTGCGTGGGATGGTGTCTACCCGGGACAGCCCGACGTCCGTGTTCACGTTGAGGCCGCCGCCTACCAAGGCCGGCCCGTGTTCTTCGACGTCCTTGGCCCCTGGGTGCGGCCACCCGTCGCGACCGTCGGCGCCTCGGGCGACCCGCCTGCCCTGGCCTTCGCTATCGCGGTGATGTTTCTTTCCATCGTCCCTATCGTGGGCGCCTGCATCGTGCTCGTACGCCGCAACATTCGAACGGGACGCGGTGACCGCCGCGGGTCTTTCCGGCTTGGTTTGTTTACTTTCGGAACTCTGTCGCTCGCCCAGTGTTTCGGCGCCGATCACACGAGCCTCGGAGGCATGGAATATGCGCTGGTCATCCAGATCGTGAGCCAGGGGTGTTACGGGGCGCTCGCGGTCTGGTCGTTTTACATGGCCCTCGAACCGGCGGTGCGACGGCGTTGGCCGCACACTCTCATTTCCTGGAACCGTTTGCTGAGCGGCCGCTTTCGCGACCCGTTGTTGGCCCGCGATGTGCTCGTCGGAACCCTCCTCGGTTTGGGAGTGGTATTGAACGGGCGTCTTTTTTTCGACCTGCCGGCGTTGTTAGGAGGCCCGCCATCCCTGGGCGGCTTGGGCACCCTTACCACCCTCGACTCTCCCCGGCACGTGGTCTACTACTTTCTCCTCGGTCCTTGTCTTGGAGTCGTCTATTCGCTCTCCCTGCTCTTCGTGCTGTACCTGCTTCACGCCCTGGTGCGGCGGGACTGGGCGGCGCGGGCTCTCTTGTTCCTCTGGGTTTGTGTTCCCGGTTTGTCGGATCTGACCGACCC
Source organism: Vicinamibacteria bacterium (assembly GCA_031362685.1). Classification (GTDB taxonomy): domain Bacteria; phylum Acidobacteriota; class Vicinamibacteria; order Fen-336; family JAGNNV01; genus JAGNNV01. The sequence goes on along the minus strand of JANLSZ010000216.1, from coordinate 6,100 downwards.
GCTTCCCGATGCCCTCGAGGCCGCGATCTTCGCTGGTTTGGTTGTCTTCGCCCTGACTCGCTTTGGCCTTTTGTCCTCCGCGGTGCAATTGTTCACCCTCATGGCGCTCACTCGCACCCCGCTGACTCTCGACTCATCGACCTTGTACGCTGGTCGTTCCTTCGCGGTGCTCGGCTTCTTCGCCGCGCTGCTCGTGGTCTCCGCCTACACCTCCCTCGGCGGCAAGCCGATGTTGGGCAGGGCGCTGCTTGATGACTGATCAGGCGATCGGGGTGAGCGCGTTCGATCCCGTGACCTACGTGGCGGTGTTCGCGCTGGTCACCCTGATTTCTCTTTTCTCGGTGTACGTTCCCGCGGTGCGGGCCACGCGGGTGCGCCCGATGGAAGCCTTGCGGGCCGAGTAGTTCTCCGCGGGGGCGCGAGCGGCCGGGCCGTCGCCTCGCGTCTATGATCGACGCTTGGCTCAATCTGCCCCCCTGCCGCGGAGAATCGGAAAGTTCGAGATCCTCGACCGCCTGGGCCAGGGGGGAATGGGGACGGTCTACAAGGCTCGGGATCCTGGCCTCGACCGCCTGGTGGCGCTCAAGACCATTGTCAGCGCCGCGGTGGACAGCGAGGAGGCCCGGGAGCGCTTCTTCCGGGAGGCCCGCGCCGCCGCCCGGCTCCAGCACCCCAACATCGTCACTGTCTTCGAGGCGGGGGATTTCGAGGGCACACTCTTCATCGCGATGGAGTTGCTCGAGGGGCAGGATCTCTCGCGGGTCATTCACATACCTCGCAGCGTCGAGGACAAGGTGAAGATCGTGGTCGAGATCTGCCGCGGTCTCGACTACGCCCACAAGCGGGGAGTGATCCACCGGGATATCAAGCCCGCAAACATCCGGATGCTGCCCGACGGGAGCCTGAAGATCATGGACTTCGGCATCGCCCGGCTGGGCGATGCCCACATGACCCAGACCGGCCTCGTCCTGGGCACCCCCAGTTATGTCGCCCCCGAAGCGCTGACGGATGGCCGGGTCGATCACCGGGCCGACCAGTGGGCGGTCGGCGTCGTGTTATACGAGCTACTGGCCAGCCGCCGGCCCTTCGCCTCGCCTACCTTCACCGCCCTCGCCCACCAGATCGTCAACGAGCCGCCGCCCCCGCTCGACCACGCAACGCCTGGCTTGCCTGCTGGCCTGTGGGAGGTGGCGGCGAAAGCCCTGGCCAAGTCCCCCAGCGACCGTTTCCAGGACCTGGCTCACATGGCGGCCGAGTTGCTGAAGGTCGTGGGTCTTCAGACCGCCGCCGACCCGCCCCTCTCGGAAGAGACGCGAAGGCGGTCCTACCAGGAGAACCTGGAGGAAGCGGAGCGCCGCCTGGCTGCGCACGATCTGGAGCGGGCCCTGGAGGCCGCGCGTCGGGCCCAGGCCGTGGAGCCTTCGGGCCGGGAAGTGGTGAAGCTGCTGCAGGGCATCGAGGCGCGTCTGGCTTCGGCCGAGGCGCCCTCCGCGCCGTCTCGCGCGGCTGTAGTCACTCAGGTCCGCACCCGTGGCGCTGCTGTCTACCGGGACCTTGGGACCTTCGGCGAGCCCCCGCCCACCCAGACCATGGCCTTCTCGCCGGTGCGGGAGGTGTTAGCCCTGGCCGGCACCGACGGCGCGGTGCGCCTGTGGGACCTGGCCGCCCGGCGGCGGCTCGTCGTGCTGCGCACGGAGATGCACCGCCGCGCCGGCCACGACGCCCGCGCGGTGTGCCTCGCCTTCTCCCCCGACGGCAAGCTGCTGGCCACCGGCCACGTGGACGGCGCCATTCACCTCTTCGATCTGACCCGGGGGGAGGAGCTGCCGGTGAAGCTCCGCCACGAGGAGATGGTTTCCGGCCTGGCCTTCTCGCCGGACGGAAGGACACTGGTCTCGGGGGGTACGGACACCAACCTCAAGCTCTGGGAGGTGAGCGGTTGCCGAAGCGGCGACCCTCGCCGAGTGCTGCATCGCCAGCCGTCGCCCATCACCGCGCTGGCCTTCTCTCGCGACGGCAAACGGCTGGTGACGGCCCACACCAATCGCACCCTGCGGGTACTGGATGCGGAGACCACGCGCCTCACCGCCACCCTGCGCGGACCCGAGGCCCCGGTCACCCTGGTGCGGGTCGACCCCAAAGGGCGGCGGCTGGTGGCCGCGAGTCAGGATCGGCTGCTGCGGGTCTTCGACCTGGAGACGAACGCGCCGCCCCTAAGCCTTGGGCCCTTCCGGAAACCGCTGACCTCGGCCTCCTTCTTCATCGATGGCCGACACCTGGTCGTGGTGGGCCTCGACAACGTGGTCCAGATCTGGGACCTCGATTCTCAAGCGGTCATGGCCAGCCTGTACGGCGCCGCCGAGGAGGCCTTCGTCGGGGTCGCCCTCTACGAAGATGGTGAGCACCTCGCGGTGGCTCTGGCCGACGGCCGGATCCGTCTGTGGGGACCGGCCTGAAGGCAGTGAGCCCGGTCCGCGATCCGGCTCAGTTCAGGAGCGCTCCAGGCTGTCTGCGATCCGGATCTTGATGAACGACTGGCGCGTCACGCCCAGGCGGCGGGCGCGACGATCGATCTCCTGAAGGAGTTCCACCGGAAAATCCACGTTGACCCTCTGCACCTCGCGCCCCGGCCGCCTCGCGCTCTCAAGGTCCAGTTGCGCGGACAGATTGACGCCCGCATCGTGCATCGCGTCGAGCGACCTGGCCGTTCTGGCCCTACCTGCGGAGGTACCGTTCTTCTTCTTCATCTCTTGCCCGCCTTACCGAAATGATGCGGGCGCGTTCACTTCGAACCGTGATGAACGCCGACCACACCTGCCTGCCGATCGTGCCAATAACCTGTATCGGCGTCTCGTCCAGACTGCGCGCCCTGATCTCGAGCCGGTCCGGATCCAGCCACAACGACTGTGCTTCAACGAAGTCGATCCCGTGTTTGCGCTGGTTGGACGTCGACTTCGCGGGATCGAACTCAAAGTCCATATAATATGGAAAATATACCATTCTGCTCAGACAGGGGAACGATCCAGTGGAGCCCTGGGGGCCTCCCGACCCTACCTCCGGCTCCTGAAGGTGACCTGCTGACCCAGGGTCGGCGGGTGCGATGTGCATTACACGTAAGTAAGGTATGATAATAATTGTAAGGAGGCCACCATGCCCGATGCCACCTTGACCACCAAGGGTCAGGTCACCATTCCCAAGCCCGTGCGCGACCATTTGAAGCTGGACACCGGGGTGCGTGTCAGTTTCGTGATCCAGGACGATGGCGTCGTCGTCCTCAGACCCGTGACCAGGCACATCAGCGAGCTGGCGGGCCTGCTTTCTCGGCCCCGTCGGCGTGCCGTGTCGGTCGAGGCCATGGATGACGCGATCGCGCGCCACGTCCGCCAGAAGTTCGGACGCGCTAGATGATCGGACTCGACACGAATCTCCTGGTGCGCTACCTGGTGCGCGACGACAGAGCGCAGTTCGATCGCGCCCGGGCCGAGATCGAGGCCGCGGCCAATCGCGAGGAGCCGTTGATGATCAACGCGATCGTTTTGTGTGAGGTGGTCTGGGTACTCTCTTCCGCCTACGATTATTCGCGGACCGAAATCGCTGACGCCATCGACCACATCCTGGATACAGCGCAATTCAACATCGAGTGGGGTGACCAGGCCCGCCAGGCGTTGAAGGATTGTCGGACGACGAAGGCCGGGTTCACCGACGCCTTCATTGGCCGCGTCAACAGCTCGCTGGGCGCTGCGTCAACCATGACGTTCGACCGTGAACTGGATCCTCTATCCACCTTTCGAGTGCTTCAGGCCCCCAAACGATCTCGTTGACCTGTGCGGTCCTGACTCAGCGGCGCTCTTCGGCGGCGTTCTCCTCTGTCTGCTCGCCTTCCGCATCACGCCCCGGATCGTGGCATCGTGTGCCCTGGTGCTTGGCGCTATGGGCGGTCTGCTCCCGGCCCGGTGCGCGGCCGGGCATTCCATCGCGGCAGCGGTGCGAGAGGCCTGAAGTCGCAACGACGCGGCGGGTGCGAAGGTGGGTTGAACCGGTTGCCTCGGGCGGGCGAGCGTCTATCATGCCCGCGTTACCTGGGGAGGTGGAGTGTCGACAACGGGTGATTCGAGCACGGCGCACCACTCATCGGATGAGACCGCGGTCAAGCCTGCGGAGGCGCGCGTCGATCCCACCGTGGCCCAAGGCCAGGCTTTCGCGCTGCGCTTCACTCCCGGGACGCTGCTCGCGGGTCGCTATCGCATCGTCTCCCCACTTGGCAAGGGCGGGATGGGCGAGGTCTATCGCGCCGATGACATCCGTCTCGGCCAACTGCTCTTCGGCAAGGCCCTGATTGACGACAGACCTCAACGAAGCCAGGCGCCCGTGAAGTTCCTGCCCTTCGTCTTCAAGCACCTGCGCGCGACGTGGGTGCGCACGGCCAGCACCATCATCTCCATGGCGCTGTGCGTCTTCCTCTTCTGCACTCTCCAAAGCATCCTCGCCCACCTCGACGGCTTCATCGAGGGTCGCAGCCCGAGGCGCATCGTGACCCGCAACGCCATGAGCATCATCGGCGTAGTGCCCATCACCCACGGGCCGAAGATCCAGACCGTGTCCGGCGTGACCCGGGTGTCGGCGCTCACCGCTTTCGGAGGGGTGCTGATGGCCCGCAAGGAAGGGAAGGCGGACCCGGGCGCCTCAGGCGAGACCGATTGGACGACGGTGTTCCAGAATCTCGCGGTCGAGGCGGAGCCGTACTTCGCGATGAACCCCGAGCTGATGGTGTCGCCCGATCAGTTTCGCGACTTCATGAACGACCTGCAGGGCTGCGTCATCGGACGCGAACTCGGGGAGAAGTTCGGCTGGAAGCTGGGCGACCGCTTCTTTCTCCAGAGTTTCGTCCCCGGGATGCGCAAGAAGAGCGGCCCGTTCGAGTTCGTGGTCCGTGGCTTCCTCGACACTGACCTTGCGAAGTATCCGGGCACCGAGACGAACCAGATGATGTTCCACTTCAAGTATCTGAGCGAGAGCCTGGGCGGCGTCACTCAGACCCAGTTCTTCATGGTGGAGATCGACGATCCCTCGCGCAGCGCCGAGATCTCGGCCGCCATCGACACATTGTTCGAGAACTCCGGCGACGAGACCTATACGGAAACCGAGAGCGCCTTTTCCGCAAACTTCATCTCGATGGTGGGTGACCTCGGTGTGCTCGTGAACGGGATCGGGCTGGCGGTGTGCTTCACCATCCTCCTGGTCACCGCCAACACGATGAGCATGGCGGTCCGCGAGAGGCGCAAGGAGATCGCGGTCCTGAAGACGGTCGGTTTCGGCAGCGGCCAGGTGATGGGCCTGATCCTCGCCGAGGCCCTGGTGATGGGCGTTGCCGGCGGCGCCCTGGGCATCGGCGGAACCCTGTGGGCGATCGCGACTATGAATGGGGCCCCCGGACAGACCGTGCTGGGGATCTCCCATCTCGAACTCCGGCCTTCGGTGGCGCTCTTCGGCGCGGGTGTCGCTCTGAGCCTCGGCCTGGCCGCGGGCTTCGTCCCCGCCTGGGGCGCCTATCGAGCTCGGGTCACGGAAATGCTGAGGACTATGTAGTCATGGCCCTGCCCCTCGCCTACAACATCCGCAACGTCCGCGAACGCTGGACCGTGGCCCTTCTGGCCATCGTGGGGATCGCCCTGGTGGTGGCTGTGTTCGGGGTGCTCGTGGCCATGTCCCAGGGCTTCGCCGCGGCGCTTCGAGGGACCGGTCGAGAAGACAATGTCATGGTAGTGAGCCGTGGCTCCAACTCGGAGGTAACGTCGCGGGTGGAGATCGATCAGCGAAACGCGATCCTCCAGCGGGTGCAGCCCGCCGCGGGGCCGGACGGGCGGCTCCTCGCCTCCTGGGAATGGGTGTCGGTGATGGCCCTGCCGCGAAAGGCCGACGGGAAGCGCACCAACGTGGTGCTCAGGTCCGTCACTCCGCAGGCCTTTCTGGTGCGATCGGGAATCCAGTTCACCTCGGGCCGCGCCTTCACGCCGGGTCTCGAGGAGGTGATCGTGGGGCGACGGATCATGGACCGCATCTCGGGTCTGGAACTCGGCGGCATCCTGAAGTACCGGCGCAA